>JAQGNH010000310.1 GCA_028291945.1 Betaproteobacteria bacterium
GACTTCTCGTACGACAATGGCGCCGCGGCATTTGCTCTGCAGGGAGTCCATGCGCAGGTCTCGGCATTGGCAATCGCGCAGAACGGGGAACAACGCCCGATGCTCGCGCTCGATACGATCGAGGCGACCGATGCGCGTTACGATCTGTCGAAGCACGAGCTCATCGTGCCTCGACTCAGGTTGGCCAACGGGTCGTTCGCCGCAGCGCTGTCTGCGGACGGCACGCTGAATTGGCAAAGCCTTTTCAAGGAAAAGCCTGCAGCAAAAATTGCGCACAAAAAAGATACTTCAGCTCCGTTCCACACGCGCGCCGAAGCAATAACGATCGAGAACGTGGGAGTGCTTTATACCGATCACACGCACGCGAGCCCGCTGGATTACGCCTTCGCCGTGCACGCTGACTTCAAGCTCGACATCGCCACGGGGGCAGAGAAGGCTCAGGTCACAGCCGAGGGCGCTCGGCTTACGCTGACAGATGCACGCCTCAAACCTGCTGACGGGGAAGCGCTGGTCGACATCAAGTCGGTAGCTCTCGACGGTGGACGCTTCGATATGGCGGCGCGCACCGTGGGTATCGACACGCTTGCAATCAAGGGCGGCAGCACCGCGGTTACCGTTGCGGAAAACGGTCGCATCGCGCTGGTCGATGCGTTCTCAACTGAGCGCTCATCGAATAAGCCCGCAGCAGTGCGTGAGAAAGGCGTCGAGCCGCATTGGAAGTATGTCGTGCATGCCGCCGATGTGTCGGGTGTGCGCGTGGCGCTTTCCGATCGCAGCTACAAACCTGCAGTTCGCTACGACGTGGAAGTTGCTGCCGCGTTGAAGAACGTTGCAAGCGATGATAAATCGCGCATTGACCTGAAGGGCACGCTCCGCGTGGCACAGGGTGGAACGATCAATGTCAGTGGGACGCTCGCACAGGATTTCACGCAGGCGGACGTCAAGCTTGATGCGGCGGGAGTTGCCGCTGAGCCGTTGCGGCCGGTGTTGGCGCGCTACACCATCCTCGATTTGAAATCAGGCACGGCGTCGGCCACGGCACGGCTCGACTATCGCAGCAGCGGCAAACCCGCGTTGCGCATGGAAGGCAACGCGAGGATTCTCAATCTGCTCGTGAACGAGGCGGATACCGGCGATCGGTTTCTCTCGTGGAAGGCGCTCGCCGCCGAGAACATCGCGCTCACCGTTTCGCCGAACCGCTTGACGGTGAAGGAGATCCGCGTTCAGGCGCCGGGCGCGAAGATCTTCATCACCAAAGACCGCAGCGTTAACATCACGCAGGTGCTGAAGCGCGGCACCGACTCTCAGGCGAGCGCGCAGACCAGAACAACCCAGAGCGATCGGTTCCCGGTGCGTGTTGTACGCGTTGTATTGCAGCAAGGCACGCTGGATTTTGCCGATAACAGCCTGGTGTTGCCATTCGCGACGCGAGTGAAAGCGCTCAACGGCGCCATCGTCGGCCTGTCGTCGGCACCGCAAAGCCGCGCGGAGCTCAAGCTCGAGGGCGTGATCGACCCGAACGGGTCGGCGCGCGCGGCCGGGTCACTGAAGCCCGCAGATCCAAAATCGTTTATGGACATCGCTGTCAACTTTGACAATGTGGAAATGCCGCCGCTTTCGCCCTACAGCGTGACCTTCGCGGGCCGCGAGGTTGCGGCGGGCCGTCTGTCGCTCGAAGTGCAGTACAAGATCGCTGATTCACAATTGCTGGGCGACAACAAGATCGTTATGACTGACTTCCAGCTCGGTAAGCGGGTGGAAGCACCCAATGCGCTGGATTTGCCGCTGGATCTGGCGGTGGCCTTGCTCAAAGAACCGGATGGCCGGATACACCTCGCGGTGCCCGTGAGAGGCGACCTCAACAATCCGAAGTTCGAATACGGCGCGCTGATCCGTGATGCCATCACGACTACTCTGAAACGCATCGTGACGGCACCGTTCCGCTTTATCGCCGGACTTCTGGGCGGTCACGACGACAAGGATCTGCAAAGCGTCGAGTTCGATCCGGGCAGCGTGCGGATCACGCCGCCGATGCGTGAGCAATTGAAGGCGGTGGCGCAAGCGCTTAACGAGCGCCGGCAGTTGAAGCTCGTCGTGCAAGGCGCATACGATCCGCAGCGTGACGGTCAGGCGCTGCGCGACGCAGAGGCGCGGCAAGAGCTTGTGCGAGCGCTCGGCGTTAAGCTCAAACCCGGCGAAGATCCGGGCCCGATTGCCTACGACGATCCGGATACGCAACGCGCACTGGAGAAATTGCTCGCTGCGCGTGCCGGAGGCGACGCGGTCGATGGGTTCTCAGCCGAGTATACGAAGAAGAGCGGCAAGCCGGTGCGCCGCGTGAATCCGATGCTGGCCGTGTTCGGACGCGGCAGAGGTGATCGCGCTTTTTATGAGGCGCTGTTCGAACGCTTGGTGCAGATCGAGCCGCTGCCCGATACCGTGCTCGCGGATCTCGCGGCGCAACGAGCGCGTGCGATCGCGGATTTCATCGCACAGACGGGGATAGATGCTGGACGCATCGAAGTGGGTAAAACGCAAACAGTGGAAGACCGCTCGAAACCACTCGCGGCGAAGCTTGCGCTCGCAGCGGCTTGACCGACGCCTCGACAATTAAATGATCTGAATCAGACTCTCCGCCTCTTGGCGTCTCTCTGCAGCCGAGTCGCTATTGCCGCAGTCCGAGACCGAATCCAGCAGCGGTTCGAGGAGCACAGTAACTGTCATGTCCTGAGCGACCTGCTGCGGCATGGCACGTATTAGGAACGCGCTTTCGGTTTATGTCGATTCGCCGATGGCTTCACGCGGGACAGAGGTGAGACTTCCGCATAACAACGTTGTCGATTCCGAGACGCGCTTGCTGCTCGAGTGGCAGTGGAAGGCAGGAAAGCTGGCCTGCGCGTCGAGTTCACCGAATCGATGGAGGAATCGATACGGCTGAATGCGATCCGTCACAGAACGGTCATCTCCGCGAGCGGCATGTGCGGCGCGGGTCGTACGCCGGTCGCTTCGCGCCGCCGTGCCCTTTGGCTTCGAAGCCCACGCAGTCCTGTGGAGGTGCTTTATCGATCCGTCCGGAAGAACAAGTCGATGGTCGGACTCAAAACGGTCTTGTGAGTTGGTCACGGCCCAGGCGGCTTGGGCTGGACCGGTTTCGGGCCAAATGCCCGCGCCGTGTCACGCTGCGGCCGTTGCGTTCGTGAAAGCGCGCGCTGGCGCGCCAGCTCTTTAACCCCCTGTTTCTCATAATCGTCGCTCGTAAGCGACGCGAGGAAAGCGACAACGTCGTCAATGTCTCTCTCCGTAAGGGCAAGCGGCTGGATGTCTTCGTCGAGCCAGGGATCCTGCAGCCCGTCGCCCTTGTTGTAGTGATCCATGACATCCCAGAGCGTCACTTGCGAACCGTCGTGAAAGTAAGGCCCCGTCACGAGCACGTTGCGCAGGTTCGGTGTCTTGAAGGAGGCAATGTCAGGCTCCTTCTTAGTGATGAGGAAGCGTCCTATAGCGCTCATGTCCGTCTGCAGCGCTGCCCGATCGACGGCCGCGGCATCTCCAGAAGTAACCAACCGTTCGGCCTGTCGTGCAAGCGCCGCGACATTGTGCTGGATAATACCGATGCCGATGTTGTGAAAGTCGTTGTCCGTAAAGTTCGTAACGTCGCGCTTGTCTTCCGTCAAAGCATGGCATTTATTGCAGCGGGCACGGGTATTAAAAAGCTCCCAGCCGCGCTTTGCCGCATCGTCGATCGCGTTCTTGTTGCCGGCGATGAAGCGATCAAAAGGAGAATTGAATGAAACCAGGCTGCGTTCGTAGGATGCAATCGCGCGCAGGAGATCTGGGCCGTTGGCCGGGCCGCCGAATACCCGGCTGAATGCTTGCTGGTACTCGCCCACGCCTGCGATGCGGGCGACCGCGGCGTTCAGGTTCGGCTGGCCCATCTCGATTGCATTGACGATGGGCAGCGCCGCCTGCTCTTCCAGCGTCTTCGCCCGGCCATCCCAGAACTGCGTCTTATTGTAGAGTGCGTTCAGAATAGTTGGAGCGTTCCTTTGGCCGACGCCGCCGTGGATACCTACGGACGTTGGCCTGCCATCTGTGAATGCGCGCTCGGGATTGTGGCAACTGGCGCAAGCGACGGTCCCATCGGCGGACAACCGCCCATCGAAGAAAAGTTTTTGGCCGAGAGCGATTTTCTCCGGCGTTTGCGGATTGTCCGGCGGTATTACCGCCCGTGTCTGATCGGTCGGAACACCTACCTGTTGGAGAGATCTGGGTTGAGCCAACGGGCCTGCTCCGGGAATTGGCGGCTGAGCGGCTTTCATCGATGCTGTGTTTCCCGCACCCGCGTGAATGATCACGATCAGAACACCGACGCATGCCCAAACTGCCAACAAAATTGTTTTTCCGTCATTCATAGTCAGCCTCCGAAACTCAAGCGATGGTGAGAGGTGGCCCCGTCTGTTAAGACAGTTTTTTGAGAAGATAAGTGCAGCCCTGCGGGTTATGCGGCGAACGGTATCGGCAGCGATTGGAAGTACACGGCATCGGGTGTGACGCCGTCAAGCGCGCGATGTCGCCGGCGCCGGTTGTAGAAATCGATATATCGAGCAAGCCGCGCCTTGGCGTCCGATACACTGTCGTAGGCGTGCAGATAGACCTCTTCGTACTTGATCGTCTTCCAGAGTCGTTCCACGAACACGTTGTCGCGCCACGCGCCCTTGCCGTCCATGCTAATGGCAATGCCGTTCTGGGTGAGCAGGTCGGTGAATTGCGAGCTGGTGAACTGGCTACCCTCGGTGTGGAAGATCTCGGGTATGCCGTAGCGGGGAATCAGCGGGTACAGGCGACTGTGTGAGCGCGAGCGCGTCGCCCGCGTTAGCCAAGAAGGCCGCAAGCGGCGGTCGTCGTAAACAAAGGCGAGGCTAAGATGGCCTACAGTGCTGCGTTGAAAGCGGCTAAGGCGCCTTGGGTATTGGAGGCAGTGAAAACCGCAAGCAAGATTCAGCGGTCTTAGCACCAACCTCGATCAGTAGACGTTCGACAAGCGGCTTTACCCTCTCGAATGCTACGCCAGCAGCTATGGCATCGGCGTTTTTAGCGTGACGCTCGAGGTCGGTTACGCTGTTCAAGACTAAGGGCGCTTCGAATACCGCAACCGCGCCTTTGAGCGAGTGCGCCTCGAGAGCGGCAGTTTTGAGGTCCCCCGCCATAATCGCTGCAGCAATTGCGCTAATTAATGACGGCGCTGTACGGGTGAAGACGCGCGTCACCGCGTTAAAGAGCTCTTCGTCGCCGAGGCGTTTAGCGGTTCGGCTACATCCAACAGTCGAGGATTGTCCATGACTCGGTGTCCTCCCCAGGAAACACACACATGGTCGTCCATTTGCGCCCGGCCCGGCGGCAGAGTTGACCATCTGCCCAGCGCCGTGCGCATCGGACTATCACGTCTCTTCCGTGTAGAGCGTTATGAAGTTTTTCCTAGCTCTATCATGGACGTCGTTGCTTTTCTCGCTCAGCGCCTATATCGGTCTTGATCTTCAGCCACCGAGTAGTGCGTCCAGTGGCATAGATCGAGCCTGCCTCCTTGGCCACGATCCCCTCAAGCTCCATCTGCACCGCAAGCTGCCACACCTCGACACACGAGTCATTGATGTGCCGTGCATAGCGCACGCGTCGGTCAGCTGGAAGCAGACGATGCAGCGCGTCCTTACGATCGAGCAGGTTCGTTTTCTGAAGTCTGGGCCATCCAGCGAGAGCAGATCGAACGCGAAGATGCGCCGCAGGATCTTCGATAGACGCACGCCGGATGCGGTGAGCATCTCGGAGCACATGCCGCTTCTGTAGTCGGTGCCACAGAGGACAGCCGCGCTCATCGAGCACGACCAGTTCGCCATCAGCTACGAAATCGTGGGGGATCGGTCTCAGTTCGTCTATCAGCTCCGGAAAGTACGTGCTCTTATCGAGTCCGTTACGGGACTCCAGGCGTATGGAAAGAGGCGCTCGCGCGTCGCGATATATCGTGATGAGTAAGATTCGCAGCGCGATCAAATCGCGGCCCATTCGGCGCCGTTCCGAGATTGAACCTACAGCAGAGTGCCGCGTAAGAATAGATAGCCGACCGTAAAGTAGATCACCAG
>JAQGNH010000314.1 GCA_028291945.1 Betaproteobacteria bacterium
TCAGCGACGCTCATGAGAAGCGCGACGATGGGTTACGGGCAGTTAGTATTTTTTTGCCGTCGATGTTTTGACGGCACGCATTTTAAGTAGGGTTCAGGCGAGCGGTGTGTCGGGGGGTTCTCGGACACCCATCGGACATCACGAATACGACCGCAACTCCCTATTTAACATAATACATATTATGCGCGGTTTAAGGGGTGGCGCAGAACGGGCGCACGTTCGCCTCGCACAGGTGCTTATCGCCGCGTGGCACCGGCACGTATGAGCACATCGGCGATGTCGCGCCGGCCGCGATCCATCGCCGTATTCAGCGCGTTGTATCCGAACTCGGAGGTGTAGTTCACGTCGGCACCATGTTCCAGAAGTAGCAACACCATCGGCAGATGACCGTCGCGCGCAGCCATCATAAGCGCGCTGGTCCCGTTCTGGGCAGTTGAATTGACCTGGGCTCCGCGCGCCAGCAGCATGCGCGCGACTTCCACGTGATTGTTGGTCGCCGCGTACATCAGCGGTGTCCATCCGCTGTGATTCACCGCAGCGCCGCTGTCGAGAAGTATTCGAACGAGCTCCGTGCGCCCGTTAATCGCCGCAAGCATCAAGGCGGTTTCGCCGTAAGCGTTGCGGGCGTTGATTTTCGGTTTGGCGGCGAGGATCGTCTTGATGACGCTGACCTTGCCCGAGCGCACCGCCAGCATCAGCAGAGACTCGCCTCGGGGATTGACACTGTCGACATCGAGGCCGCGTTTCAGGAGTCCCGCGACGGTGCGCTGGTCGTCGATTTCAATCGCCCGCAGCATGTCATCGTAAGTCGATGCAGAGGCCAGGGTCGAAATCGACAAACAGAGCAGCACTACGAGCGTTCGGATACGCTGTTTCAACTTGGATCCGTAATCTTGAACAGTCGAAAGAAGTTGCTGGATGTGGCCGCTGCAAGCGCCTCGAGCGATATACCGCGCAGACGTGCAATTTCTTCAGCGACATACCTGACCCATCCGGGCCGGTTCACCTTGCCGCGATACGGCACGGGGGCAAGATAAGGTGAATCGGTTTCCACGAGCAGGCGGTCCAGCGGCACGAGCCGCGCAACTTCTTTCAACGCCCCGGCGTTCTTGAACGTGACGATGCCTGAAAAGGAGATATGGAAGCCCAGTTCGAGCGCAGCCTGCGCGGTTTCCCAAGTTTCTGTAAAGCAGTGCATTACGCCACCCGCTTCATCAGCGCGCTCCTCTCGCATCACGCGCAACGTATCCGCGGCTGCTGAGCGGGTATGAATAATCAGCGGTTTGCCGGATGTTTTTGAAGCGCGGATATGTGCTCGGAATCGCTCGCGCTGCCATTCCAGATCGCCCGTCAGGCGATAGTAATCCAGGCCCGTTTCACCGATCGCGACGACCTTGGGGTGCTCGGCAAGCCGGACGAGTTCTTCGGGCGTGACGACAGGATGATCGGGATAATCCGGGTGCGTACCCACCGAGGCATATAAGTTGGCATGCTGCTCGGCAAGCGCCCTCACCTTCGGAAAATCCTCGAGCGTTACCGATACGCACAGCGCATGCGAGACATCTCGCTGTTTCATGTCCGCCAGCACGCCCGCGATGTCTTCGACAAGCTCTGGAAAATCGAGATGGCAATGCGAATCGACGAGCATCATCAGGCTGCGAGCTCGTGCGGTTGCACCAGGTCACGGTATGCGAGCAGAACATTTTCGATGAACAAGCGTGCGTTGAGCGGGTGGTTCGCGATTCTTTGAAGCTTGACCATCTCGCGGTGGAAACGAACTGCCGCGCGCAGATCGATCTTCGACGCGATACGTGAGACCGCTTCGCTATAGTCCGGGTTGTATCGCACCGTACCCAGGATCCGGTGGAACACGAGATCGTAAGACCATTTCTGCAGCCAGGCGATCGCGTAAGGAATCGGAAAATCGCGAACCGCTTCCCCGGCCGACCACACGTCGATATCAAGAGCCGTCAAATGACGCATAAAAGCTGCGCGCGCTCCCCAGTATTCGGTGTCGTCGAGTTCAAGTGCAAGGAGCGGTGCATCACCCACATGCGCCAGCGCAACCTCAGGTCGGCGCACGCCCTTTTCAGTTAACCACGCCGTTGCCGCAGCGGTGTCGGGCGCTCCGAGTGCAATGTGCTGGCAGCGGCTCTTGATCGTGGGTAGCAGCTGATGGGGCCGATGAGTGACGAGCATGAAATAGGTGCGGGGTGGCGGCTCTTCCAGATTCTTGAGCAGTGCGTTTGCAGCGTTCACGTTCAACATCTCGGCAGGATGGATGACCACAACTTTCGATTCGCCGCGATGGCTCGACAGGTTGATGAAGTCGGGTAAGGCGCGTATCTGGTCCACCGAAATGGCGTTCGACTTCTTCTCGCCGTCCGCGCTGTCGGTGCTCTCGCTTTCGGGCTCGATCTGGCGGTAATCAGGATGGCTGCCGGTTTCGAACCATGCGCACGCCCTGCACGCGCCGCAGGAGCGGCCGTTTTCCGCTGGAACCTCGCACAGGAGAGCTTGCGCGAGCGCGCGCGCGAACGCGAGCTTGCCAATGCCGCGCGGGCCACGCAAAAGGAGCGCGTGAGGAAGGGTCGCTTTGTTTGCGATGAGTCGCTGAAATACGTGCTCGTGCCACTCCAGTGCTTGCATGATTCCGGTAGATACGTCGTGACTACGGAGAATCCGCAGGTATACCGCGGGAGACTGCGCTGCATTCGATTAGAGAGAGGATCGTGGGCTCGAGTTCTGCCTGCACCACTTCAATCGAGGAGCTCGCATCGATGACACGAATTCGGCCATGACTCTCGTGCGCGCGGCGCAGATAAGCAGCGCGAACGCGTGCATAAAAGCTGTCGCGCTCTTGCTCGAACCGGTCCGGCGCCTTGATCGCCGCGGTTCGGGCGCGGCCGATTTCAGGACTGACATCGAAGTATACGGTCAGGTCCGGCTGCAGCGAACCGTGCACCCAACTCTCGAGCGCTTCAACCTTGCTCCAGTCGACTCCGCTGCCCCCCGCCTGATACGCGAAGGTCGCGTCCGTGAAGCGATCGCAGAGCACCCAGGTGCCCTCTTCAAGTGCCGGAATGATCAGTTTGTCGAGGTGCTCGCGTCGTGCGGCGAACATCAGCAGCGTTTCGGTTTCGGGATTCAGCTTCTGGGCTGGATCGAGCAGTACCACCCGCAGTTTTTCGCCGAGCGGTGTACCTCCAGGTTCACGTGTGACCCGCAACGCGATGCCCCGCTGCTGAAGAAAGCGGGTGAGCCATCCAAGCTGCGTCGTTTTACCGGCGCCGTCCAGCCCTTCCAGCGTAATGAATTTTCCACGCATCAACGCTTCCCGGACCGTTGGTACTTGGTCACGGCGCGGTCATGCTCCTCCAGACTGCGAGAAAAATGCGAGCTGCCATCGCCCTTGGCCACGAAATAAAGTGCATCGGTTCGAGCAGGGTGCAAAGCGGCATTCAAGGACGCTATGCCCGGCATCGCAATGGGTGTAGGTGGCATTCCAACACGCGTATAAGTGTTGTAGGGTCCGTCCGAGAGCAGGTCGCGCTTGCGCAGGTTGCCATCGAACAACTCGCCCAGGCCGTAGATCACCGTAGGATCAGTCTGCAGCTTCATGCCGAGCCGCAGCCGATTCAGGAATACCGCCGAAATCGTTGCACGTTCAACCGCCTTTCCTGTTTCCTTCTCTATGATAGAGGCGAGTATCAGCGCCTGGTATGGCGTTGAAAGCGGCACTTCGGGCGCACGCTGCTGCCATTGAGCGTCAAGATGCTTGTCCATCAGCTGATAGGCACGGCGGAGGATGCTCAGATCGCTTACCCCTTGCACGAAATGATAGGTATCCGGGAAGAAAAGACCCTCGGGCGAGCGTGGTTCGAGACCGAGTTGCTCCACTACTTCGACATCCTTCAGTCCCCGAGTGTCGTGCTTGAGAGCAGGATGATCGTCCAGCATGCTGCGCATCTGGCGGAAGGTCGACCCTTCGACAAACGTGATCGCGAGCGCCGTGTAATCGCCGCGCGTGATCTTGCGCATCAGCTTGAGCGGTGTGATGCCCTCCTCGATTTCATAGTTTCCGGCCTTGATGTTCTTTGGATCGCCGAACAAGCGCGTGAGCACCTCGAATGGCAATGGGGACGTCAGTACGCCTGCGTCGACCATCTGCTGAGTGGCACTGCGCAATGTACTGCCGGCGGTGATGCTGAACTCCATCGGCGAGCTCTTGAGGGGCACGTGATGGTATGGATAACGCACGCACCAGCCGGCGGCGATCAGCAAGCCCACGACAGCCGCCAGCGACAGGCGCTTAAGCCATTTGAGCATCGTCTTCCTGTTTCAGCCACTGCTGCACTGAGCGCGTGACAGCCCCGAGTGCAAAGCTCTTCCTGTCGATTTCGCGCACCGGCCAGATACCCGCAAGACTGTTTACAAGAAAAATCTCATCAGCTAAAAGCACGTCGCTCAACGGAAGGTTCCTGACCTCGCACGCAACGCCGTAGCGCGCAGCTGCCTCGAGCACACGTTGGCGCGTCACCCCGGCGATCCCGCAGCGGTGGAGACTCGGCGTGGCGAGGTTCTCGCCGTTTACGACAAAAAGATTGGTCATGGTGCCGCCGATCACATTGTCATCAACATCGCACAAGACGCCCTCCGTGATATCGGAACCAGTCCACTCGGCACGCGCAAGCACATTTTCGAGCCGATTCAGATGCTTGATGCCTGCGAGCGCCGGCTGGTGCGCAAGTTTCAACTGGCACCGACGCACTTTGACACCTCGGCTTACATATGTCTGCGGGTAATTTGGCAGGCGCGCGCTAAGCACTATACGAGTGGGTCTTGCGGTTTCTGCGTAAGCGTAGCCCCGCTCCGCTGCACCTCGCGTGACGATAATCTTGAGTGCGCAATTCGGATTCGTAGGGCAGACGCCTCTTAAATCCTTCTGAAACAGGGTTTCGTCCGGGCAGCGCATACCGATCGCTGCGCAATCGGAGGACAGTTTCGCGTAGTGGCGCAACCAGTGCTGCGGGATGCCGTTCAGTACAGCGAGCGTTCGAAATACCCCGTCTCCGTAGCTAAGCCCTCTATCGCTGGCAGGAACGAGTGCTGTCTCAACGCCATCGACAAGGATCATGAGGTTGCCGTCGCGGGATTGCTGCGCCCGGGTATCCCTGCGCAGGACTCAGAGCTTGTGAAACACCAGCGTGCCATTGGTACCACCGAACCCGAAGGAGTTCGACAGCACCACATCGATTTTCATGGGCCGCGCCGTATTCGGCACGTAATCCAGATCACATTGCGGATCTCGATTGACGAGATTGATCGTCGGCGGCGCAACTTGGTCGCGAATTGCAAGCACCGAAAAAACGGCTTCGATACCGCCGGCAGCACCGAGGAGGTGACCTGTCATCGATTTGGTCGAGCTCACCGCAAGCTTCCGCGCGTGGTCGCCGAAACAACGCTTCACCGCCACAGTTTCGGCAACGTCGCCAAGCGGGGTGGAAGTGCCGTGCGCATTGACATAGTCGACCTCCTCGCGATTCACGCTGGCATTACGCATCGCGTTTGCCATGCAGCGCACAGCCCCATCGCCGTCCTCGCACGGCGCTGTGATGTGATGGGCGTCAGCGCTCATGCCATAGCCGGAAAGCTCGCAGTAGATGCGTGCGCCGCGCGCCTTTGCGTGCTCGTATTCTTCCACCACCACCATGCCTGCACCCTCCCCCAGCACGAAACCATCACGGTCCTTGTCCCACGGACGACTGGCTCCTTCGGGATCATCGTTGCGAACAGAGAGCGCGCGCGCCGCACAGAAGCCTCCGACGCCTAGCAAACTGAGGGTGGCCTCGGCACCGCCGGCGACCATCACGTCTGCGTCACCGTACTCGATGATGCGTCCAGCTTCTCCTATGCAATGGTTGGCGGTCGTACAGGCCGTGACGACCGCGAGATTTGGGCCTCTGAGCCCATACATGATCGAAAGCTGCCCCGCGATCAGATTGATGATCGATCCCGGAACGAAGAAAGGCGAAATCTTGCGCGGTCCCCCCGCGATAACCGCGTTGTGTGTTTCCTCGATAAGTGGAAGGCCGCCTATTCCCGACCCGATGCAGGCGCCCACCATTTCTCGATTGACACGTTCGAGGTCGAGACCGGAATCCTTGATCGATTCGATCCCGGCCGCAATTCCGTAATGGATGAACGTATCGAACCGACGCGCTTCCTTAGGCGCAAGGTACTTGCTGACATCAAAATTCTTCACCTCTCCCGCGATTCGAGAGGGCAAAGAAGAAGCATCGAAGCGGGTGATGCGGCCGATGCCGGACTTGCCGGCGAGGATATTGGACCAGGCTTCCGGGACGCCAGTGCCGACGGGCGATACGATTCCGAGGCCGGTGATGACTACTCTGCGTCTTGCCAAATTCGCACCGTCCCCCGGCCTAAGATTTCCCGTGCGATTTAATGTAATCGACTGCCTGCTGAACCGTGGTGATCTTCTCGGCTTCCTCGTCCGGAATTTCGGTCTCGAATTCCTCTTCAAGTGCCATGACAAGCTCTACGGTGTCGAGCGAATCGGCGCCAAGGTCATTCACGAAGGACGACTCGTTTTTGACGTCGGCCTCGTTCACGCCCAGTTGTTCGGCAACAATTTTCTTGACCCGTTGCTCGATGTTCTCCATTAGGTCCCCTTCCTCTTCCAGATGATCAATGAGTGTGCGGCCATCCCTGACGAAGCGGGATGTGGTTCGAACGAATGTGAATTTTAGCACATTAGCCCGCGACAAAACCGCTTGAAAAACAAAGCATAAAAGCTCAATCCATATGCATGCCGCCATTCACGTGCAGCGTGCAGCCCGTGATGTACGACGCCCCGGGCGAGGCGAGGAAGAGAACGGCTTGTGCGACGTCATCGACGTTGCCCAGTCGCCCCAGCGGAATCTGAGTCAGCAGACTCTTGCGCTGCTCATCGGCAAGGGCCCGAGTCATGTCCGTATCGATGAAGCCGGGCGCAACGCAATTCACGGTGATATTGCGGCTGCCAACTTCGCGCGCCAGCGCTTTCGAAAATCCCGCCACGCCCGATTTGGCTGCTGCGTAGTTCGTCTGTCCTGCATTGCCGGTCGTGCCGATGACGGACGTGATATTGATGATGCGGCCGGACCGCACTTTCATCATGCCGCGCACAACCGCTTTCGAGAGTCGAAATACTGACTTCAGGTTGGTCGCCATGATGTCGTCCCACTCCTCGTCTTTCATACGGAGCAGCAGGTTATCGCGAGTGATACCTGCGTTGTTGACGAGGATTTCAATGCTGCCATACTGCGCCTGAATCGATTCAATGCCGGTGTCGACCTGTGCAGGGTCGTTGACGTTCATGGCGAGTCCGGTGCCCTTCCAGCCGCTGGTCGCCATCTCCTGGCGAATCGCATCTGCACCCGATTGAGTCGTGGCGGTGCCGATCACTGTAGCCCCTGCCCGCGCGAGCGCTGCAGCGATCGCATGTCCGATCCCGCGCGAAGCGCCAGTGACCAGCGCGACTTTGCCATCGAGGCCGTTCACTTGATGGCTTCCAACGTTTGCGCAAGCGATTGTGGATCCGTGATCGCGTACCCCTGCAAAGTGGGGACTATGCGCTTTGTCAGGCCCGCCAGCACTTTTCCGGGTCCGCATTCCGCGACTGCAGTCACGCCCAGTTCTGCTATCTTTCGGATCACTTCGACCCACCGCACCGGATTGCACGCTTGCCGCGAAAGCGCCTGCTTGATCTCGTTGGCATTCTGCAGAATAGCGACGTCGACGTTATTGACGACAGGAATGCGCGGCGCATTGAAAGCCACTCGGCTCATGTAGTCGGCAAGGCGCTTCGCCGCGGGCTCCAGCAGCGAAGAATGAAATGGCGCGCTCACGGGGAGCATGACAGCACGCTTTGCGCCAGCGGCTTTGGCGGCCTCCGCTGCGCGTTCCACGGCTGCCCTGTTGCCCGCGATCACGACTTGGCTCGGTGCGTTGAAGTTGACGGGTTCAACCACTTCAGTCAGCGACGCTGCACGGCATGCGCTACGAACCGCCTCATCTTCCAGCCCGAGGATGGCCGCCATGGCACCCGTGCCGAGCGGTACCGCGTCCTGCATTGCCAAAGCGCGAAAACGAACGAGTGGAACAGCGTCCCTGAACTGCAGCACACCGGCCGCGACCAGCGCGGTGTACTCGCCCAGGCTGTGGCCAGCGACGATCGTGGGCTCCGGGCCGCCTGCTTCGAGCCAGGCACGATAAATCGCGTAGCCTGCCGTCAGCATCACGGGCTGCGTATTCACGGTAGAGCTCAGCGCTTCGGCAGGGCCTTTCGACACCAGCTTCCACAGATCCTCGCCGAGCGCTTCGGAGGCGTCTGAAAAAACGGCCCGCACGATCTGCGATTCGGCGAACGGCTCCATCATGCCGACCGTCTGGGACCCCTGCCCGGGAAAAACCAACGCGAATTTCTTCATCACGAGATTCCGTTACCAGCGCAGCAGCACCGCACCCCAGGTGAAACCCCCGCCGACCCCTTCGAGCATGACATGCTGTCCGGGCTTTATGCGGCCGTCGCGGGCTGCTTCATCGAGTGCAAGAGGCACCGACGCTGCCGAGGTGTTTGCATGACGGTCGACGGTCGCAATCACCCGCTCCATGCTCAGGCCGAGCTTTTTTGCAGTCGCCTGAATGATCCGTATGTTCGCCTGATGCGGTATCAGCCAGTCGAGCTCCGATTTCGCGAGTCCTGCGGCCGCAAGCGTTTCGTGGGCCACTTCACCAAGCACTTTCACCGCGAGTTTGAATACCGCATTGCCTTCCATCTGCAGCAGCGGCCGCCCGCATACTTCGCCACGCGAGACGCTGCCAGGCACAGACAAAATGTGGGCATAGCGTCCATCTGCATGCAGGCGCGATGCAAGTATTCCCGGATGTTTGCTTCTCGAGAGGACCACCGCGCCTGCGCCGTCACCGAAAAGCACGCACGTCCCACGATCCTTCCAGTCGAGGATGCGGGAGTACACTTCGGCGCCAACGATCAGTGCGTGACGATACTGCCCGGATTTCACCAAGTGGTCGGCCGTAGACAGTGCATAGACGAATCCACTGCAAACCGCCTGCATATCGAAAGCGGGGCAGTTGGCGATACCGAGCTTTGCCTGGAGCAGGCACGCGGTGCTCGGAAATACCATATCCGCCGTCGTTGTGGCGACGATGAGGAGATCGATGTCCTTAGGCTCGAGCCCGGCGGCCTCTAATGCTCTGCGACTTGCCACCAGGGCGAGGTCACTCGTGTTTTCGCCGTCAGCTGCGATGTGGCGCTGCCGTATGCCGGTGCGACTGAAAATCCACTCGTCTGAGGTGTCGACGAACTGCTCGAGATCCCGGTTGGTGAGCACTTTTTCCGGCAGGTAACTGCCGGTGCCCGTAATGCGGGAATAAACCGTCATGCCGCTGATTTTTGGATCTGGGACATGCGCTCTTCGATGTGCCGAAGAACACCGGTTCGCGCCTCTTCCACCGCGCGCTGAATCGCAAAGCCGAACGCGAATACATCAGCTGAGCCATGGCTCTTGATGACCACACCGCGCAAGCCGATCAGGGTAGCGCCGTTGTAACGGCGATGATCTACACGGCGTTTGAAGTGCTTTATCACCGGCCGCGCCACCAGCCCCGCAAGTTTGGTGAGCGCATTGCGGTTGAACTCCTCGCGCAGGTACGTCCCCAGCATTTGCGCCAGGCCTTCGCTCGTCTTCAGAGCGACATTCCCCACAAAGCCGTCGCACACCACGACATCCGTGGTGCCCTTGTAAATGTCATCGCCTTCCACATTGCCGTGAAAATTCAGATCGCTGGCGCGCAGCAGCTCCGCCGCCCGCTTCACGACTTCGTTACCTTTGATGTCTTCAGCGCCGATATTCAGCAAGCCCACGGTTGGCTGAGCTTTGCTGTCGACCGAAGCGACGAGCTCTGAACCCATGATGCCGAACTGCAGCAGATGCTCGGCTGTGCAATCGACGTTCGCCCCCAGATCGAGGACGTAGGTGTGGCCCTTGAGTGTGGGCAATATCGTCGCAATTGCGGGGCGGTCGATGCCCGGCAGCGTTTTCAGCACGAAGCGTGAGATCGCCATCAGCGCGCCAGTGTTACCTGCGCTGATGCACGCTTGTGCGTCCCCTTTTTTGACGAGGTTGATCGCCACCCGCATGGACGAATCCTTTTTTCCCCGCAGCGCCGCGGCAGGTTGCTCGTCCATCGTAATGACTTCGCTCGCGTGCTGGATGCGCACACGCGGCGAAGGTGTGGCTCGACGACGCGCAAGCTCCGCCTGTATCTGCGCCTGATCGCCGACCAGTATGAACGCTGACTCCGAGTCGCGGCCCAAATGGTCGAGCGCGGCCGGCACGGTCACGTGCGTGCCGTGGTCGCCACCCATGCAATCGATGGCAACAGTCACATCCATCGGGAATCCTCCACTTCAAGCGACCGCTGTTGTTCTGGTCCTGGGCGGACGCTGCGGCAAAAGGATATGCGAAGCGCGGGCTTACTCGTCTTTGGTGTTGACGACCTTCTTTCCGCGGTAATAGCCGGTCGGGCTGACGTGGTGCCTCAGGTGGACTTCGCCAGTCGTCGGCTCCACTGCAAGAGGAGGCGTGCTCAGATGATCGTGCGAGCGGTGCATCCCCCGCTTTGATGGGGACTTCTTGTTTTGTTGAACAGCCATGGTACTAGCTCCTTAATGTTTGTTATGCGGCCGCTTCAGAGCGCCGAGTTCTGCAAATGCACTGTGCTTCCTGCCCTCATCGTTGCCCTGCGTTCCGATTCGACCCGCGCACGACCCCTCGGCGTGCCGCGGCGCGAGCGGTAACGACAGCAGCACCTCGTCTTCGATCAACGCCGCCACATGCAGTTCCGTGCTCGCCTCGATTGCGTCGGGCGCATCGGGATCTTCCAGATCGACATCAGCGCGCGCGCCACTAGGAACGAGCAACAGGGTATTCGCGACATCGACAAGATAGCCAAGCGGTCCGAGACAACGTTGGCACTGCAAGTGCAACTCACCTGTGATTCGCAGCTCGAGTTGCGGCCGGTTGTGCTCGTCGCGTCCACCTCGGATTGCGTACTCTACCTCGCCGTCACTGTCGAACAGCACGTCGTCGAGGCGCTGGAAGATTGCGACGGGCAAGCTGCCGCTTACCGACTGCTCGGCCCGGGCAAACTCGAGACTATCGATCACCGCGGGTGCAGACATAAGCCGCGCATGATAGTATTTTTGCGTTTTCCTGTCAAAACCAAACCACGAAAACCTCAATTTGGGCAGGCACTTAGATCGATCGCCGCCCGAAGCCATTCTGTGCTGGTCCTCGCCTCTTCCTCCCAATACCGGCACGCCCTGCTCGCGCGTCTCAAACTCCCATTTACGGTCGCGTCACCTGAGGTCGACGAATCGCCGCTCGACGGTGAAACGCCGCCGGCCACGGCATTGCGGCTTGCGCAAAGTAAAGCGCGCGCTGTCGCTGCCGACTATCCTCGCGCGCATATTATCGGTTCGGATCAAGTGGCGGAACTGGACGGAAAAGCGCTTGGCAAGCCGGGCAGTCGCGACGCGGCGCTCGCCCAACTCGCTGCCATGCGGGGACGAAGCGTCGTCTTTCATACGGCTGTGTGTCTTATTGATGGCCTAAGCGCACAGCTGCAGATCGAAGACATCCCGACCACCGTACATTTTCGCCACTACAGTGACGCTCAGGCAGGCCGCTACCTCGAAATCGACAAGCCGTATGACTGTGCGGGCAGCGCGAAGATTGAAGCGCTCGGCATCTCGCTCGTCGAGCGCGTCGACAGCAGCGACCCCACAGCGCTCATCGGTCTGCCGTTGATCGCACTCGTCACCATGCTCAAGCGCGTCGGTATCGAAGTTCTCTAGCCCGTGGCCACCGGCATTCTCTACCTTGTGCCTAGTGGTTTGGGCGGCGACGCCGCCCCACTGCTCCCGCCTGCGACACTCGAAGTGCTGCGGCGACTTAAATGCTTTGTCGCCGAGAATCCCAAGACCGCTCGCGCCTTCCTCAAAGCCGCCGGGTACTCGCAGCCCTTGCAGGGTCTCGTCATGCAAACGCTGAACGAGCACACGCCACTGCACACCATTGGAGAATTGCTGCGACCACTCGAGGCGGGTGTGGATTGCGGACTGCTATCAGAAGCCGGGTGCCCCGCGGTAGCCGACCCGGGTGCAGCGCTCGTGCGTCGCGCGCACGCAGTGGGGATTCGAGTGGTCCCGCTCGTCGGACCTTCCGCGCTCCTGCTCGCATTGATGGCCTCCGGGTTGAATGGCCAGCGCTTCGCTTTTCACGGTTATCTACCGGTGGAACGCGCTGCACGCGCCAAAAAGCTGGCGGAGCTCGAAAGAGAATCGGAGCGAGCCGGCGTCGCGCAGATTTTTATCGAAACGCCTTACCGTAACGACGTGCTGCTCGATGGCATCCTCACAGCGTGCCGCGGGGACACGCTGCTGTGCGTGGCTGTCGACCTCACACTCGCGACCGAATGCATACGGACATTGCCCGTGTCAGATTGGAAGACCCGGCGTCCAAATCTCGATCGCAGGCCCGCGGTTTTTTTGCTCTATCGCGGCCGCGCAACGGACGCGGAGCGACCGTGAACGTATCGCGCGGATACCAGACTCTGAGCTCGCTGTGTCAGCGTATGGTGAGCGGGCTCGAAGTGGTAATGCGCACGACGGCTTCGGCCATGGCGGCGCCGAATCGTCGCGCCACCCGCTCCGCAATGTTCTCGCGCGGGGTGAAGTCCACGATCTCTTCAGCCTTGATCAACTCTCGAGCGACGTAGTCGACACTGCCAAGCCCGTCGGCGAGTCCAAGCTCGACGCTGCGCGTGCCCACCCACAGCAATCCGGAGAAAAGCTCCGGCGTCTCCTTGAGTCGCTTGCCGCGGCCTTGTCGCACGACACTGATGAACTGTTGATGTATTTCGTTGAGCATGGTTTCGGCGTACTGTTTCTGGTCTTCCCGAATCGGCGAGAACGGATCCAGAAAGCCCTTGTTCTTTCCGGCTGCGAGCAGACGGCGCTCCACGCCCAGCTTGTCCATCAAACCGGTGAAGCCAAAGCCATCCATCAGCACGCCGATCGAGCCGATGATGCTGCCCTTGTCGACGTAGATGTGATCGGCCGCGACGGCTACGTAGTACCCGCCCGATGCACAGATGTCCTCAACCACCGCATACACTGGAATGTTGGGGTATTTCTCGCGCAAACGCCTGATTTCGTCATTGATGTGTCCAGCCTGCACCGGGCTGCCGCCGGGACTGTTGATTCGCAGAATGACGCCCTGCGTTCGCTTGTCTTTGAACGCTTCCTGTAATCCGCTCACGATGTTGTCGGCGCTCGCCGCGCTGTCAGGGCTGATGACGCCTCGCAACTCGACCATCGCGGTGTGCTTGCCGCTCGAGGTGCTGTCCTTTTTGCCGGTCCAGCCGAGCGCGATGAACAGCAGGGCAAACAGGTAAATGAAGAGGAGCAATTTGAAAAATATGCTCCAGTGCCGCGCGCGACGCTGCTCCTGAATCGCGGCAAGCGCCACCTTTTCGAGCGCCTGACGCTCCCAGTTGTCGCCCGGTTGTCGATCGAGTTCTGCCATGGGATACCTAACGTTGAGAAATCAGTGTTGAGATGTCAGGACTGGGTGCGCGGCGGGTGACCTACATGCCGTGTGCATGCGCAAGCCCTTGCTATTAGCTAATAGTATATCGAACTCGCCTGACTGCCGCCCTGCCACTCAAGCGTTTTGTGCGAGCCACGTTTTGAGTTCGATGCAGTCGTTCAAGCAGGCCAGGGGCGCGTGTTCGAGCAGAGCCGCGCGTTCGTGAGCACCATGAGCAAGAGCCAATGGTGCAACACCGGCTGCGCGAGCCATCTCCATGTCGTGCGTGGTGTCGCCTATCATCAGTGTGCGTTCTGGAGAGATGCGCAGCGTGTCCATGATCCAGTACAGCATGCCCGGATCCGGCTTGGAGTGGCCCTCGTCGGCGCATCGCGTGGCATCGAAGAATTGACGTAATCCGGTGGTTTCGAGCGCGCGATCCAGGCCGCGGCGGCTCTTGCCGGTTGCAATTGCGAGCAGATGGCCCGCATTGCGCAACTCACAAATCATCTCCGATACACCTGAAAAGAGGGTGGTGCCCCCATCGGCGAGCAGAAAGTGGTGGCGGTATCGCTCGACGACAGTGCCGTAGTCGGAAGACGGGACGTCCGGCAGAACGTGCGCGAGCGCGTCGTTCAGCCCGAGGCCGATCACATACCGTGCGTCGCGCTCGCTCGGCACGGCGTGACCGAGATCGCGGCACGCACCCTGAAGCGCGGCAGCAATACAGGCCGCCGAGTCCATGAGTGTGCCGTCCCAGTCGAAAACCAGCAGCTCAAATCGTTTCCGCATGGGGTTGTGCGAGCCGTTCCAAAAAATCCGCCAGCTCGGGCGGCAACGGGGCCGAATAAGTCGCGGCTGTCTTCGTCAGCGGATGAACGATCGTCAGTTTGCACGCGTGCAGAAACATGCGTTTCAAGCCCCGCCGCGCGAGCGCCTTGTTCAACTCGAAATCGCCGTACTTGTCGTCCCCTGCAATGGGATAGCCCAGATGCGCTAAATGAACGCGGATCTGGTGCGTGCGTCCGGTTTTGAGCTCGGCCTCGAGCAGGCTGAAGTCGGCATAGCTGCGCTTCAGCCGAAAAACCGTGTGAGCCGCCTGCCCCGCTTCCTCAACCCTCACACGGCGCTCGCCCGATCCCGCAATGTACTTGTGCAGCGGGAGCTTGACGGTTCTTTTCGGATCGCGCCAGCGGCCGTGAGCCAGCGTCGCATAGATTTTTTCGGCGCAGCCTTCACGCAACTGCCGGTGCAATTCCGTCAGCGCAGCGCGCTTTTTTGCCAGTACCAGGATTCCGGACGTATCGCGGTCGAGTCGGTGGACAAGCTCCAGGAACCGCGAATCCGGCCGTTCGCGCCGCAGCTGCTCGATGACCCCGCTGCTGACGCCGCTGCCGCCATGCACGGCGACGCCGGCGGGCTTGTCGAGGACCAGCAGCGCTTCATCCTCGTGCACGATGCGGCCGCTGAAACGAGCCGGGACCGCCCCCACAGGCCTCTGCGACTCGGTGCGGCGCGCGGTCTGCACCGGTGGCAGGCGCAACCGGTCACCGATTTCAAGGCGGTGTTCCGGTCCGACGCGGCGGCTGTTCACCCGGACTTCGCCGCTCCTCAAGATGCGGTAAATATGGCTTTTAGGCACCCCCTTGAGGAGGCGCGTCAGATAGTTGTCCACACGCTGCTGTGCGCCCGCCTCCCCGACTTCGTGCCAGCTTGCTGAACCTTTACTTAAGCCTTTCATTTGCTTATACTATTCTGAGCATCAGTGCGCGCGTCGGTGCGCTCTGCAATAGAATAGCCGCAAACCGGCGCTGCGCAGGCAACCTGCATGAGCTAATCAAGTGGGGTGCAATGACCACAGCGGGTGAAGAACTAAATCGCGCAATCGATCGAGCAGCGAAGATATCGCCGCATCGCAGCGCTCGACATCCTGGTTAACGTCGCTCACCAGATCAAGTAGCGATACTAGACGAATTACGCGCTCACGGCACTTTTGAATACAGGGGACACGCTAGCAATGCGGGTCCCGCCAAGGAACTGCACAACTCGACTCTCCGGGTCACGTTTTTTCATGACTACAAACAACCTGTGACTGATCAGTTCATCTATATCTGCGAGCCGCAGATGGCAACAGTGCAGACCATCCCGTGTCATGCCCGAGCGCGGGAGAATATAAAAAATGAAACGCATGTTGTTCAACGCGACGCAGGCCGAAGAGCTGCGCGTTGCCATCGTCGATGGTCAGAAGCTGGTCGACCTCGACATCGAATCCTCCGCAAAAGAGCAGCGTAAAAGCAATATCTACAAAGGTGTCATCACCCGCGTAGAGCCCAGCCTCGAGGCAGCGTTCGTCGACTACGGCAGTGAGCGCCACGGTTTTCTGCCGTTCAAGGAAGTTAGCCGAAGTTACTTCAAAGCGGGCGTGGACGTCGGGCGTGCCCGCATTCAGGACGCGCTTTCCGAAGGTCAGGAAATCATCGTCCAGGTCGACAAGGACGAGCGCGGCAACAAAGGCGCTGCACTGACGAGTTTCATCAGCCTTGCAGGCCGCTACCTCGTCCTGATGCCTAACAATCCGCGCGGGGGCGGCGTATCGCGCCGGGTCGAGGGCGAAGACCGCAACGAGTTGCGAGACGTCATCGACCAGCTGGAGATTCCGCAGGGCATGAGCGTGATCGGCCGCACGGCTGCGATCGGACGCAACCAGGAAGAGCTCAACTGGGACCTGGGTTATCTGCTTCAGCTTTGGCGCGCGATCGAACAGGCCGCGACCCAGCAGACCGGCGCCTTTCTGATCTATCAGGAATCGAGCCTCGTCATTCGCGCTATACGCGACTATTTCCATCAGGATATCGGCGAAATCCTGATCGACACTGAAGGCATATTCGAGCAGGCGCAGCAGTTCATGGGTCACGTCATGCCGAGCAACGTGAACCGCGTGAAGTTATATAAAGACGACGTCCCGCTTTTTTCGCGCTTCCAGATCGAGCACCAGATTGAATCGGCCTATTCGCGGGGTGTGACGCTGCCCTCCGGCGGCGCTGTCGTCATCGATCATACCGAAGCGCTGGTGTCCGTCGACGTGAACTCGGCGCGCTCAACCAAAGGCGCAGACATCGAGGAGACGGCTTACCGTACCAACCTCGAGGCGGCAGACGAGATCGCGCGCCAGCTCCGGCTGCGCGACCTGGGCGGCCTGATCGTCATCGACTTCATCGACATGGAAAGCGGGCGCAACCAGCGGGAAGTCGAGAACCGTCTGCGCGATGCGCTGAAGTACGACCGCGCCCGCGTGCAGATGGGCAAGATCTCGCGTTTCGGCCTGATGGAGCTTTCACGGCAGCGTTTGCGGCCGTCGATCGGCGAGACGAGCTACAGTCCTTGCCCGCGTTGTCATGGAACCGGGCATATCCGAGGCACTGAATCCACTGCATTGCATATCCTGCGCATCATTCAGGAAGAAGCGATGAAGGACAACACGGCGAGCGTGAATGCGCAGGTGCCGATTGATGTCGCCACGTTCCTGCTCAATGAAAAGCGGGTCGATCTCCAGCTGATCGAAGCGCGGCACCGCGTTAGCGTGACCTTGATTCCGAACATGCACTTGGAAACTCCGAATTACGCGGTAAGCCGGCTGCGTCATGACGACCTGAACAATGCCGAGCCCTTGCCGGCGAGCTACAACATGGTCGAAGCACCCGCTGAAGAGACAGCGGCAGGTGCCGCGATGCAGGAGCCCGTCGTGGCTCGTCCGCAGGCCGCAGTGCGAGGCATCACACCGCAGCAGCCCGCGCCCATCCGACAGCCGGAGACCCCGCCTGCGACGACTGTAAGCGACGACGACCACTCCATCATCGGGAAGATCTTTGGTTGGTTCAAGCACCGTAAACCTGAGGAAACATCAGTGCCGGCGGAGCCCCAGCGGCAGGCAGCACGTCCGACCCCGCGCGGACGCCGCGACAGCAATCGCGGCCGCACTGAGGCGCGAGAGGGCAGCGCTCCGGCGCGTGATCCAGCCACCCGTGGCGAGCGTGGTTCACATCAACAGGGTCATCGCTCGCGCGCCGAAGGAAGCTCTCCAGCAGGCGAGCCACGGCGCGAACGCGAGGGCGTACGCCGGCGCGGCAGCGAAGATCGTGGTGAGCGGCGCCCGGAAGCCCGCCGCAACGAAAATTCGCAGCACCCCCGACAACAACGGCACACTGAATCGCAGGCGCCGCGTCCACCACACCAATCCGAGCCGCCGCGTCCACAAGAGGCCGGGCAGGAGACTGTGGAACGCAACGACAACGCTCCGTCGCTTCCGCAGCAGCGGGAGCAGGGCGAAGCGCGCGGCGAAGGCCGTGGGCGCAGACGCCGCGGCCGCCGCGATCGTCCGGAGCACCGCGGCGATGCGCCCGCTTCCGAGTCTCACGACGCGGTTGCGAAGGCGCCTGATCCAACTGAGCCTTCTCAGGAGAACTACGCGACCGCTAGCCCGCCGGCGGATATCCAGCCGCAGGCGCACACCGAGACCGAATCAAGCCCGGCACATGATGAGTCGAGCACCTTGCGTCACGAGGATCGCCCGTTCCAAGAAGTACAGGGTGAATCATTCAGTGCGCCGCCCCTCGAGGTGCATCGCGACCCCGTTCGTCCCGAGACTGTGGAAAAACAGCATGAAGAGAGTCATGCGGAGCTTGTGAACGAAATACCGCAGAGCTCAACTCCGCTCGTCGGATCTGCTCCGCGATTCGAAGCCGTGCCCGAGCGTGCGGAGGCCCCGGCCGAGCCGGCATCGAATCTCAAGCTGGACTGGCCGTCCGATCTGGTGCAGGTCGAAACCGATCCGCACAAAGCGCGCGACGCTGCAACCTATGTCGAAGCGGAACCGCGGCGTGTGGGCCGTGTACGCCCTGCTCCGGTCCCAGTCTCGGACGATTCGCTGGTCCAGGTGGAAACACGGTCTCGGGCAGCGCCTGCGGACACCGAGCCCGCATCAGCACCGCGCGACCGCGAGCCCGCCAGCAGCGTGGGGCACGTTTAGACTTCGGTTCGAGTACCGATCTGGCGCAGGAGCCCCTGCGCCGCATCTTCGACGAGGTCGAGCACGAACTCGAAACCTTGCGGCCCGCCCGCATAGGGATCCGGTACGGTGCACTCGCCGTTTGAGCAAAAGTCAGTCAGCATCTTCAGCTTGTGCGCCTGTTCCTCCGGCGCGAGTTGCTTCAGCGCGCGCAGGTTCTGCTCGTCCATTGCAAGGACGTAATCGAATTGCTCGAAATCGCGGCGGGTGACCTGACGGGCACGCAGTGGTGTGAGATCGTAACCGCGCCGCGACGCCGCCCAACACGCACGCGGATCGGGACGTTCGCCGATATGGTAGTCGCCGGTGCCTGCTGAATCGACCTCGATGGTGTTCGCGAGCCCCGCCTCTTTCACGAGCTGCCTGAACACGCCTTCCGCAGTCGGCGAACGACAGATGTTGCCGAGGCAGACAAACAGTACTCTGATTTTTCTATGCTGAACCGGCATCTCGGAAACGCGGCGTTTCAACCTTGCGACTGACTCTTCTCTCATCGGCCATTACTCACGCGGCTTTGACGAAAAGGCGCTCCTTGAGCCGTTTCAGCTGATCGCGCAATTCTGCGGCCCGCTCGAATTCGAGATTTTTCGCTGCATCGAACATATCCTTTTCCAGACGCTTCACTTCGCGCGTCAGGTCCTTTTCACCCATGTGCTCGTAACGCGCCTCATTCTGGGCTGCTTTCAGCTCTTGACGCGCTGTCTCGTGATCGTAGACGCCGTCGATGATATCTTTGATGCGCTTCTGCACGCCTGTCGGAGTGATGCCGTGCGACTCGTTGTGCGCGACCTGTTTGGCGCGGCGTCGATCTGTTTCGTCGATGGCACGACGCATGGAACCGGTGACGGTATCCGCGTACATGATGGCAGTGCCATTCAGATGACGCGCCGCGCGCCCCATGGTCTGGATCAGCGAGCGTTCTGAGCGCAAAAAACCTTCCTTATCTGCATCCAGGATCGCGACCAGGGAAACTTCTGGTATATCAAGACCTTCGCGCAAAAGGTTGATACCGACAAGCACGTCGAACTCGCCCAGACGCAAGTCACGGATGATTTCCACGCGCTCCACCGTTTCAATATCGGAATGCAGGTAGCGTACCTTTATCCCGTGCTCCGCCAGGTAGTCCGTCAAATCCTCGGCCATGCGTTTGGTGAGCGTCGTCACCAGCACGCGCTCGGTGAGCTTGATACGGTCGTTGATTTCTGAAAGCAGATCGTCGACCTGGCTCGAAGCGGGCCGCACTTCGATGCGTGGATCGATCAGACCCGTTGGACGCACGAGCTGTTCTGCGATCTGCGATTGATGATTGCGCTCGTAGTCGGCGGGTGTCGCCGATACGAATATCGTTCGCCGCATTACGCGCTCGAATTCATCGAAACGCAATGGCCGATTGTCCAGAGCCGAAGGCAGCCTGAAACCATAGTCGACGAGGTTCTCTTTGCGCGCCCGGTCACCGCGGTACATGCCGCCCACTTGCGGAATCGTGACGTGACTTTCGTCGATAACCATCAAGGCATCGCGCGGAAGATAATCCAGAAGAGTCGGCGGCGGCTCACCGGGTTGCCGTCCTGAAAAATGCCGCGAGTAGTTCTCGATACCTTTGCAGAACCCCATCTCGTTCAGCATTTCAAGATCGAATCGGGTGCGCTGTTCGATGCGCTGACACTCGACCAGCTTGTTGTGTTGCTGGAACCATTCGATGCGGTCGCGCAGCTCAGCTCTGATCGCGTCGATCGCCCGCACCGTCGTCGACCGCGGCGTCACGTAATGGCTCGAGGGGTACACGGTATAGCGACCGACTCTCTGCAACACCTGTCCCGTCAAGGGATCGAACACGTGGATGCTTTCGACTTCGTCGTCAAACAGCGTAACGCGCACCGCAGTCTCGGAATTTTCGGCCGGGAAGATGTCCAGCACGTCGCCCCTGACGCGAAAAATCCCCCGCCTGAACTCGAAATCGTTGCGCTGGTACTGCATTTCGCACAGGCGCTGGATAGCCTCCCGCTGCGAGAGCTTTTCGCGCTCGCGCAGGTGCAGGATCATGCCGTGGTACTCGCCCGGATCACCGATACCGTAAATGCACGACACCGTCGCGACGATGATCGTATCGCGCCGCTCGAGCAGTGACTTGGTGGCGGAAAGGCGCATCTGTTCGATGTGCTCGTTGATGCTCGAGTCTTTCTCAATGTAGAGATCCTTCGACGGAACGTACGCTTCGGGCTGGTAGTAATCGTAGTACGAGACAAAATACTCGACCGCGTTCTCCGGGAAAAACTCTCGCATTTCCGAATAGAGCTGAGCGGCCAGCGTCTTGTTGGGCGCCATGATGAGGGCCGGACAGCCCAGCCGAGCGATCACGTGCGCCATCGTGTACGTCTTGCCCGAGCCGGTGACGCCGAGCAGCGTCTGGTAGGCCAGACCGTCGCGGACCCCTTCAGTGAGCTTTTCGATCGCCTCCGGCTGATCGCCCGCGGGTGCGAACGTCTGGTGCAGCCGGTAGGGACTATCAGGGAAGGTGAGGACCTCGGCCGCAGGTTGCGCCGGGGATTTTGCTGCTGAGGCTTGGGTTGCCATGGGCTCGATTGATGATGCTTAACAGGCGATTTTCCCATATCGGGTGCCACTGCGGCGACTTCAAGACGAGGCCGGGCACAGCGATGCTAAAATGCGCGCTGCAAAAACCTTTTCGCTTCAGAACGATTCAACTCATGAGCTCATCTCTTTTCGCCCACGTCGACATGGCGCCCAACGACCCCATACTCGGGGTCACCGAAGCCTATAACGCCGACCCAAACCCGAATAAAGTCAATCTCGGGGTTGGCGTGTATACGGACGATCAGGGCAAGGTGCCGGTCCTTGAGTGCGTGCGGCGCGCGGAACAGCAGATGGCCGCCACCGCGATGCCGCGCAACTATCTGCCGATCGATGGACTCAAGCCCTACGACCGTGCGGTGCAGGACGTTCTTTTCGGACTCGACAGCGCAGCATTGAAAGAGGGTCGCGTGGTGACAGTGCAGGCCATTGGCGGTACCGGTGGCCTCAAGCTCGGCGCCGACCTGCTGCGCAGAGTGAATCCCGATGCGGACATCTGGATCAGCGATCCGAGCTGGGAAAACCACCGCGCGATTTTCGACTACGCCGGATACAAGGTGCATACGTATCCGTACTACGACCCCGAAACCCATGGCGTTCGGTTCGATGCAATGATGGAGACGTTGGAGACCGTGCCTTCGGGTTCCATCATGGTGTTGCATGCATGCTGCCACAATCCGACCGGCGTCGACCTGAAAGAGCCCCAGTGGGAGCGCGTGATCGAAGCCGTGAATAGGCGCGGGCTCGTGCCATTCCTGGATATCGCGTATCAGGGTTTCGCTGACGGGCTGGACGCGGACGCATCCGCAGTACGGCGCTTCAGCACTGCGTGCCCGGTCGTGTTCGTCTCGAGCTCGTTTTCTAAATCGCTGTCGCTGTATGGCGAGCGTGTCGGTGCACTCTCGATCGTCACTCAGGATGCTACGGAGGTCAGTCGCGTGCTGAGCCAGGTCAAGCGCGTAATTCGTACGAATTACTCGAGCCCCCCGACGCATGGCAGTCAGGCTGCGGCCACGGTCCTCACGACGCCGGAGCTGCGCGTGTTGTGGGATCAGGAGCTTGGCCAGATGCGCGACCGCATCAAGACGATGCGACGCCAACTGGTGGAGAAAATCCGGGGATTCCGCGCGGACTTCGATTTCAGCTTTGTGGTCGAGCAGCGTGGGATGTTCTCGTATTCGGGGCTCAATCGGGAACAGGTGCGGCGATTACGCGAGGAATATTCGATCTACACGATCGACAGCGGTCGGATCTGCGTCGCCGCGTTGAGCTCCCGCAATATCGATTACGTGGCCAAGGCCGTGGCAAGCGTGCTCGTCTAAAGAGGCCCAGCGGCGGGCGATCCTGCAACCCGAATTGTGGTTATTGCGGCGCCGATCGGTGCCGAGCGTCCCGTGCGCTTTACTGCTGCGAACGGGCCTTTCCAAAAAGCCCATCGACGAACTCACCGAGCTTTGCGCCGGCTGCCGTGCCGACGCCAGGAAGCAGGACCGTGCCCGCTGCCGCACCCGCAAGCGCAGTGGGGTTCGGATAAAGTAACGGCGAATCGAGCGTTCCGCCCACGACAAGCGGAATGCTCACAGCCTTGCCGATCGCGCTCACGTTAGTGTTGAGCTGGCCCGACAGCGCTTTTGAGGCGGCAATCGTGACGTTGCCGCGGGCGGCAACACCGCTGGATGCAATCTTCAGGTCCGTCAAGCGGTATGCGCCTCGCTCCATGAGGAGGTGGCCTGCCAGGTCACCGAAGCGCGTCTGGCCTCCACCTGAGCCTTGCCTGCCGAAGCTCGCAGCAGCGCTTTTGAGATCGAAACCGTATAGCACACCGTCGTGCACCGTAAACGGTGTTTCGAGTCTGAGCGCTTCGCCGAGCTGAGCGGCATTCTTCGCATGCGAAGTGAAGACGGGTTTTGCATCGAGCCGGCCGCTGACGCGGGTTTTTGGCGAAACCAAGGCGACGGCTTGTTTCAGCTCGATCTGTTGCAACTCCAGATTGCCGCGTAACGCCAGCTCTTTCCCGGCGGTGATGCGCATCTTTCCGGCTAGCGTTCCGCCGTAGAGCTTTCCGCTGATGTCGGTGAGGTCTGCCCCTTTACTGTGCGCGACGCCTTTGATGTCGAGCTTGTCGAAGCGAATTGCGGGGCCGAGAGGCGGCGACCATCCGCGAGCTGCAATCGCGAGCGTGTAGCGTTCGCCGTCGGGTACGGCTCGGGCTTTCAAAGTGCCATCCTGAGTCGTAAGCAGCAGCTCGCCGGGCTCTCCGGGACTGCTGAGCTGCACGCGAAGATCGAATGGGCCAAAGCTTGACTGCTCGAGCCTGACGGTCGCGGCGTGGATCTGGATTTTTTCGACGCGTATATTGGCCGAGCCACTCTTCTGCTGTGTAAGCGCAGCCAGGATGCCGAATGCTTTCTGGGAGATCGCGAGGTTCTCCACATCCACCCGGCGAATGATTTTTTCGGATCTCAGAAGAGACCATAAAGCGGGTGTGAACGTGACTTTTCCGATCTTTATGTCTTCCGATTCGCCAATGACGATACCGTCGATGCGTGCATGGGGGATCGGGAATGCTGACGCGTGCAGACTCTCGATCGAAACCGGCTCGCCCAGCATTGCCGCGGCCTCTTTTTCGACCAATGGAATGTACCCGTTGAGCGAAATGAACAATGGCACGACAGCCACTACCGCGACCAGGGCGATGAACGTGACGCCGATGCGCTTTAACCAGTTCATGCAATTGGATAAATGGATTGCATAACGTTGACCAGACGGACGCCAGCCATTAATATATGCGGCTTTCTAAAGCGCTGCTAAGCAGTTTTCGGCAGCTTCCCCCAAATTCAATTCCCCGATAGCTCAGTTGGTAGAGCGACGGACTGTTAATCCGCAGGTCCCAGGTTCGAGCCCTGGTCGGGGAGCCAATTC
>JAQGNH010000383.1 GCA_028291945.1 Betaproteobacteria bacterium
GCTAGTAGGACCAAGGTCCAATAAGCGTGCGTCATGCTCGGCGCCCGCAATGAGCCACTACTTACCCCGAACTCATCTGAAGCGGTCCCTTACGACGGCGCGGAACCGTGGCCGCGCCCGCAGCGGCACTTGACGCGGGGCGTCGGTGGTCGCGTTCTGACGGGTATGCAGTTGATCAGTTGCTGACGCGCGGATGGGTATCACAGATGTCCTGCTGATCCGGTTTCGCACAAAGTGATAGGACGAACGTAATACTCCGCTGGTCGTATCGCACCGTCCTCAGCGTTCGTGCAGTATGACGACTGGTGAAAGTTAGGGGCTAACCGGTGAAGAGCCTAGTAGCTGCACTTGTTTCTATGATGCTGGCTGGTTGTGATGCTGCCATCGTTGAGCAGTACGCCTATTGCCAGATCGAAGCCGATAGAGCCGCGATCACTGAGATCGAATGCATGAAGCAGCTTGGCTTCAACTTCGACAGCGAGCGCTATACGGCAGATTCTGTGAAAGCAAAGCAGGAGCAGCCAAAGAACGCTTATTGGGTCAAACGCTAGGTTCTGGCGCGTGCTTCATACGCCGCGCGTGCAGCAGCCTTAGGCTCGTCGCTCATGCTGCTCGACTACGCGTCGCGGATCCTGTGCTTCAGGCTGCTGCGCGGGATAAACGACGAACGCCTCTATCCCACGCATCGCGTCAGCGGATATCAGCGCCTCGTCGGCCTGCAGACCTTTCGAAGCGCGTGACCAGACCCGCTTCCGATCCTTAGCCCGGACGAATGGCGCGGATATACGGGCCCGCGTTGGTGCTCGACTTAGCTGAGCGGTCCGCTCGACGGGACCAGAAACTCGCGTGGCATTGCGGATGGCGAGCTGATGCCGAGCATCGCCATGTCGCGATCGATTTCCTCGCGCAGGAGTTTGACGGCATGATGCACACCGTCATCGCCGGCGATCGTTGCGGCATACAAAAATGGCCTGCCGACGAATACGAAATGCGCGCCGAGCGCGAGCGCTTTCAGGACGTCGGTGCCTCGGCGTATGCCGCTGTCCATCATGATCGCCATGTTGCCCGCTTCGGCCACGATGCCGGGAAGCACACGCAGCGGCGCCACCGCGCCATCGAGCTGGCGGCCGCCATGATTCGAAACGATCACGCCATCGGCGCCGCTTTCGCGCGCCACGCGCACGTCCTCTTTCGCCAGCACCCCTTTCACGACAAGCTTGCCTTTCCAGATGCGCCGCATCAGCTCCAGATGCTCCCAGCAGAGCCCGTCGCGAGACAAGCGTGGGCGTTCGACGTTGCCCGAAAGCACGGGGATACGTTCGAATCCCATGTTCTCCAGATGCGGCATGCCCTGCTTCATGACGGTACGGCCGAAGGTGCCAAAGAGCCATCGCGGCCGCACCATGCAGTCCCAGGCAAGACGCGGCGAAGGCTTCAGTGGAGAGCTGTATCCGTTGCGCACGTTGTTCTCGCGATTCGCAGCGACGGGCACGTCCACGGTCAACACGAGGGTGTCGAAGCCACCGCGCTGCGCCCGCTCCACGAGTGGGACGATGATTTCGGGTGCTCCCGGGAGGTAAGCCTGAAACCACGCGGTGGGGCCGACTTCCTTCAAATGCTCGAGACGTGTGAGCGAAGCGCCGCTCTGGATCATGGGAATATTGAGCTCAGCCGCCGCGCGCGCGAGCACCGTGTCGCCGAGATATGCCGCCAGCGCGGTCCCCCCCATCGGCGCGAAACCGAATGGTAAATCGTACGTGCGCCCGAACAGGGTCGTCCTCTGCGAGCGGCCGCGAGTGCTCACGAGGACGCGAGGGATGAAGTTGTATTCGGCGAATGCCGAGCGATTGCCCCGCAATGACGCGTCGGTCTCGACGCCGCCCGAGATGTAGCCGAAAATCGGCCGCGGCAGAACGCGCCGCGCCGCCTCTTCGAAATCCTCGAGCGAAAGCATGTTGCGCATTGAACGCGGCGCTTTCCTCGGACGGATCGGTGCAGCCTGCCGCGGCGTTGCATCCGCTGACGCAGCGGATTTTGCAGGCGTCATCGGTTCGCTCAGTTCTTGTCGGGTCGTGTTCATCGGATGGATGCCATGAAAGCATTCTGGTTTGTAGGTACCCCATTTTCGCGGAGACGCACGCATTTGGCTACTCGCCCGTATTATGGACGCCTGTGTCCTGTATCGTATGCTTGCGCCAGTTTCTACGGGGGAGACCTGCCATGCAGCGATTTGCCTTGCCCACCGCGACGGCGGTAGCGAGCATGCTGGTGCTATCGAGCACAGGAGCCGCTCACGCACAGCAATTCCCTTCCAAGCCGATACGTCTGGTAGTCCCGCTCGCACCCGGCGGCCCGAGCGACATTCTCGCCCGGAGCATGGCGCAGGCGCTGTCACCCAGCGTCGGTCAGGCCGTCGTGGTGGACAACAGAACCGGGGCCGGCGGAACGATAGGCATCGACATCGCAGCGAAATCACCGCCTGATGGCTACACGATGCTGCTCGTGGCCGTCGCGACGTACACGATCAACGCGAACTTGTATTCGAAGCTGCCGTACGACGCCCGCAAGGATCTCACGCCTGTATCGATACTGGCCGGCGCGCCGTACATACTCACGGTCCACCCGTCGCTGCCGGTGCACTCCCTGAAAGACCTGATCGCGCTAGCCAAAGCGCGTCCGAAGGATCTCAACTATGGCTCGGGCGGCACCGGCACAGGACCGCAGATGGCGATGGAGCTGCTGAAAATCAAAACGGGTATGAGCATCGTGCACATTGCGTACAAAGGTACGGGGCCTGCGCTCAGCGAGCAGATGGGCGGACAGGTGCAGGTCGGCTTGTTCAACATGATCGCTGCACTGCCCGTCGTGCAATCCGGCAAGCTGCGCGCAGTCGCGGTGAGCGGCGCACAGCGTTCCCCCGCCCTGCCGAGTGTTCCAACACTCGACGAAGCAGGCGCTCGAGGTTTCGAAGAGGTCGGTGGTCACATGATCATGGTCCCCGGCGCGACACCGAAGGAGATCATCGCGCGATTGCACCGTGAGCTGATGAAGGCTTTGCAGGCGCCGGACGTGCTGACACGACTCAAGAACGAAGGTGCTGAAGTCGTGGGCAACACCCCCGAGGAAGCTGTGGCGATCGTGCGTCGCGATCTCAAAAAGTGGGCCGACGTGATACGACGCACTGGCATACCGCTCGAATGATCCGCGCACCTCACGCGCGCTGCGGCGCGTAACAAGAACTCTGCACGTGACGCACGACGAAAGGTGCTGTGGGCCACCGTGCGCAAATAAAATCGGAGCCCCACTCATTTTCTGAGTCTGCGCAAATCGGTCGGGCGGTTTAAAATACAACTTCGCGCCGTTCGCCGTTTTTGTGCAGCGGGCGCGCCGGTCCAGCGTACACGTGTGCGCGAGTTCATCGCGCCCGTTATCAAGAACAGCTGGCAACTCGTGCCTTCCACCGCTTGTCATCCGTCATCCCGGCACGCGGCTTGTATCTGCCGTGCCTCATGAACATGCCCGCAATGAACGAAGCCGAAACTGTTCCTCCCCAAGCCGCGTCGCGGCCTGTCACGCGTGCTGAGTTTCTGAATCTCTTTTTTGCGGTGTTCCTGCCGATGTTCATGGCAGCCGTCGATCAGACACTGCTTGCCACGGCGACACCGGCGATCGCTGGCAGCCTGGGTAATCTGCGAGATAGCTCGTGGATCGCGGTTGCGTATCTCCTCTCATCGGCTGTAATCGTGCCGATGTACGGCCGTCTCGGCGATCTGCGCGGCAAGCGCACCATGCTGCTCGTCGCGCTCGGCGTATTCGCTGTGGGCTCACTGGCATGCAGCCTGGCGCAGTCGATGCCGCAGCTCGTCACAGCGCGTGTGCTACAGGGCCTGGGAGGCGGCGGGCTGATGACGCTTTCGCAAGCGCTCGTCGGCGAGCTCGTACCACCGATCGAGCGCGTGCGCTTCCAGGGATACTTCGCGCTGATGTTCACCACGGCGAGTATTGGCGGGCCTGTCATCGGTGGGTTTGTGGTCTCGAACTTCAGCTGGCGCTGGCTGTTCGTCGCGAACCTGCCTTTTGCCGCAATCGCGGCGTGGCGCCTGTGTCGCCTGCCGCGCGGCGAACGCCATCCGCAGACTGAAGGCGGAAGCGACGTGCCGGGACATCTGCTCTTTGCAGTGGGCGCGGTGAGCGCGCTCTTCTGGCTCACTTCCGGTGGCCATCGATTTGCATGGACATCGAGTGTCAGTCTCGCGATAGTAACGACAGCAATCCTGTCGCTCGCACTTCTGTCGTGGCACGAGCGCCGCCATCGCGCACCCTTCCTGCCGGTGGATCTTTTCCGCGATACGACCATACGCCTCTCGGCCGTTCTCGTGATGCTGTTTGCAGCGTGCATGTTCGCGATCATCTTTTTCCTGCCGATCTATCTGCAGCTCGGGCATCGCATGAGCGCGCAGGCTTCCGGGTTGCTCCTGCTTCCCGTGACGGCGGGCCAGGTCGTGGCTTCGATAGCGGCCTCACGGGTACTGCGACGCACTGGCGAGCCACGCCTGATTCCCGTGGTCGGCATGTCGCTGACGAGTGCTGGGTTGTTGCTGCTCAGTCTTCTCCCGCCGCATATGGCGTGGGTGGTGGCGCTCGGATTTGTGACCGGTCTGGGGCTCGGCACTGTCATGCCGATCAGTCAGGTCGTCGTTCAGACCGTGGCGGGACGCAGCAAGCTCGGCGCTGCAACAGCTACGCTCTCACTTGCCCGCTCGACCGGCGGGGCCGCCGGTGCAGCCCTATTCGGGGCGCTGGTATTCGCGATGATACCGAACGCCGATCGTGCATCGCTGCTCCAGCAGGCCAGCGACATGGACATCGGCATCGTAATACGTGCTTTCCATCGCGGGTTCCTGTGTGCTGCAGTGGTCGCTGCAGTGGCTGCTTTCGTGGCGAGCCGCATGCCTCGCATCAATCTCTGGGAACGTATGAAGTCGCGGCCGGACGGCGCTGCGCCTGAATAAGCGCAATCAGAGTGCGGGACCTTGCATGGCACGCCCCGTGCTACGCGTCCATGCTATGCATGCAGCCGCTGATCTACGCGAGACCGACGCGATCCTCAATGCGATCGAAATCGGCCTTTACGGCGTCGATGCGACCGGTCTCTGTACGTTCATTAACAAGGCCGCCCTTGCCATGCTCGGTTATACGCCGGATGAAGTGCTCGGCCGCAACATGCACGAGCTGATCCATCATACGTATCCGGATGGCACGCGCTACCCTCAATCGGCTTGCCCACTGCTGCAAACACTGGAAACAGGACGCGCCGTCAAGCTCGACAACGAGATGCTCTGGCGTAAGGACGGCACGCCTTTCAGCGCCGAGTATTCCTCATTCCCGGTGTTCGAAAAGAGCGTGATTACAGGGAGCGTGATCACGTTCGAGGACACCGCCAACAAGGGCGAAGCTCGCAAGCGACTCGGCGTCCAGATCAGCGTAAGCCGCATACTCGCAGGCTCGTCCGACCTCGACACGGCGCTCGCGCAGGTTCTCGCAGCGATCGGCTCGTCTCTGGGCTGGCACGTCGCCGTGTTCTGGGCGGTCG
>JAQGNH010000388.1 GCA_028291945.1 Betaproteobacteria bacterium
TGGTCGGGGCGAGAGGATTTGAACCTCCGACCCTCTGCACCCCATGCAGATGCGCTACCAGGCTGCGCTACGCCCCGAGTGCTAGAAGTATAGCAGAGGTCTACGACGGGCCGGACGGACCTTCAGACTTGTGCGCGCAGCAGTTGAAGCACGCCTTCGATTTCCTTGCGCAGAGCGGAGAGCTGCGGCGTGCGCGGTGTGCGCGTCGTTTTTGTCGGCTCCGCGACGAGCTCATCGAGGCGATTGCGCGCACCGCTGATGGTGAAGCCCTGGTCGTAAAGCAACTCGCGGATACGCCGGATCAGCAGCACCTCGTGATGCTGGTAGTAACGCCGGTTGCCGCGCCGTTTGACTGGCTTTAGCTGCGTGAACTCCTGCTCCCAGTAGCGCAGCACGTGCGGTTTAACGCCGCAGAGCTCGCTCACTTCCCCGATCGTAAAGTAGCGCTTGGCCGGTATCGGCGGGAGCGGCCCCTTACTGTGGCTGCTGGTCGTTTCCATCGCCATAGCGCTCCTCCACCATTGCTTTCAGCTTCTGGGAGGCATGGAATGTGACCACGCGACGTGCTGTGATAGGAATCTCCTCCCCAGTCTTTGGATTGCGGCCAGGCCTTTGCGGCTTATCGCGAAGCTGGAAATTGCCGAATCCGGAAAGTTTGACACCATGGCCGCTCTCCAGCGCTGTGCGTACTTCTTCGAAAAACGATTCGACCATATCCTTCGCTTCACGCTTGTTGAAGCCTACTTTTTCGAAGAGCAGGTCTGCCAGTTCGGCCTTGGTTAAGGTCATCTTGTCCCCTTCTCAACGAAGCTTGGCATCGAACCGCTGCCGCAGGACCTCTCGGAGTTTAGAGACCGTCGATTCTATTTCAGCATCGGTCAGAGTTTTTCGAGTATCCTGCAATAAGATGCTGAATGCAAGACTTTTTTTCCCTGTTTCAAGGTCCTTCCCGCGGTAGACATCGAACAACCTGACCTCAGTCACGACGGGGGGTGCGTGACGTCGCAACTCGTCGATTACCACATCATGAGCGATGCTTTCATCGAACAGCGCAGCGAGGTCGCGCCGGACCGGTGGAACCTTCGCAATGTCGCGATGGGCCGGTATAACTGTTTCGGCGAGTGCGTCATATTCGAGCTCGAAAACGATCGGCGCGACTGGTAAATCGTACTTCTGCTGCCAGCGGGGGTGGAGCTCGCCGATCCAGCCCACGGCGCGGGACCCCAGCGCAATGCGCGCCGATTTCCCAGGATGCAGGGCGGGATGCGAGGCGGCCTCGAAGCGCAGCTCGCGCGGTGCGAACAGCGCTTCTACATCTGCTTTGACGTCGTAGAAGTCCAGACGGCGCGCCGGCACTCCCCACTGCTCCGGCACTGCAGCACCGGAGGCTGCTGCACCCAGACGAATCGGTTGTGCATATTCGCTGCCCGCCGCTTTCATGAAACAACGCCCGATTTCGAACAATCGCACGCGGCTCTGCTTGTGCCGCATATTCAACGCGATACTGTCGACGAGGCCCGGAATGAGGCTCGAGCGCATCACGTTCATCTGGCTCGCGATCGGATTGGCGAGCGCGAGGGGATTCGCATTCGCGCAGAAATCTTCTTCCCAGTGACTATCGATGAAGCTGTAGGTCACCACTTCGTTATAGTCGCGCTGCACGAGCATGTGACGGATCGCTGAACGCGATCGTGTCCCTTCGGGAGCGGGCAACATTGCCGCCGCAGCCACCGGTTTCGCTGCCGGAATACGTTCGTACCCGTAGATGCGCGCGAGCTCTTCGATCAGATCTTCTTCGATCGCAATGTCGAAGCGATAGGTCGGCGGTGTTACTGTAAAGATGTCGTTGTGCACCTCGAAGGTGAAACCTAGACGCCGAAGTATCGCACTCGCCTGCTGCGTGTCGATTTCGATACCGAGCACCCGTGCCGAGCGCTTGAGTCTGACGTTAACCGGCTTGCGCTCGGGCAAACGTGCCAGCGCTTCGCTGACCCGCCCTGCGCGTCCCCCGCAAATCTCGAGGACAAGCTGGGTCGCGCGTTCGATTGCGCGGCGCGTGCCGCCGAAATCCACACCGCGTTCGAATCGAAAGGACGAATCCGAGGCGAAGCCGAGCGCGCGGGATTTGCCTGCGATCGCGTCGGGTGCAAAGTACGCACTCTCGAGGAAGATGTCGCGCGTGGTGTCGCTGACTGCGGTTTGTGCACCGCCCATGATGCCCGCAAGCGCAACCGCTTTGCGGTCATCGGAAATGACGAGGTAGCCCGGCGTGAGCACAGGCGTTTCGCCATTCAGGAGTTCGAGTCGCTCACCGCTCCGTGCAAACCGCACGCGTATGTCCCCTTCGAGTTTGGCCGCATCGAACGCATGCAGCGGCTGGCCGAGCTCGAGCATCACATAGTTCGTGATATCAACGATGGCGCTGATCGAACGCAATCCGCTGCGCTCGAGTCGGTTCTTCATCCAGGGCGGCACCGCCGCGTTTGCATTCACGCCGCGCACGATACGTCCGCAATAGAGTGGACATGCCTGAGTCGCCTCGAGCGTGACGCTCAACGCGTCGCTCAACGTCGCCTCGACAGTTGCATCGGGGACTGCGTTGAGTGGCACGCTCGAGATCGCAGCAACCTCTCTTCCGATGCCGAGAATCGACAAACAATCTCCACGATTGGGCGTGGGCTTGGTCGTGAGGATGTGATCGTCCAGATCGAGCACTTCGCGAACGCTTGCGCCGACTGGCGCATCGGCCGGTAACGCCATTAGGCCGGCAGACTCGGTGCTCAAACCCAGCTCGGTCTCTGAGCACAGCATGCCGTTCGACTCGACACCGCGCACCTTCGCCGCTTTGATTTCGATGCTCGGGAGCTTGGCGCCGACCAGCGCCGTCGGGACTTTCATGCCCGCCCGAACGTTAGGCGCGCCACACACGATCGTGAGGGGCGCTACTCCAACGTTCACCTGACATACAGACAGCCGATCGGCGCTCGGATGCTTTTCCACCGAAAGCACTTCGCCGACCACGACGCGATCGAATTTTGGTGCAGCGGGCTCGATCGCTTCGACTTCGATCCCCGCGAACGTCAACGCATCCGCGAGCGCTCGCGTATCGAGCGGCGGGTCGACGAACGTTCGAAGCCACTTTTCTGAAAATTTCATCCCTGGAACTGCTTCAGAAACCTGAGATCATTTTCAAAAAACAGGCGCAGGTCGTTGACGCCATAACGCAGCATCGTCAGGCGATCGAGCCCCATGCCGAACGCAAAACCCTGATACCGCTCGCTATCGATTTTGACGTTCTTGAGCACCGTCGGATGGACCATGCCGCACCCGCCCATCTCCAGCCAGCCCTCACCGAAGCTCATATCGACTTCAGCGGAAGGCTCGGTGAACGGAAAGAACGACGGGCGGAAACGCACTTTCAGGTCGTCACGTTCGAAGAAGCGTTTGAGAAAATCCGACAGCACGCCTTTCAGGTCGGCAAACGTGATGTGCTCGTCGATCCACAAACCTTCTACCTGGTGGAACATCGGGGAATGCGTCGCATCGGAATCGACGCGGTACACGCGCCCCGGCGCAACGATTTTGATCGGCGGCCGGTGCTGCTCCATGTAGCGGATCTGAATCGGCGAAGTATGTGTGCGCAGCAGATGCTTGCCGTCGGCGAGGTAAAACGTATCGTGCATCGACCGCGCCGGATGGTTCTCCGGCTGATTGAGCGCGGTGAAGTTGTAGTAGTCCGTTTCGATTTCAGGTCCATCGGCAACTTCGAACCCGAGTGAATGGAAAAGCGTTTCCATGCGCTCGAGCGTTCGCGTGACGGGATGCAGCGCACCCACACCCTGCCCGCGCCCGGGTAGCGTGACGTCGAGTGCTTCCTCCTTCAATCGCGCTTCTAACCTGCTCGACTGAATCGCTTCACGGCGCGCGCGCAGCGCTTCTTCGAGCTTGTCCTTCGCTTCGTTGAAGCGCGCGCCCATCGCAGGCCGTTCTTCCGGTGGAACCTTGCCGAGCGTCTTGCGAAGCTCGGCGATCGCGCCGGCCTTCCCGAGATAACGTGCTTTCGCACCCTCGAGCGCGTCGGCATCGTCGATGCCGGCGAAGAGATCCAGTGCTTCCTTGACTATGGTGTCTACGTCTTGCATGGGTAGTTAGATCGATGCAACGAGCCGAAGCAAAGGAGCTTAGGGAGCGGAAACGCAGGTTTCCATCGTTATCGTTCGCCCGCCACGGCGGGTCCGGGCGTAAAAAAGGAGGCTCAAAAAGCCTCCTTTCTTTGCGGCAGCCGAGGCTCAGGCGCCCAGACTGGCGCGTGCTCTTTCGACGAACTTCGCAAAAGCCGCCTTATCCAGCACGGCAATATCGGCCAGCACCTTGCGGTCCACTGCGATCTCCGCTTTCTTCAACCCGTTCATGAACACGCTGTACGTAAGCCCATGCTCGCGGACAGCGGCGTTGATCCGCGTGATCCACAGTGCGCGGAAATCACGCTTTTTGTTGCGGCGATCGCGGTAGGCGTACTGACCTGCACGCATGACCGCTTCGTTGGCGATACGGAAGACGTTCTTGCGACGTCCGCGAAAACCCTTCGCCTGCTGCAGTACTTTCTTGTGGGCAGCGCGGGCAATGACACCGCGTTTTACTCTCGGCATGGCGCGGCTCCTTTAATACGGCAGCATCGCCTTCAAGGCGCGCTGATTCGAGTGGTGGGCGGTGGTGGTGCCGCGCAAATGGCGTTTGCGCTTCTGGCTTTTCTTCGTGAGGATGTGGCGCAGATTCGCGCTGCTGCGCTTGAACTTCCCGCTCGCGAGCTTCTTGAATCGCTTCGCCGCGCCGCTTTTCGTTTTCATCTTCGGCATGACAGTTCCTGTTTTAGCGTAGCGCCGGGCGCTCCCTGCGGGAGACTTTGGAGCCCGGACAACTACTTGTTGTAAAACTACTGTTACGACTTATCCGCGTCGCCCGCGGCCGCTGCCCGGTCGACTGCCGATGCCGCTTTCGCTGGAGGCGGGCCTGTTTCCGTGCCCCCGCTGGCCTTCGCTGCCCTTGCAGCCGGCTTTGCAGCTTTGTCGGCATCGGCCGCGGGCTTTTCAGCCTTCTTGGCCGGCTTCGCCTGGACAGTCTTGATCTTCGGCGCCAGCACCATCACTAACTGGCGGCCTTCCATCTTAGGCCACTGCTCCACTACGCCGTAGGGTTCCAGATCGCCGCGAATGCGTTCGAGCAGGCGGATACCGAATTCCTGGTGAGCGAGCTCGCGGCCCCGATAGCGCAAAGTCACCTTGGTCTTGTCGCCCTCGTCCAGGAAGCGGATCAGGTTGCGCAACTTGATCTTGTAATCGCCCTCATCCGTGCCCGGGCGAAACTTGACTTCCTTGACGACGATCTGCTTCTGCTTGAGCTTCGCTTCGTGCCGCTTCTTGCTCTCACGGTATTTGAACTTACCGTAATCCATGATGCGGCAGACGGGCGGCACCGCGGTGGGCGCGATTTCAACGAGATCGAGCTCGGCTTCTTCGGCCATCTTGTTAGCCGAAGCAAGACTGACGACGCCGACCTGCTCACCCCCCGCACCGATCAACCGCACTTCCGGTGCGTTGATCTCGCCATTGATCCGAGCTTCCTTTTCCTGAGCTATGCGACTGTACTCCCCTGTTGATGGCTCTTACGCCGAGCGACCCTTCTGCGCCTCGTCAGCTTTCAGACGAGAAAGAAAAGCCTCGACCGTCATACGGCCGAGGTCTTCTCCAGTGCGGGTGCGAACGGCAACCTGTTGCGCTGCCACTTCCTTGTCGCCGACGACGATCTGGTAGGGCAGCTTCTGCAAACTATGTTCACGAATTTTATAGGAAATCTTCTCATTCCTCAAGTCGGCGGCAGCCCTCACGCCGGCATTGCGCAACACGGCAGCCAGGTCGCGCGCGTAGTCGGTCTGATGCTCGGAAATGTTCATCACGACCGCCTGTACCGGTGCGAGCCAAACCGGCATCGCCCCGGCGTAATGCTCGATCAGGATGCCGATAAAGCGCTCCATCGACCCTACGATCGCCCGGTGAAGCATTACCGGCGCCTTGCGGGTGTTGTCGTCGTCGACGTACTCCGCGCCCAGACGCCCCGGCATCATGAAATCCACCTGGATCGTACCGCATTGCCAGGGCCGTCCGATACTATCCTTTAGGTGATACTCGATCTTGGGGCCGTAGAAAGCCCCTTCCCCGGGTAATTCCTGCCACTCGACGCCGCACTTGCGCAGCGCGTCGCGTAAGGCGTTTTCGGCCTGGTCCCAGACTTCATCTCCGCCCAGGCGCTTCGGCGGCCGCAACGCGAGCTTTATGTTGATGTCCGTGAAGCCGAAATCCCCGTACACCTCGAGCGCGCGGCGGTGAAAGGCTTCGACTTCGGACTGAATGTGCGCGGGCGTGCAAAAAATATGGCCGTCGTCCTGCGTGAAGGCTCGCACCCGCATGATTCCGTGCAACGCGCCCGAGGGCTCGTTGCGATGGCACGAGCCAAATTCCCCATAGCGCAGCGGCAAATCGCGGTAACTGCGCAAGCCGCTGTTGAATATCTGCACGTGACCCGGACAATTCATCGGCTTCACGGCGTATTCGCGATTTTCAGACGCCGTGAAAAACATGTTCTCGCGAAAGTTGTCCCAGTGGCCGGACCGCTGCCACAAAGAGACGTCGAGAATTTGCGGACAGCGCACCTCCTGAAAACCGCCGTTGCGGTAAACACCACGCATGTACTGCTCGACCTGCTGCCAGATGCTCCAGCCCTTCGGATGCCAGAACACCATCCCCGGCGCTTCGTCCTGCATGTGGAAGAGATCGAGCGCACGGCCGAGCTTGCGATGATCCCGCTTCTCCGCCTCTTCCAGGCGGTGCAGATAGGCGTCCTGGTCGTCTTTTTTCGCCCACGCCGTGCCGTAAATGCGCTGAAGCATCTCGTTCTTCGAGTCGCCTCGCCAGTACGCACCGGCCACTTTCATCAGCTTGTTGACTTTCAGCTTGCCGGTCGACGGTACGTGCGGACCGCGGCATAGATCGATGAAGTTGCCCTGACCGTACAAAGAAATCTGCTCGCCCTGCGGAATGGAGGAGATGATCTCAGCTTTGTATTTCTCACCCATGTCGCTGAAGAACTTGACCGCCTCGTCGCGCGGCATGAGCTTGCGCTCGACCTTGATATCGCGCTTCGCAATCTCCGCCATGCGCTTTTCGATTGCGGCGAGATCTTCGGGCGTAAACGGCCGCTTGTAGGCGAAATCGTAGTAAAAACCGTCTTCGATGACAGGACCTATCGTGACCTGTGCATCGGGAAAGAGCTCTTTCACCGCGTGGGCGAGCAGATGCGCGCTCGAATGGCGAATGATGTCCAGACCGTCGGGATCCTTGTCGGTGACGATAGCCACTTCAGAGTCGGACTCGACTCGCTGCGCGGTGTCAACGAGCTTGCCGTTCACGCGCCCGGCCAGCGCGGCCTTGGCCAATCCCGGGCCGATGGACGCGGCGATCTCCGCGACCGTCACCGGATGATCGAATGAACGGACCGAGCCGTCGGGAAGTTTGACGTTCACCATAAAAGTCTACGCCGCTCCTTCGCTGCGCTCCGGGCGCAAGGGCACGCTTATGCGTCTACAAATAAAAAAGTGCGGTCTCGCCGCACTTTTTCGTAGAACAAACGCGCGCGGCTACGCGGACAGAACCCGTGCAGTGGTCGTTCGGCTGGTCCGTGCCATCATTTCAGTAACCGCTTCGTCTTTGCTTCTCGTGATCTTGGTAGGCGCGATTGGACTCGAACCAACGACCCCCACCATGTCAAGGTGGTGCTCTAACCAGCTGAGCTACGCGCCTAAAGGAGCGACATTCTAGCCGATCAGGAGAGGCCGTTCAAACGAATCGGCCGCAGCTTACGCTATCATCCACCATCCTTTAGTCCAGGCGAGTTCCATGCGCACTCGACGATGCACCGCGACGATCACCCTGGTGCTGATCAGCAGCGCCGCGCTGCAGGGGTGCGGGCGTGACGAGCCGCCAGCCAGCCGGGATATCTATCGCAGCCAGGCTGACTGCAAGCGTGACTGGGGCGATGACGAAAAAAAGTGCGAGGCCGTGTCTTCGGGGCCTCACGCCGGCTATTTCTACGGCCCACTTCTCTACGGGCTGGCGAGGTCCGGCAGCGGCTCTCAGGTGACAAACCTTCCGCGTTCAGGGACTAACGCTATTGCCAGCACGAACGTCACGCGTGGCGGCTTCGGCTCGTCAGCGTCTGCGCACAGCTCAGGCGGCTGATGGAAAGACGGCGCATCACCCCACGCGCCGCATGGCAATCCGAGCTCGAGTCGGTCGGCTTTCATTTCCACAGTCTCGGCGGTATCTACTGGGACGAATCCGCGTGCTATCACTTTTCCGCAGACGAGATCGATACGCTCGAAGCTGCAACTACAGCGCTGCACCAGATGAGTCTCTCCGCCGTCGAATCCATCGTCCAGCGCAGAGCATTCAAGAGCTTCGCGCTGGCAGACTGGTTCGCTGAATACGTTGCATCTTCGTGGCACTCCCGAGCGCCGAGCTTGTACGGCCGCCTGGACCTCCGCTACGATGGGAAGACCGCCCCTAAGCTTCTCGAATACAACGCGGACACACCGACATCTTTGATCGAAGCTGCGGTGGCGCAATGGAACTGGCTGCAGGCGGTTTACCCGCAAAGCGACCAGTTCAACTCTATTCACGAAAAACTGATCGCGCGATGGGCGGAAATCCGCCCGATGCTCGCCGGTATTCCGCCCGTCGTCTATTTCAGTTGCGTCAAAGATAACGAGGAAGATCTCGGCAACCTCGAGTACCTGCGTGACACCGCCATGCAGGCCGGCATCGATGCGCGGCATATCTACGTCGAAGACATCGGCTGGTCCGAGGCGGACCAGACCTTTCTCGATTTAGACATGAATCCGATACGCGCGCTGTTCAAGCTGTATCCGTGGGAATGGATCGCAGGCGACGCATTCGGACCGAAGGTGCCGCGGGCAAAGCTGGCTGTCATCGAGCCCGCGTGGAAGGTCCTGCTGAGCTGCAAAGCGATTCTTGCCGTACTCTGGGAGCTGTATCCGGATCACCCTAATTTGCTGCCCGCCTACTTCGACGCCGGGAAACTGGGCGAGCGCTACGTCCGCAAACCGCTGTACTCGCGCGAAGGCGCTAACGTCGAGATTCACGGGCGGCGAGGTGTATACGCGCAGCCCGGAACATATGGCGCAGAGGGCTACATCTACCAGGCGTACGCGCCGCTACCCGAATTCAACGGCAACTATCCGGTGATCGGCAGCTGGATCGTAGGTGACCTTCCCGCAGGCATAGGCATACGCGAAGACGTCACCCCGATTACGGGCAACACGAGCCGCTTCGTCCCTCATTACTTCGACTGAAGGAACCGTAATCCATGGCCATCATTCCCCATTCGCTTGCAGGTTTGCCCGCCTTTGCGTTGTACATGGTGTCGAGCCTCGCCCTGCTTGCGCTGTTCATCGTGATCTACATCCGGATTACGCCATATCGCGAGTTCGCGCTGATCCGCGAAGGCAATGCGGCCGCCGCGGCGAGTCTTTCCGGCACGATTATCGGTTTCGTCATTCCCCTCGCCTATTCCGTCGTGCAAAGTGCAAACCTTCCCGACATGGTGTTATGGGGCCTCATTGCCCTGGTCGTGCAGCTAGTCGTGTTCTTCTGCGTGACGCGCATCATTCCAGGCATCGTACGCGACATACCTGCAGGCAAGGTCGCGCCCGGCGTGCTGCTGGGATCCCTGTCTCTCGCGACAGGCATATTGAACGCGGCGTGTATGACCTACTGAATGATGAACGCTCGATGAAGTGCGCTCAAACGCGTAAATGAAACGCATTGGCTTCCGTTTGATCCTAGGCGCCGGGCTGTTACTGACGGTGACTACACTGTGGTCCGGTGAAGCGGTACTCAGTGAGATGGTCACCATTCCGGCCGGCCCGTTTACGATGGGCAGCAAGGAAGGACCTGAAGACGAACGCCCCGCACACGAGGTGACATTGGCGGCTTTCGACATCGATCGATTTCCCGTTACCAATGCGCAATTCGCGGAATTCCTCAACGCGTCGTCGGCAACACCCAGCGCCTCGGCTCATCTCTTCGACTTCGACGATCCGGATGCGCGCGTGCATCGCCGAGGCGAGCGCTGGACCGCCGATCGTGGGTATGAAAACCACCCTGTCATCGAAGTGCCCTGGGGTGGTGCAGTCGCGTATTGCGCATGGCGCGGCAAGCGGCTGCCAACCGAAGCGGAGTGGGAAAAAGCCGCGCGTGGAACCGACGGCCGACGCTATCCGTGGGGCAATGAGATACCCGACCGGCGGCGCGCACGTTACGAGTCGGGCTACAACGAAACAGTGCCCGTCGACGCCTCTGCAGCGGGGACAAGCCCGTACGGGGTCAGAGATATGTCAGGCAACACGTGGGGATGGGTATCGAGCGCTTATCGTCCTTACCCTTATCGTGCCGACGATGGGCGTGAAGATCAAAAGCCGGGGCCGGTGCGGTCGACGCGTGGCGGCGGGCACGACTCATCGGCAAGTGAGATCACCACGACACAGCGTGGTCGCACTCTCTCGCGTAATCCGGCGTCGGGACATCACAACATCGGGTTTCGCTGCGCGCGCTGAACCGCGCATACGCTTGACGCGAAGCACAAAAGAATATTTACCACGAAGGACACAAAGGACACGAAGGAGGTCCAGACCAAAAATTAAAACGCGCATCACGTATTCATAGTCCCGTACCAGAAATACTTCCAACGGCGCGTTAGTAGGAACAAAAGCGACACCCGAGCGCTGGCACTCGTCGTTCTGGCTCTGCATCCTTCGCTTTTCTTCGTCTTGAGCTGTTCGTTTTCCTTTGTGTCCTTCGTGTCCTTTGTGGTTGATGCTGTTGAACGTCAGCGCCGCGCGGCGCTCATGATACCGCGTAGATCGCGCACAAGCACAAGCACCCGCTCGAGCTGATCCAGATTTTCGATTTCCAGCGTGAAGCGCATCCGCGCGACGTGGGCCTTGGTTTGGGTCGCCGTGCCAGTGACGTTGATATGTTCCCGCGTGAGTACGTCCGATATATCGCGCAGCAATCCTGTGCGATCGAGCGCTTCGACCAGCACATCGACGGGAAATGTAGCGCCTGAGGCCTTGCCCCATTCCGCGGCGACACAGCGCTCGGGGTCGAGCCGTTTGACGTTCGAACAGTCAGCGCGGTGCACGCTAATGCCGCGTCCGCGCGTGACGAAGCCCACGATCTGCTCAGGTGGCGCCGGCTTGCAGCACTTTGCCGTCAGCGTGAGCAGCTTGTCCACGCCCACGATGAGCACGCTGCTTCTGCCGCTCGAACGTGATTTGCGCGCAAACGGCTGCAATGCGTCCGCTTCCGGTTCAACAGTTGCGGGTTTGATCGCATCCTGCAGCTGCTTGGGACCGAGCTCGCCGCGCGCGATGTCGATCAGCACGTCACTGAGCTTCGCGTAACCGAGGTCCGCAGCCAGCTTGTCGAGATTCAGAGCCGTTGCGCCGTGCCGCTGTAATTCCTTCTCGAGCAGCGATCGTCCGTGCGCGAGATCGGCTTCTAAATTCTGTCGATTGAACCACTGACGTACTTTGCTGCGGGCAGCGTGACTTTTGGTAAATCCAAGCGACGGATTCAACCAGTCGCGGCTCGGCCCGCCCTGCTTGGCAGCGAGTATTTCGACCTGCTGTCCGTTTCGCAGAGGCGTGTTGAGCGGCACGATCGCGCCGTCGACTTTTGCCCCGCGACAGCGGTGACCGAGCTCGGTGTGGACGTGATATGCGAAATCGATGGGTGTTGCGCCCGCCGGAAGATCGACGACGCGCCCCTGTGGCGTCAGAACGTAGAGCGTGTCCGAGAAAAGCTCTGTCTTGAACTGCTCGGTAAGCTCATTCGCGTCGCTCACCTCGTCCTTCCACTCGAGGATCTGCCGCAGCCACGCGATTTTTTCCTGATAACCGCGGTCGTGCCGCGCGTCTTCTTTGTAACGCCAGTGCGCAGCCACGCCAAGCTCGGAATGCTGGTGCATTTCGTGAGTCCGTATCTGGATTTCAACGGCCTTGCCTTCGGGCCCGATCACGGCCGAATGCAACGAACGGTAGTGATTGGTCTTGGGCTTGGCGATGTAATCGTCGAATTCCTTCGGAAGCGGAGACCACAGCTGGTGCACAAGGCCCAGCGCCGCATAGCAGTCTTTCACGTCTTGCACGAGCACACGCACTGCGCGCACGTCGTGCAGTGCTTCGAAACCGATGCTCTTGCGCTGCATCTTCTTGTAGATGCTGAACAGGTGCTTGGGCCGGCCGCTCACTTCGGCCCTGATTCCAGCGCGTGCCAGCTCGCCCGCGAGAAGTGCGATCACTGCTTCGATGTAGCGCTCACGGTCAACGCGCTTTTCATCCAGCAGCCGCGCGATCTCCTTGTACGTGACGGGTTCCAGGATCCGGAAAGCAAGATCCTCGAGCTCCCATTTCAAATGCCACACGCCCAGGCGATTGGCAAGCGGCGCAAATATGTCGCGAGTCAGCTCAGCCGCCGCAGTGCGCGGCTCCGTATCTCCGGTGCGCGCCAGAAAGCGAAGTTCCTGCAGATGGTCTGCAATTTTGATCAGGACGACACGCACATCCTGCACCATGGCAAGCAGCATCTTGCGGAGTGCTTCGAGTTGCGCAGCCTGTTGCTGCAGCTTGGGTGCGGCAGCACCGCGACGGGTCAAGGCGCCGATCTGCGCCATGCGCACCACGCCTTCTGCGAGCTCCGCAACGCCCACACCGAATTTTTCGCGGATCGTGTCGCCGATGCCCGCCGAGATATCGTAAGCCGGATACAGAAGGGCTGCCGTCAGTGCGTCAGCGTCGAGCCTCAACTCGGAAAGCGTCTGCGCGACGTCCAGCGCGTGCGTCAGCGCGGGCTGGCCGCTTTGCAGCGTCCTGCCGTCGTACAACGGCTCAACGAAATCAAGAGCGCGCTCGACGAGCTCGTGCTGGGCGCTGACGCCCGCCAAAATACGCGCGCGCGATTCGCCCAGCGCCTGCGCACCAGGTCTGACAACGTGCAAGTGGGAGCGAGTGACCATCGTGAGTTCAGAGAATTCAGGGTAACGATACACGACCACGTCGAGCGCGCACAGGCGCATATCCGTTAAACCAAGTCCACTGCGCACGATGTTACTGCACTGCGGCTTCGGCCAGCGGTCCCGCCTTTAGTTCCTCGCGCAGGGGCGCGTCGAGCCAGTAACGACGGTGGACCTCGCGGTAGCGCTCGACTTGCATGCCACCTTCCGGCGCGATGCTGACGAGCACCGCGCCGTCGCGATCGGTGCGATACAAGGCGCTGCCCAGATCTTGATAGCGCGCCACTACATCCGGATGCGGGTGCCCGAAGCGGTTACGATATCCTACGGGGAACACCACGATGCTTGGGTTTACGGCTTGGACGAAAGCAAGCGTTGAAGAGGTCTTGCTGCCATGATGGCCCGCAATCAGCACATCCGCCGCAAGATCCCCCGCCTGCGCGAGCAGGGTTTCTTCGCTGCGCCGCTCGATATCTGCCGGTATGAGGACGCTGCCACCAGGAGCGCTCACTTTGAGCACACAGCCGCGATCGTTGTTTTTCAGAGAGGCCTCGTAGCTCGCCGGCGATGGATGAAGGATGTCGAATCTGACGCCGTCCCATTCCCAGCTCTGCCCGACATGGCAACGAAAAGCCTCATCGGCAACGAACGTTAGAGGATCCATGTCTGCCAAAGATGAGGCGAGCCATGCGACCGGCAATGCCTGCAGCACCGACACTGCACCGCCGGTATGATCGCCATCGTCGTGGCTGACGATCATGCCATCGAGCTTGCCGATACCGCTCGCGCGCAGGTAAGGCGCAATGATGCGGTTTCCACTGTCTGCTGACGGACCGAATGCCGGGCCGGTATCGTAGACGAGCGCATGACGAGCGGTCTGCACCAGCAGTGCGAGCCCCTGTCCGACATCGAGAACCGCAATCCGCACCTCACCGATGCGCGGCATCGCCGGCATTACGAAGAAAAGCGGCAGGCAGACGACCGCGCCGAGCCAGCGACCCGGAACGCCGCGTGGAAAGATGGACCAGAGCACGCCAGCTAGCGCAAGCACGATCGCCCACTCGACAGGCGCATGCTGCTCCCATACCGCATGAGGCAAAGCGCTCAACCACTCCAGTGCGATCATGCACCACGCCATCGTAAGATGAGCGAGGTAAAGTACGGCGTCGAATGGCAGCACACTCCCGGCGAGCGCAAGAGGCACGACTACGAGACTCACCACTGGTATCGCAAACGCGTTCGCGACTGGGGAGATCAGCGACACCTGCTGGAACAGTGCAAGCAGCAGCGGTAGCAAGGCCACCGTTACAGCTGCCTGCGTCCGCAGCCACGCGTGAGCCCAATGCGGCTGCGCGACACGATTGACCACAGCGAACAGAATGGCTGCAACGGCACCGAAGGAAAGCCAGAATCCTGCCGAAGTCACACACCAGGGGTCGAGCACCACGACCACGAGAAGCGCCGCACTCAGAACGACAGAAGCCGAGGTGCGCGCACCGATCCACAGCGCAAACGCGACCACTGCGATCATGTAGAGGGTGCGCTGCGCAGGGACCGCGAAACCTGCGAGGAGCGTATAGAACAAGGCCGTGAGCGTGCCAGCCAGCACGGCTGCCTTTGCAGCCGGAATCTTCAACGTCAATCGCGCGCTGCGCCGCCATAGGGCATGAGCGATCGCATAGGCCAGTCCTGCGATCATGGTGACATGCAGGCCAGATATGCTCATCAGGTGGTTTACGCCCGTGCGCGTGAAGGTTTGCCACTGAGCAGGCGGGATGGCGCGCTGATCGCCCATCACGAGCGCCGCAATGATTCCCGCATACGGACGATCTGCAAGCGCTTCGAGGATCCGAGTGCGCAGGCGCTCCCGCACGCGTTCGACCCAGTACTCCGGCTTGTGGACCATCGCTGTCAGGCGCTCGGCCGAGCCGCGAGGCCGTACGTAGCCCGTGGCGCGTATACCGCGCTCGAGC
>JAQGNH010000483.1 GCA_028291945.1 Betaproteobacteria bacterium
GCACGGTGACGAGGTGGCGCCCGCGGGCTTTCTGCGCCGCGGCTGCGCCTTTGATCGCGAGGTTGTTCGATTCGGTTGCGCCTGAAGTCCAGGCGATCTCGCGCTCGTCCGCATTGAGCAGCTTTGCAACTTGGTCCCGCGCTTCCTCGACCGCGCGCCTCGCGGTGTGCCCGAATACGTGGGTCGCGCTCGCGGGATTTCCGAAGTGCTCCGACAGGTACGGAATCATCTTCTCGACGACGCGAGGGTCGAGCGGCGTGGTGGCGGAATTGTCGAGATAGATGGGAAGCTTCAGCGCCACGCGTTCACTCCATCAGGTTCGACGTATCTCAATGCTTCTGCGTCAGCGCTGAGATCACGCGCTGGCGCTTTTCTTCGACGTCCTTGGCGAAGCCCGGGTGTCGTTGCTCCACAAAGCCTGTAGCCAGCCCCAATTTGAGGAGCGCTACTGCGAATGTCGCTGCAAGATCGTCCAGATCGGGACTGACTTTGGCGAGCTGGATTGCTTCTATGGTCTCGTCGAAAAGCTGCTGCATAGCGTCGTGAAGCTCATCGTCGAACAGTTTGGATTGGGCCATCGGAGTGTGCTTCTGCGGGGAAACAACATTTTATCCCAAAACTCTTCACCGTCAGCGCACGAGGGGTGCAGAACCCGCCTCGTGGAAATCATTGCAGCGAGTCGTAAAACAAACGGCACGCGCCCATGGCGACGTGCCGTTTTGTTCCTAGAGCGGTCGTGGTTACGGCTGACCGCTGACGCCTGACCGCTGACCGGTGTCAATCACGATGCCCACACTCTCCCATTATCGATGCGCACGCGATCGCCGGGCCGAATGTTGTCGTGTATTTCCTGGGTGAAGCTCTGGTAAGAACCATCATCCATCCGCACACGGAAACGATAGAGGGTCGGCGTATCGGTACGCGGTGAAACGCGTTTTTCGACCTCGTTCCCGATGACGCCGCCTGCGACTGCGCCGCCGACTGTAGCGGCTGCGCGGCCGGCCCCGTGGCCCACCTGATTACCGAGTACACCACCTGCGATGGCCCCGCCAATAGCCCCAATCCCGACACCGCCGATTCCTGGAGCGCTCGAGCGCTGTTCGCCAGGCACGACCTCGACGGCCTCGACGTAACCATAGCGTGCGTTCCGGTAGTCCGGACCAGAGGGGTACTGCGAGGTCGGATACTGTGGATATTGCGATGTTGCAGGATAGCCGTCCGAGTAGGGCGGCGGCGTGCTGCAGCCCGCGAGGCCCAAAGCCGCCGCGGCAACGAAGATGCTGGTTCCCTTGCTGTAGTTCATCTGAGTCTCCCTGATCCTCGGTGGTTGCTTTTCAAACGCGTATCTGTCTCTGGCGGCTCACCCCCGGACCGTAGAGGCGAATGCTTCTTTCGCTGCCGACGCCATTCGATTCCGCGGGAGCTTGCACGCTGACCCCTGGCGCGGTGGGTGAGAAATGCTGCTGCGCCCGGGGGACGCTTGCTCGTACGGTGAGCGTCTGCGGCTTCTGAGTTAAGTCGCAAGCCGCGAGGGGAATTAATACCGCGAACGCAATCATCGTGGGTCCGAGCGCTGGCATGACATCTCCGACAGATTATGGCCAGGCAGAGCAATGCCCGTTCCTGCACAACGGGCTTGTTCGATATCGCGGAGGGTTCACACGAACGACGTGACGGCGTCATGAGCGCTGCGGCAGCGCACAAAAATCGCAGCGTGGCGAACGCTTCTACGCGTGCCAGAAGAGGGGCTGCTAGATCCGTCTCAGGATTTCGGCGCCGCTGGCAAGAGTCGCTTCGGATTTAGCGAAGCAGAACCGAAGTACCCTATGCGCTGGCGGTTCGCGATAAAACACGGAAACCGGAATCGATGCGATACCGTATTCACGCGTCAGACGCACCGCGAGATCGGTGTCGCGCTCGTCGCTGATCGCGTCGTAGCGCAGGTTTTGAAAGAAGGTCCCCCGTGAGGGCAACGGTTTGAACCGGGAGCCCTTGATTCGCTCGAGAAAGAAATCGCGTTTACGCTGATAGAACTGTGCAAGCGCGAGATACGCATCCTTGTTCTTCATATATTCGGCGAGCGCGTACTGAATCGGTCCATTCGCAACGAACACGTTGAACTGGTGCACTTTGCGAAATTCGTTCATCAGCTCGCGCGGCGCCACCACGTACCCCATTTTCCAGCCCGTAACGTGGTATGTCTTGCCGAACGAAGACACGATGAAGCTTCTTTCAGCGAGTCGAGGAAAACGCGCCACACTCTGATGCGCGTGGCCGTCGAACACGATGTGCTCGTACACTTCGTCGGCTACGACGACGATGTTTGTGCCGGCAAGCAATGCGTCGAGCATGCGGAGGTCTTCGGCGGAGAACACGCTCGCGGTGGGATTGTTGGGCGTGTTGATGATGATCATGCGCGTGCGCGGCGAGATCGCCTGCTGCATAGCCGGCCAGTCGATTGCGTAGTCCGGAAAGGTTAGCTGGACGTAGACCGGTGTTCCGCCGTTCACTTCGACAGACGGCGCATAGCTGTCGTACGCGGGCTCGCACAGAATCACTTCGTCGCCCGGCCTCACCATGGCGGCCACCGCCGTGTAGATGCCGTACGTCGCCCCGGGGATGACGGTGATCTCGTGCTCCGGGTCATAGGACGCGCCGTAGAGGGCTTCGACCTTCTCGGCGATGGCCTCTCGCAGCACGGGCACACCGGCCATCGGCGGATATTGATTCAGGCCCGCACCAAGATACTTCGTGACCAGCTCCAGCAGCTCGGGCGCGCAATCGAAATCCGGGAACCCCTGCGACAGATTGATCGCGTCGTGCTCCACGGCAAGACGCGACATGACGGTGAATATCGTCGTGCCGACGTGCGGCAGCTTCGAATCGATCTTTCCGTGGTAGTGCGGCATACGGCAGGCAGTGTGGCGGGCCGGAGTCTAGCAGAAAGAGATAAGCCGACCGCCAACGAAATACCGGCTAACAACCTTCGTCACTCCGGCTATGCCGGAATGACGCGGTTAAGGATTCAGCGCGGTGCGGCTGCGCTCGCCCCGACGCGCGAGCTGGATGAAATCATCCGCATACCCCTGCATGCGTTCGAGGGATGCCGTGCGCTGATTGGGCGTCAAGCTGCGGTCGAGCGCGACGAAAATATCTGCACGCTTGGCCCACCATGCGTCGAGTTGCTTCTGCTCGTCCGGCGAGCGTCCGCGTTCCCAGTGAACGAGCCACTCCGTAACGCGGCCCGTGAACCGCTCGCGATCTTCAGCGCGATGGGTAAGCAGCTCTATAAAATCCTTCTGGCGGCGCAAACGTTCGGCATAGCGGAACTGTTCGATAGGAGGCAGCTCGCGCACCATCGCGGTGACGCGGTGCTCCTGCTCATCGTTCAACGGCGTGAGCCACTCCTTGAAAGTCTTAACGATGCGGCGCGCCTCGCGTTCATTCCGCTCCTCGGCCGTGCCGTTGACCTTGTGCTCCTTCACATATTTCGTGTTGTCTTTTTCCCATTTGCGCTGAAGCGTGTCGATCTGGGCCGGGGTAATCGTCGCGAGCAGCGCCGCTGCCTCAGGGCCTGCTTGACGCATCGTCGTGCGGAATCGGGTTCTCATGCCATCGACGAACCAAAGCACGTCTTCGCGATTGAGCCACTGCAGGACCCGGGTTCGAGCCGTGCGCATGAATGCAGCGTATTCGGGGAGCTGCTCACTGCGGTGCCAGCTGTAGAAACGGTCGAACCGCTTGCTGAAGTCGTGCTTCTGTTGGGCGTCGAGACCAAAATAGTCGTCGACCATCCACGCTGCGACCGTGTC
>JAQGNH010000458.1 GCA_028291945.1 Betaproteobacteria bacterium
GCCCGACAGCGCGCGCAATGATGTCGGCCGACCCGCCGGGCGCAAAGCCGACGAGCACGCGTATCGCCTTTGTGGGATATTCGGCAGCAGTGCTCGTTGCGCCGACACACAGCACTGCGGCGCAGCCAACGGCAACGCGAATGACCAGGGATGCAAACGATCTCATGTGCGCTCCTCAATGATTACCACGGCTCAAGCGCAGCATGCACCGCGTGAACCGAACCCGCCGTTGTCGCATCCATTGACTCCCATGACCAAGATAAACATCTGCTCGCTCTCGACGGTCTTTTGCGCGCTTGCGCTCTGGCCACTCGGCGCAGCCGCTGCACAAGGTAGTCAAAGTTCGGACGAATCCTACCCGACGCGACCGATCCGGCTGGTCGTGCCGTTTGCGCCGGGCGGCAGCTCGGACACCATCACGCGCCTGATCGGTCCAAGGCTGGGTGAGCAGCTGGGGCACCAGGTCGTGCTGGACAATCGCAGTGGCGGCAACGGCGCGATCGGAACGCAAATCGTCGCCCGGGCTGTGCCGGACGGTTACACCATCGGACTTGCCTATATCGCGACAATAGCCACCAATCCCGCGATCACGGGAGACGTCGGCTACGATCCTGTGAAGGACTTTGCTGCAGTCACTCAACTCACCTCCTCGGCCAACGTGCTCGCGATTCACCTTTCCGTCGCGGCGAGCTCGGTGAAGGAGCTCGTGGCGCTGGCGAAGGCGAAGCCGGGTCAGCTCAATTATTCATCCGGCGGCGTCGGGACGATCGGCCATCTGAGCGCCGAGTTGCTGCAGCACGCGGCCGGCATCAAGCTGAATCACATCGCGTACAAAGGTAGCGGTCAGGCCGTCATCGACCTTGTTGGCGGACACGTCGGCATCATGTTCAGCGGCATGGCCGCGGTCGCGGGTCACGCCAAAGCGGGCAAGTTGAAGCTTCTCGCAGTGACCGGAAAGCAGCGTATGCCGATCGCCCCTGACATTCCCACGATCGCCGAGTCCGGTTATCCAGGTTTCGAAGCGGTCGGCTGGTTCGGACTCGTCGCGCCCGTGCACACGCCCAGAGCCCTCATCAGCAGATTGAACGCCGAGACGGTGAAAGCGGCGAATGTCCCTGATGTTCGGGAGAAACTGACGGCGATCGGTTTCGATGTCGTGACCAGCACACCTGAAGCGTTCGCCCGCTACATCCAGAGCGAAGTCGTCAAGTGGCGGCAGGTGGCGAAACAGATGGGGCTGAAGCCGGAATAAGAGGCGACGCCGCCCTCACGAGCGCGCCGCGCTGCGCCCCGCGATGCGTCCGAATACCGAGCCTGACATGAGTCCCGTGCCGAGCGCGTAGTTGTAATGGAAAAGGCCGCCGACCATCTCGCCGGCGGCATACAAGCCCTCGATCGGCTTCCATCCGGTCGAGATGACCTGCGCCTCCTTGTTGATCTTGAGGCCGCCAAACGTGAAGGTAATACCTCCGGTGACCGCCCAGGAGTAGAACGGCGGCTTGTCGAGCTTCTGTGCCCAGTTCGTTTTAGCGGGCTCGATACCTTCAGTGCTCAGATGATCGAGCACTGCCGGATTGAACGGTCCGCCACGCTCGGCTGCGTTGTTGTATTCCTGCAAGGTCTTCATCGCCTGCTTCTGATCGATGTCGAGCTGCTTCAGCAGGCCTTCGAGCGTGTCCGACTTGAACGGCTCGCTCGTCTTGTAGCGCGGCTCGAGCAGATCGAGCACTTTGCTATCGAAGATCTGGTACACCCTGCCCTTTGTTTGCTTGAGGATGAGCCCGCCGTACTTCGCGTACGTGAACGCGTTCATGTCCGCGCCTTCGTCGATCCAGCGCTTGCCTTCGACGTTGAGCATCACCCCGTAGTGATACGACAGGCGATTGGTCTTGTCTGTAAGATTGCGCACACCGTAGTCGGGTGCATCGGACACGATCGGCGTCGCATGGCAGCCGCCCCAGTGGCCCCACGGCATCGCGCCCATATCGAGCGCCATCCTGAGCCCATCGCCGTAATTGAAGTTCGAACCCCGCACTTTGGCGTGAGCCCACTCCTGCCCGAGATAACGCGTGCGCCATTCGGGATTGGTCTCGAAGCCGCCGCACGCAAGCACCACCGCTTTGGCGTTGAGCTTCCGCACCCCATCCGTCCCGCGCACGACAACGCCGTCGATGCGTCCGCTTTCACTTTGCGTGAGCTCGAGCACGTGCGCTTCATAGCGAATCTCGATGCCCATCGCTTCGACCGTCTTGAACCACGTCGACGAGAGGCCGACGCCTTCGTGCACGGTGCGCACGATCGCGCCGCGCGGCCACTTGTACTGGTTTCCGACCTTGATGCCCATCACCGAGCGTGCGAGCTCGAACTTGTGCTTGCCCACATCCTGCATCCAGCACGTCGTGTCGTAGGAGGCGTCGATCAAGAGATCCGCGAGCTCCGGATCGCTCCTGCCTTCAGTCACGCGCATGAGATCCTCGCGGAAAGCTTCTCGCGGGTACTTCGGCACGCCCGCGTGGAAACCGGGATACTCCTCCTCGACTTGCGGCACGAAACGGTCGAGCTCTTCGACTTTGTTGAAGACAAAGCGGAATATGGCGCCGCTGAAATGCGTGTTGCCGCCGCGCTGTTCCTTCGGCGCTTTCTCCAGCAGCACCACCCGCTTGGCGCCGTTCTCACGCGCCGACACCGCCGCCGCGCACGCCGCATTGCCTCCACCTACAACGATGACGTCGTACATTTTCGATTACTCCTGAATTACTGTGTCAATCGCGATTCACGCTTTTGGAATCACGCCGCAGCGCGCTCGGTGCGTGCGGGAGCGAGCAGATCGATCAATTCACGCGCGGAGTGGCGCTCGATGTTGAACGCCACGGCGGCAATGCGGTCGGCAGGCAGCTGAGGATTGATGCCCCTGAATTTCTCCGTGATGCCGGCAGCATCGATCGGCCGGGCCACCGACCCGCTCGGATCGAGAATGTCGACGCGCATCCATTCGCCCTCTACCTTGGCTGCAACCCAGCCGGCGAAATGCACCGGATAGAGCTTGTCCAGCTCGGGGTCGTCAACCAGCTCGAGCTTCGCTGCGAGCGCGCCCGACGCGGGATCGCGCATTGCATCGTCGCCGAACTGTTGGGGCAGGACCTGACCGTCGATGAGAGCGGCTGCAAGCACATATCGTATGCTCATCTGGGCATTGAGCGCCGTGCTCGGCACGTAGTCGAAACCACATTGCACATCGACGACTTTGCTCATCCCCACTCGTACAGGGCACGCCGGGTCCCACGCATTGCCAAGCCGGCGGCGCAGCTCGAGCGCCGCGTCGATATACGCGTGGATGCTACCGCAGCACGAATAGGGTTTCACCGATATCGCTTCCAGGTGAAACCGCTTGCCGAGCTCGTGCGTGAGCGGCGCCGGATCAGACGCATCCGAATAGGCTTTGAGAAAACCGCCGTCGTGGAATTCATAAATCTGCGTCGGGCCCGTGAAACCGGATGCGGCAAGCTCGGCCGCCAGCACTCCGGAATGCGCAGCTTTCCCGGCGTGCAACCGCTTGCTCATCGCGCCGTCCGCGTTGAACGCCCACAGCCCCGCGCCTTGCGTACCTGCGAGGCC
>JAQGNH010000463.1 GCA_028291945.1 Betaproteobacteria bacterium
GTGAAGAGGGTGGCGAGCTATGACGATCTCTCGCGTCTCGCCGAAGAAGTGAAAAGCCGCGGCTACGGCGCGTGCAAGACCAACGTGATGATCCACGACGGCAAGACGCTCGCCGCCTATCGCCCGGGATTCGGCGCAAGCAAGGGTTATCCGGAGCTCAACTGGAGCAACGACATCGTCGATGCCGCGTTCAAGACAGCCAATGCCTTTCGCGAGGGCGGCAAAGCGTCGCTGGGCATCATGATGGACCTCAACTTCAACTACAAGACCGAGGGGTATCTGCGCATCGCCAAGGCCGTGGAACCGATCGGCATGACCTGGCTCGAGATGGATACGCACGATGCGGCGTCGCTCGCGCTGATCCGCCGCAGCACGTCAACACCCATCGCCTCGTGCGAGACGCTGTGCGAGCGGCGCGACTTCAAGCCCTTCTTCGAAGCCTACGCGATGGACGTCGCGATCGTCGACGTGATCTGGAACGGCTACATGGAATCGCTCAAGATCGCCGCGATGGCCGACGTCTACGAAATGAACGTAGCGCCGCACAACTTCTACGGGCATCTGTCGAGCGTGATCTCGGCACATTTCTGTGCCGCCGTACCCAACCTACGCATCATGGAGACCGACGTCGACGCGGTGCCGTGGCGCGACGAGCTGGTCGACGTGCCGCCGGTCGTCGAGGACGGCGAGTTCGTGCTGCCGACGCGGCCGGGCTGGGGCGTAGAGGTGAACGAAGCCGCGGTGCGGGCGCGGCCGCCGAAAAGTTAGAGCATGAATACGAGCGCCTCACGGCGCGTGCCTCCGCTGGGCCTGAAGTCTGTTCAGGACTCGCCGACTACTTGAGGAGCATCGCATGTCTTCCAGCCTCGTCAGGTTCCCCGCTACTGCTGGCCAACAACTCGCAGGACGACTCGAGATGCCGGCCGGCAGACCCCGGGCATATGCGTTGTTCGCACACTGCTTCACTTGTTCGAAGGATTCAAAGGGCGCCGCATTCGTCAGTCAGGCGCTCGCAGCGCGAGGTATCGCGGTGCTGCGCTTCGACTTCACCGGGCTCGGTCAGAGCGGCGGTGACTTCGCCGATTCGAATTTTTCCGCGAACATCGATGACGTGGTCTGTGCCGCACGCTTTCTCGAGCGCGAGTACGCGGCGCCAGAGATTCTGGTCGGGCACAGCCTCGGTGGCGCAGCGACGCTGGCGGCAGCCGCCGCGCTACCGCAAGCGCGCGCTGTAGTCACCATCGGCTCGCCGTTCGAACCGCGGCACGTCGAACATCTCATCACGAATCAGGAGGAGTTGCTGACCAAGGGCGAAGCAACGGTCAGCATCGGTGGGCGCCCATTCCACGTGCGCAGGGATTTCATCGACGACCTCGCGCAGCACGATCCATCCGGCACGATCGGCTCGCTTCGAAAAGCGCTTCTCATCCTGCACTCACCGCACGACCAGATCGTCTCCATCGACAATGCGGCAAGAATATTCGCGGCGGCAAAGCACCCGAAGAGCTTCGTTTCTCTCGATCGTGCCGATCACCTGCTGACCCAGGCCGAACATGCAGCCTACGCCGCTGAAGTCATCGCCGCGTGGGCCTCACATTATCTCGAACCGGTGCAGGAGCAGGTTGTTCCAGGCGTTCGCGTCGTTGAAGCGGGCCAGGGGCAGTTCGCGCAGGATATATATGCGGGGCGACACCGATTGCGTGCAGATGAGCCGCTTGCATTCGGCGGCACCGATTCCGGTCCGAATCCATACGAGCTCCTGATGGCCGCGCTCGGCGCGTGTACCGCGATGACGGTGCGCTTGTACGCGAACCACAAACAGCTGCCCCTCGCACGCGTGGCAGTCGAGCTCAAGCATGACAAGGTGCACGAGCGCGATTGCGAGGAGTGCGAAACTCGGGATGCAAAGATCGACCGGATCGATCGGGTGCTGATACTCGAAGGCGATTTGAATGAAGCGCAACGGGCGAAGCTGCTCGAGATCGCCGACAAGTGTCCCGTGCATCGTACGCTGCGGTCCGAAATCCGCGTTGAGACACGGGTGGCGGAGTAGCACGCCGCCTTCATCAAAGCGAATGATATGTTGAACTCTCGTCGTAGCTTAGCCGCTGCTGTCCGACCGGACAAGAACGGCTTCAACGCGGCCGAAATAAAATCATTCGCCGGCGTCGGGACGCCGTGTTCCCTTCCAAGCTCCCTGACCCGCCCACCCAGCCATGGGTACTCCAGGCGATTGCCCGCGATTAGATCGACTGCCGTGGACGGCATCACCATCGGCGTCGACGTCCGCACACGCGCGAGCCGCGCCTCTGCTTTCTGCGCGGGTATCGAAATGCCCGCCGCGCGCCCACCGCAACGACCTCGTTGAAGACGGCGGTGTATAGCGACCAGCACTCATCGTGCTCCTGCACCACGCCCATTTCGCGGCCCGTGGCGACGACGCGCACCTTGAGCATCTGCCAGTCCGCGCCGCCTTCGGCCAACGTATACGCGAGGAGGCGCGCATCGGGCGAAGGTGCGAATTCGGAGAGCGAGACCACCGTCGGGCGACAGTGCGTTCGGATCGAGCACCAGCCTGCGCGCGCCTTGGAGCACGCGATCAGCAATACCAAAACAGCCGCCGTTCTCAGGTCGATACGTTTACTTTTCACGTGGTTTGCTGATTTCTACGGGCTATTTGAGGCTCGTAGACGTGTGCAAATACCCGATCAGGATCAGTGGTTGTGCAGTAACCCACTTACGATTCGCTGAAACTACAAGGTTCCTTAATTTCCGGGGTCATTCGTCACAAAGCGAAACGCACCAGGATCGCTTTGGACGCGTCGGCCGCCCCATCCCGCGACCTTTGCCTATCCGTTTTCAAGCCTCCTGGACCTGCGCGTAGGGCATCGTTCCTCTACGTGACCCGCGCGTAGATGGTCATAGTGGACAGGCGATATGCCATCGTGAGCGCGGCGTCCCGGTCCGGAAACTCGATGAGCCGCAGCCTGCCGATGGTAGCCCTCGGCGAGCGCCGCTTCGACGAGCGCGCAGCCGGCATCGCCGACGTTGCCCAGCGTGCCGAAGCCGATACCGGGCATCGCGTACTTCCCTACGAGTTCTTTTTCCATGCGAGGGTATGGGTTTTCAAACACCATTTTTCAGGAACGTGCAAACTATGCCGGGACGGGCGAATCGTCAATCGCTTGAATCTTCACTGGCCACGTCACGATGCAAACTTCATCTCTGAATGCCGCCAAGTTGGATTCCGCTTTGAGGTTTATCAATGCGATCGTGAGCGCACTCACCATGTGCGCGCTTCTCACGCACGGCAGCGCAGCGCTTGGTCAAGCGTATCCGTTCAAACCGGTACGCATCCTCTCGGGACAGCCACCGGGCGGTGCGACCGATTTTTTTGCGCGCATGGTCGCGCAGAAATTGAACGAAACCTGGAAACAACCTGTGATCATCGAGCATCGTCCCGGCGCGTCCGGTTCGATCGCCGTAGAGCTCACGGTCAAATCGCCGCCGGACGGTCATACCCTGGTGTTCGTCACCGCGGGACAGATCGTGATCAATCCGCATCTCCTGAAGCTCAACTTCGATCCGATCGTCGATCTTGCGCCGGTGGCGTTTCTCGTGCACACGTGCTTGCTGCTGGTGACCCACCCGTCGGTTCCCGCCAAATCTGCGAAGGAGCTGATCGCGCTGGCGAAAGCTCAGCCGGGCAAGCTCAACTTCGGTTCGGGCGGTAACGGCGTGCCCTCGCACCTCGCCGCGGAGCTTTTCATGTCGCTCACCGGCATACGCATGACGCACATTCCGTACAAAGGTGCGGGCCCGGCAGCGCTGGCGCTGGCGACCGGAGACATCGATCTCGCGTTCGGTTCGGTACCTGCCACGATGGGCCCAGCCAAGGCGGGACGCGTGCGCGCCATAGCGGTATCGACGGAGAAGCGAACGCAAGCCTGGCCCGATCTCCCGACGCTTGCGGAATCCGGTGTCCCCGGATATGACATGACGAGCTGGTACGCCTTCTTCGGTCCGTCCGCGCTGCCGAAGGACATCGTCAACCGTCTCCATACCGATATCGGGCGTATCGCCGCGCAACCGGAGTTTCAGGAGCGCCTGTTGCGCGAGGGCGCGGACCACGAGGCGATGACGCTCGAGCGTTTCGCCCAATTCATCCGTACCGAATCCGCACGCTGGGGGAAAATCATACGCGAGCGCAATGTGCGCGCGCAGTGAGGACACCAGGAGGAGAGCATGAAAGCAGCCCGAGTGTTGGTCGCATTCTTCGCCGGCATGCTGTGCGCCGGCGGCGTGGCCTGGTCGCAGCCTTATCCCGCGAAGCCCGTGCGCGTGATCGTCCCGTTTCCCCCCGCAGGCGCGAACGACATCGTGGCACGCATCGTTTTCCCGAAGCTCTCGGAGCAGATGGGCCAGTCGTTCATCATCGACAACCGCGCGGGCGCGGGAGGCACGATCGGCTCGGCCGTCGTGGCGCAAAGCAAGCCCGATGGCTATACCTTGCTGATACAAACCGCCGCCTCCCATGTCTCCAACTCGCACCTGTACAACAAGCTGCCATACGACGCGCTGCGCGATTTCGTCGGGATAAGCCCGCTCGCGCGGGTCGTCGCCGTACTGACCGTGCATCCGTCGCTGCCGGCACGGTCGGTACCGGAGTTCATCGCGCTGGCGAAGCAACGCCCGAAAGAGATTCTCCATGGGCACTCCGGGTACGGCACCTTCACCCACTTGAACGGTGTGCTCTTCGAATCCAGAACGGGCATCCGCATGACCCACGTGCCGTTCAAAGGCGGCGGGCCCGCTGTGATAGCCCTGGTATCCGGGGAAACGCACTGCCAAGTAGCGGCGATCGGCGAGCTGATCGCGCACATCAAGTCGAATCGCGTGCGTGCGCTGGGCGTGACTTCGGCGGAACGAGTAGCGCAGCTCCCGGACGTGCCGACGATCGCGGACACCATTCCGGGTTACGAATCGTGGACCTGGGTCAGTGCTTTTGCGCCAGCGGGAACCCCCAGGGCAATCGTCGATCGACTCAACGCCGAGGTCGGAAAGGCGATGAACGATCCTGATGTAGCGTCCAGGCTGAGCGCCCAGACACTCGACCCCGCGCACAGGCCACCGGAAGAGCTCGCTCAGCGCTTGAGGATGGACTACGAGACGATAGGCAAGCTGTTCCGCCAGTTCGATGTGAAGCTCGATTAGCCGCGCGAGCCTGCTCCCGACTCGCGATCCGGATTCTAGTAGACTTCCTCCAACGCAAAGCCCGGGAGCGCGCGCTATGTCCCTCGTCCTCGAACGTCAGGCTTTCACCGTCGAACCTCTATCCCCCGTCCTCGGCGCCTCGATCGTGGGGCTGGATCTGCGCCAGCCGCTGCAAGAGGCCACAAAGCGCGCGGTTTACGACGCCTTCGTCCGCTATCACGTGCTGTGCTTCCGCGATCAGCATCTGGATCAAGACCAGCAGATCGCGTTCACGGAACAGTTCGGCACGCTGGAGCGCCACATCGCCAGCAATCGCGGCACGGTGAACCCGCTGGTGCATATCGTCACCAATCTGGGCGCTGACGGGAAACCCAGCGGCAAGGTCGCCTCCACGCGATGGCATTCCGACAAATCGTTCCGTCCACAGCCCTCGCTCGCGACTATTCTGCATGCGCTGGTCATGCCCCCGGACGGAGGAGAAACATGTTTCGCCAACATGATCGCCGCTTATGAGGCTCTGCCGGAGGCCGAGAAGGCGGAGCTCCACGGCGTCCGCGTCGTGCATAGCTGGGAGATTTCCCAGGCCCGCGCAGGGACCAAAGCCCCGCCGGAAGAAATCGCCGATGCCCCGCCCATGTCTCATCCTCTGGT
>JAQGNH010000501.1 GCA_028291945.1 Betaproteobacteria bacterium
TTATGGACGACGCGCCCGGTGCGGGCATTTGTAGTTCTGCAAACGGGCCAGAAGCGGAAGGTCGCGGTTAACTGCTTCAAGGCGCACCTATTCAAGCTTCTAAGCCCAGATTGGCGACGCGATGATAGCCATCGTTATCCGCCTCCAGCATGCCCGCTTCCTGACGACGACTGGCATCATGTCGCTTTTCATGCTGCCCAATCGGCCTACTTCTGCAGCGAACCGAGACTGTTACGGAAAGAAACAAAGTCGTCTCGGAAACACGATGCGAAAATGGCCCAAAAAAGGGGCGATACCAGAGCTCGGCATGCGCACAGTTCACGCCGCGGCTGTCGTAACACGCCGGCGCCAGGCGCTACACTATCTGCGTGTGAGAGTAGATCGCCTAAAGGGAGAAATCGATTGGGCCAGGATTGCATTCGGAATCTCTGCGGTAGTCGACGCTTCGCTCGTCGCGTGAACGGGGCTCGCACCAGAACAACTCCTGTGCGCAGTTGTGACGTGATGAGCTCGTTTGCTTTCTGTTTGTGCCGGGTGTGACGTTGTTTGTAGCGTCGGCAAGCGTTGCAAGTAATTGATTTAACAACCCCAATAATTCACTGGCCAGTCTCCGAAGCCGAAGGTCGCCCGTTCGAATCGGGCCGGGCGCGCCACAATTCGCGTCAAGCGTCAGGATCCGCGGTTTTCGATCGTTGACTCCGAAATCGCTGATGACGATTTAACGCATTTGGACGCTTGATCGCGAGTGGTACGCATCGCGAAACCGCCAGGCGTGTTCGGCTTCGAACTCAGAATATTCCAGCCGTTCTCGAACACTTCGGCACGGGGCCTTTCGTCGCGAAATTTGCAGACGACGAAGAAGCAATCGCCCACGGCATCATGTATGTCGCCACCTGACCGTCATCTGCTCGTGAAGCCAAGCTATCTTCGAATCACACGAGGGCCGCGCGAAAACCGCTGCCGGCCGGCGCTCGATCCGCTGTTTCGTTCGGCGGCCGTGGCCTACGGCGAGCGCGTGATCGGCATCGTTCTCACCGGCATGCTCGACGATGGCACTGCAGGTCTGATCGCGATCAAACGCTGCCAAGGCGTAGGAACCCGAAGAGGCCGCATTTCCGGAGTTGCCCCGCACCGCCCTTGAGAATGTGACGGTCGATTACCGGCTGCTGATTTCAGAAATGGGGCCTGTCATCAAGCGTCAGGTAGGAGATAGGTATATCCGCCGTCCACCAGGCGATAAGGGCTCCACGGATAAGGGTACGGTGGAAATGGCCTGTAGCGATAGTAGCCGTAGAACCGGGTCGTACCACGGATCGTAGACAGGCATCGGCTCGTTGTAGATACGCTGCGTCTCCAGTTGCCCGATGGCATCGGCGCCGAGCGCTTTCGCTCTTTCGCGTGCCTCGTTCAGCAAATCCGCTTCCGAACCGCCCCAAGCTTCGATGAGCGCGAGCTCCACGTGCGGTCGCGTGGCTTTGTGCAGCAGAACCTCGACGTTGTGAGTGGGTGAATCGTGTTCCGCGGGGTTGAATTGCACGACCTACGTACTGACGCTCGCGCATGCGGCCGAACGCGAGCAGCGCAATCTCGAGAAGAGGGCGTAGCGTCGTCATGTTGGCGTTTATGCGGGGGGCTCACCAGCGGGTAAACTTGCGGCCTGCCTGACCGATACGACGATAATACGCATCTTCCCTCGATTCCAGCCAGTCCGCCGCGAACTCTTCGATGCTCAGAACGACGCCGTTTCACGCGCGCACCTCCGCACTATGCATCAGTCACGCGTGGCGCCGCTGGGCGGGGTATATCGTGGCAAGCTCTTATGAGCTGAGCCACGAGCGCGAATACCACGCAATCCGAAGCTCGGCTGCGCTGTTCGACATCTCACCGCTCTTTAAGTATGTGGTGAAAGGCAGGGACGCTTCTCGCCTGCTCGACCGCGTCGTGACGCGCGACGTGGGTCGCGTGTCGGTGGGCCAGGTGCTGTATACCACTTGGTGTGATGCAGCCGGTAAGGTTCTCGACGACGGCACGATATCGCGGCTCGAAGAACGAACGTATCGCATGACGTCCGCGGAGCCCACGCTGCGCTGGCTCGAGGACAATGCGACGGGACTCGATGTCTCGATCGAGGATGTCTCCGCGAGTCTCGCTGCGCTCGCCGTGCAGGGTCCCAGCTCGCGAGAGATCCTGCAGCAGCTCGCGGACGTGGATCTCGGCACGCTCAAGTTTTTTCGCATGACAGCGGCGAGGTTGCGCGGGATTCAGGTGTCTGTGTCGAGGACGGGATACACGGGAGATCTGGGTTACGAAGTATGGGTGGATGCTGCGAACGCGTTGCCGCTGTGGGACGCGTTGATCGAGACTGGAGCGCGTTACGGAATCGTTCCTGCGGGCATGCTTGCGCTGGACGTTGCGCGCATCGAAGCCGGTCTGATGCTGCTCGACGTCGATTATGTGTCCGCGCGCAAGGCACTGAACGACCGGCAGACATCGTCGCCTTTCGAGCTCGATCTCGCGTGGACCGTAGATCTGAAGAAAGAATTTTTCGTTGGCCGGGACGTGCTCGCAAGCGAAGCTCTCCGCGACCCGGAGTGGCAGTTTGTTGGCGTCGAAGTGGACTGGGAAGGGCTCGAGCGTTTGTATGCACAAGTGGGGCTCGCCCCCCAGCTCCCCAATGCGGCGTGGCGGATGAGCGTCCCCATTTACGCGGGCGATGAGCAGGCCGGCTACGCAACGAGCGGGGGCTGGTCGCCCCTACTCAAAAAGTACATCGCGCTTGCGCACGTGCGATCGCGCTGGGCTCAGCCCGGAGCCGAGCTCGAGATGGAAGTGACGGTAGAGCATCAACGCAAGCGGGCGCCCGCGCGCATCGTCAAGAAGCCCTTTTTCAACCCGGAGCGCAAGCGCGCGTGATGAACCTCGAGAAGACGACGGAATGTCCTGAAAGTGCTTCGTCGCTGTGCTTCTCACGATGACGAATAACGACGCGCCCTTTATGCAGCAACCGTACGATGTAATCGTCATCGGCGGCGGCCACAACGGTCTCGTGTGCGCAGCCTACCTCGCGCGTGCCGGCAGGCGCGTGCTCGTCCTCGAGCGACGCGAGCGTGTTGGCGGTGCTGCGATAAGCGAAGAAGTGTTTCCGGGATTCAAGTTCTCGGTATTCTCGTACGTGGTGAGCCTGCTGCGGCCCGAGATCATTCGCGATCTCGAGCTGCCGCGTCACGGCCTGCACATCCTGCCACTGGAAAGCACGGTCACGCCGTTGCCTAACGGTGACTATCTGGCGCAGTGGAGTGATCACGATCAGAACCGGCGCGAGCTCGCACGGCATTCTCTGCGCGACGCCGAAGCGTATGACGAATTCGGCAAGCTGATGCACCAGATGGCGCGCGCGGTCAAACCATTCCTCGCGATGACGCCGCCTGACCCGACCTCGCTTGCACCGGGCGATCTGATGGGGCTCGCGCGCGTAGGCTCGCACATGCGCGGGCTCGGACGCGGGCAGTTCCACGCGCTCCACAAGCTGCTCACGATGAGCTCGGCCGATTATCTGGACGAGTGGTTCGACACCGAAGCGCTGAAAGCGACCAAATCCGCGAGCGGCATCATCGGCACGTTCCTCGGGCCGCGTTCGCCCGGCACTGCATACGTCCTGCTGCATCATTACATGGGGGAGATCGACGGCGTTTTTCGCGCGTGGGGCTTCGCCAAAGGCGGCAACGGATCGGTCAGCGCAGCGATCGCGGCTGCCGCGGCGGAACACGGTGCACAGATACGCACGAGTGCGCCGGTTGAGCGCGTGCTCATGGAAAACGGTCGAGCGACCGGTGTAGTGCTGGACAACGGCGAGGAGATCCGGGCGAAGGTGGTCGTGTCGGCAGCCGACCCGCGACGCACTTTCACGCAACTCGTCGGCCCTTCGCATCTGCCGTCCGATTTTGTTGCGGCCATCGAACGATTCAAGTTCCGTGGCTCGTCGGCAAAAGTGAACCTCGCTTTGTCGGAGCTTCCGAATTTCACTTGCATCCCGGGCACCGGACCGCATTTGCGAGGCGCTATTTCGATCAGTCCGAGCGTCGACTATCTCGAGCGCGCGTACGACGACGCAAAATACGGCGAAGTCTCCCGGCATCCTTACATGGACATCGTGATTCCCTCGATGATCGATCCATCGATGGCGCCTCCCGGCAGGCACGTGATGTCGATCTTCGTCCAATATGTGCCTTACCACGTGAATGGAGGCTGGACGGACGCGCGTCGCGAGGCGCTCGGCGATTCCGTCATCAATACGCTCGCTCAATATGCGCCGAACATCAGGTCCGCGATCCTTCATCGACAGGTGATCACGCCCGCCGACATCGAGCGCATGGTCGGGTTGAGCGAAGGGAATATCTTCCAGGGTGAGCTCGCGCTGCAGCAGATGTTCTTCCTGCGGCCTGTGCCCGCATGGGCGAAGTACAAGACCCCCATTGTGGGTCTTTACCAGTGTGGTTCGGGCACGCATCCGGGTGGCGGCGTGATGGGTGCGTCCGGTCGCAACGCTGCGCTCGCGATCCTGCGAGGGCGCAAGTGAACGCGGGCGCAGTCGTTATCGGTGACGGTGTCGACGAGCTGGTTGCCGCACATTATCTCGCCCGCGCCGGACATCGTGTGCTCGTGATCGGCAAGCCCGCATCAGCGCCTGACCCTTTTCCGCTCACCGGGTGGGTTCCGCCAACGATCGTGCGTGATCTCGCGCTCGATCGCCACGGGCTCGCCATTTATCGTGCGGATCCATGGGCTGTTGCGATGCTGCCCGAAGGTCGGCGCCTCGAGCTTTCGAGCGACATCGCACGCTCTGCGGACGCCATACGGGCATTCAGCGCGCGGGATGCCGCCAGGTGGCCGGATTTCTGTCAGCGCATGCATGCGCTTGCCCGCCTGCTCGAGTCGGTCTATACCGAGCCGCCGCCCGATCCACGGGCACATGCGCGGAGCGAATTTTTCGAGCTCGCGCGTCTAGCGCTGCGTGTTCGCGGGCTCGGCAGTAAAGGCATCGAAGACCTGATGCGGCTAATGCCGAGGTCTGTTGCGGATATGCTCGACGAATGGTTTGAAAGCGATGCGCTGAAAGGCGTGCTCGGTGCGGCAGGCGTTATGCATTTGTGCCAGGGGCCGCGCTCAGGTGGCACGGCGTTCAACTTTCTCCATCATCACGTGGGGAGCCCCGCTGGCGTTTTTCGTCCGCCGG
>JAQGNH010000509.1 GCA_028291945.1 Betaproteobacteria bacterium
GAGCGCGTCTATCGTGCTTTCTTCCGAAAGGCCGAGCGCGGTAGCCGAAGCCGCGGCGCCAGCGAACGCTCCTACGGTGGCGCCCGAGTGCCAGCCCTGCCCGAGATGATTGGGGCCCATGGTCATACCGACGCGCGGTCCGATCTCATAACCAGCAATCGCCGCTGTGAGGAAGCGCTTGCCGGACATGCCGGTGCGCACCTCAGAGAGCGCCACGATTGCCGGTAGGGTCGTCGAGCCGACGTGCATCGCGCCTTTGCGGTGTATGTCGTCCACTTCGAATCCCTGCACGAACGTGCCGTTGAGGAGTGCTGCGTGGGGCGCTGATACCCGCTGGTTCGTTCCCCACAAGCCACAGTTGCGGCTGTTGTCCACCGCGGTGATGCCCTTTATGGCAATCTGGCTGTGATCCTTGATCGCGCCGTAGACGCCGCAGCCGAGGGAGTCGAGTATGAGGAGCTTGATGCGCTGGCGGACTTCGGCGGGGATCTTCTCATAGGTGAGACCCGACACGAACTGCGCGATTCTGCGCGTGTAACGATTGTCGGCCTGCTGGGTCTGCTCGCCGTCGTGCCGTTCTGCCACCGCTGCTTGAGCCATGCTTCAGTCCTCCGTGGATGTCTGTTTCAAAAGTACGCTGTGGACAGTATAGAGCGCTCGCGCCTCAGGATGCTTTCGCGAGCGCCGCCGCGTTGCGTCCTGCGATGCGGCCGAATACCGTGCCATTGGTCAAACCACTGCTTCCGGGGTAGTTGAAATAGAAGACGCCGGCTGCCATTTCGCCCGCCGCGTACAGGCCGCGGATCGGCTTATCGGACATGTCGAGCACGTGCGCTTCGGTGTCGATCTTCACGCCGCCGAAAGTGAATGTGATGCCGCAGGTCACCCCGTAGGCTTCGAAAGGTCCCTGGTCGATCGTGTTGGCCCAATTGGATTTCGGCACGGCCAGGCCTTCGGTGCCGCGCGCGTCGAGGACGTTGGGATCGAACGCCACGGTCGTCTTTACGGCGGCGTTGTACTCGCGAATCGTGCGCAGGAGCTGCTCGGCGTTCACGCCCTCCATTTTCGAGGCGAGCGCTTCGAGCGTGTCCGAGCGTACTTTGGTGACGCGCTTGATGTGGTACTCATCGCGTTGCAGGTGAAAAACCTTGGAATCGAAAATTTGCCACGCCACCTGTCCGGGTTGCTCGAGTATGACGCGGCCGTACTTGGCGTACGTGTAGTTGCGAAAATCGGCCCCCTCGTCGACAAAGCGCCGTCCATCATTGTTCACCATAACGCTGAACTGGTAGCTGTGCTTCTGGAACCGATCACCGATCATTCGGTCGCCGAAATCGGGCGCGTTCATGTCCCATTCGGTGGCGTGGCAGCCCGACCAGTTCCCGTAGGGCTGTGCGCCGACGTCGAGCGCCATGCGGATCCCTGACCCGGTGTTGAATCGAGTGCCGCGCACCTTGGCGAGATCCCAGCCAGCACCGAGATAGCGCGTGCGCCATTCCGCGTTTGCCTGAAAGCCTCCTGCAGCCATTACTACGGCGCCTGCACGCATGTCCGTCGTCTTTCCGGCGAGGTCGACCCGTACCCCTCGAACGGTGCGATCCGACTCGAGTAAGGCGCGCGCTTCGGCTTCGTAGTAAATGTCGACGCCCGCGCGCATCGCCGCAGCGTACAGGGAGTCGACCAGCCCAATGCCCGCGCCCACGGCCCCGACTGTGACGCCCCCCCAGAACTTGCGTTTACCGTCCACCTTGAACGACTGAGCGGCGTACGCCGGTATGAAGCGCAAACCCTGGCCGCGCAGCCAGTGCAATGCTTCATTGCTTCGCGTGACAAGCACTTCGCACAGGTCCGGGTTGGTGCGGTAGCGCGTAACCCGCGCCATGTCGTCAAAAAATTGGTCCGTGGTGTAGCTCGAGAAATCCGTCTCGGAGATCTCCGCCGCGCTCAAATCGGGCACGAGCGCTTTGATGTCGTCGAGGCCCGAATACACAGCGCGCATCGTTCCGGCAGTAAACGCGCTGTTGCCCCCGCGATCTTCTTCGGGCGCGCGCTCGAGCACGGCTACTCGCGCGCCGTGCTCGCGGGCCGACAGCGCGGCGGTCAAAGCGGCGTTGCCGCCGCCCACAACAATGACGTCGTATTCTGGGGTGCTCACAAGCCGTGTCGCCCGCGTGCGGCGGGGAACGTTTTGGGAAGAAGACAGCGACTCTACGTAAAAACGACCGCCACGGCAAACCGTTTGGACCTCGTTCCGATGTTCGGAACACGAACTTTGCGATCAGGTTCAGCGAGTATGATATGGCGACCGCGGACACAATCGAGCGCGCGCAAACGAGTGCTCGTCTCTGCGGTGCCGATTCGCTCGCAGAGGAGCGCGGCACGTTGGTCCAACGAATGTGTGATGCAAATGGAAGAGGCAGGCATGGAGCTAAGGTATGAGGGAAAGGTCGCGCTGATCACCGGCGGCGCGCGCGGGATCGGTTACGCTGCGGCAAAGATATTCGCGGAAGGTGGCGCGAAAGTCGCGCTGGTAGACATCAACGGCGAGCTCGTCGAGCAGTCCGCCCGGAAGCTCGCGGCCGAGTCGGGCGCAGATGTAGCGGGCTTGCGGGCTGACGTCACCTCCGAGCAGGACGTCGACACGATGGCCGACGCGGCCAAACAGCGGTTGGGACCGGTGGATATCTTCGTCAGTAGCGCCGCCATACTGGATGAAAAGCTGTTTCTGGAGTCTCAGCTGTCCGACTGGCGGCGAATGATCGACGTATGTCTGTATGGCCCCATGATCTGCCTGCACCGACTGCTGCCTGAGATGACCTCGAGACGCTATGGACGTGTGATCTGTCTTGCCTCAGACGCCGCTCGCCTCGGGCAAGCCCGTCTGTCCTATTACGCAGCTGCGAAGGCAGGCGTGATCGCTCTGGTGAAATCACTCGCGCAAGAGGTCGGAAAAAGCGGAGTTACACTGAACATTGTTTCGCCCGGCGCAACGAACACCGAGTTGCGCCAGGAGCGCGAAGCCCGGATGCGCGCCGAGATGGGTGAACAAAAGTATGCACGCCGCACACAATCTGTGCTGCGGGTATACCCGACTGGACGGATCGGCGAGCCGCACGACATCGCTTCGGCCATCGCGTTCCTCGCGAGCGAGCAAGCTTCGTGGATCACGGGTCAGATCTTGAGTGTCAACGGCGGTTACGCGATGCCCTGACCTGCGCTTTCCCGGTGTTGCGCGGGGTTGCATCAGCCAGTTGTGGTGAGGTGCGATCGGCTGTGCCATCACAGATAAACAATAGAAAAGGGAGACGCGCAAAAATCGCCAGCATGCATGCACTGCCGGCCGCTTGCGGTGACGGGCCTCAAACGCACCGGGTTGCTGCCGTCAACGCCGACGCTCGACGAAGCAGGCCTTCGCGGCTACGACCGTTCTACGTGGCATGGCTCGCGCTACCTGGCGGTACGCCGCAGACGATCGTCGCGCGCTACAACGCCGTTGCGAGCAGGGTCGTGAACGCGCCCGAGACGAAGCAACTTTTTCTGAAGCAGGGTATCGAGCCCCAAAGCAGCGCACCCGGCGAGTTCGCCGTGCGCATTCGCCACGAGCTCGCGGATAATCGTACTCTCGTGAAGCGCTCGGGGGCGACGACAGAATGACCCGAAACGGCCATTTAACGACACCAACGCTACACACTCACTGGAGGAACACCGTCATGGCAAGGGATCGTCTCGTTCTACTGGCAGTCGGGGACGTGGGGCCCGTACATGAGCCGATGGAGGCTTACAGCGCGCTCGCGCGCGACACACTGCGCACCGGTGACATTCGATTCGCCCAGGTCGAGCGCGTGTATTCCGAGCTCGGGGCGTTTCAACTTCACTCCGGCGGCGCGCACAGCCGCGTCAAGCCCGCACTTGCCTCGGTGTTCGATGACTGCGGGTTCGACATCCTCTCTGTGGCCAGCAACCACGCCATGGACTGGGGCCCGGAGGCGATGCTCGATTCAATCGAGCTCTTCCGGGGTAAAGGCATTGCGACG
>JAQGNH010000528.1 GCA_028291945.1 Betaproteobacteria bacterium
GACGGGCTCGGGGTTATTGCGGTACTGGTCTATTCCGACGTAGAGCGCAGAACCCGCGGCAAGAACGAACCAGACCGCAAGAAAATAGTCGATCGGCTGAATGAACATGAGAAACCTGGTCGGATAACGGCGAGTGAATTGCGATTTTCGCGCCCCTAGCGGAAGGTATCTAACTGAGTTGGATACGTCCTTGATAAGAGCTGATGATTTCTCGCGGTATAGCGCGTGCAAGACTGCATGGTGCCGGCGGATTGCTTCAGACTACGAATTCGCCACCCACAGGTGAAAGCTCAGATGATCGCGGGGTAGCGAACATCGGTCATCATGCCCGTCATCATGTGGTATAGATTGTGGCAGTGAAACGCCCAGCGGCCGGGGTTGTCGGCGTCAAAAGCGACCGTCACTGCCCATCGGTGGCACGAGGACGGTATCGCGCAGGGCTCCTGCGACCGGCACGCCGTTTAGGGCCATCACCTGGAAGGCGTGGCCATGGAGGTGCATCGGATGCGCCATCATCGTGTGGTTCACCATCTTGATTGCCACGCGCTGACCCGCAGCGATCATGAGCGGGGTTACCTCCGGCCAATATTCGCCGTTCATCGACCAGGCGTACGGCGCCATGGCGCCGGCCAGGATCACGCGGTGCGTCACGTCGGGCGCGCGCGGCGCCAGGGGCGTGACCGCTTCGAGGCGACGTTCAAGCGAAAGATCGACCGGCAGTGCATTTTCTTCGGCCTCCGCGACAACGCGTGATACAGCCGCGCCGGACGCGGCGAGGACAATCCCCGTGCGTGCCCGCTTGCCCTCGACTTGCGCCACGATTGGATAGGTGCCTTTCCCTGGAAGATCGATTAGCACATCGAGCCGCTGGGCCATGGCGAGCAGAAAACGTGTGCCGCGCACCGGTCGGACAGGATGGCCGTCGACCGCGACGACGGTGCCGGTGAGCGCACCGAGATCGATCCAAAACTGCGTTGAGGACGCGGCGTTAATCAACCGCAGCCGGACCCGCCCGCCCGATTCGGTACGGACGACCTCCGGATCGGCGAACGTGCGGTCATTGGCGAGGAAGGCGTCGTAGTCGATGTCGTTCAGGTCCATCGCCATGCCGGACCCCATGTTCATGGCGCCCATGCTCCCCGAGCCCATGTTCATGTTGTTGCCCATGCCGCTCTTCGGCATCGCGCTCTGACTGCCTTTGGATTTGGTCAGTCCGGCGAGCAACTCGTCCGGCGTGTGGAAGCTGAAATCATGGAGCATCAGCACCACCTCCTGCCGGTCAGCGCGCATATCTTCGGCGCTGTGCACGATCAGCGGTGCGGTCATCAGGCTCTGTTCCTGCATACCCTGATGCGAGTGCATCCAGTACGTGCCAGCGATCGGCGCGTAATCGTACGAGCGGGTGTCACCCGCCGGGATCGGCGGCGTTTGCGGCCAGGGAAAGCCGTCCTGCGTCCAGGGCGGCAATTGACCGTGCCAGTGAATGATGGTGGATGTGCCGGTCCGATTCGCGAGATCGACGTGAAAGCGCTCGCCGGGCGAGAGTGTGATGCCCGGTTTGCCGTTCGGCCCGATAAGGCCGAATACTCTCGCGGGTTTGCCGTTGACGCTGAGGGTTCTGGTGCCGGCAGTTAGGCGAAGCTTAGCGGTGCTGAGCTCGGGCGCGGAAGCAGCCCGCGCTATTGGCAGGAGCGTCCCGGCCATCAGGGCAACGCCGGACGCAAGGAGCTGCCGGCGCGTTAGGAGCGTGGACTTCTCACTCCCTCTCACAACATTTTCCCGTAAGTGCAGTTCGAGATGGCCACTGTGCCGCTGGGGCTACGCGCATAGCTTGAGCTACTTCGCGTATTTGAAGCCGCCGATCCAGTCCGATCTCGAACTGGAAAGGAGGCCAAGAATGCGACGGATCTGCATGTTCATGTCGCGACTCCTTTGAGTGGCAGGTCAGGTTTCAGCCGAGGCGGCATACGCATCCAGCGCGCGGGTCGAGTAGACGATGGCGGCACCGGCGTTGACGCTGACAGCGACGCCCAGCGCCTCCGCGATCTCCTCCTTCGTTGCGCCGAGTTTGTGGGCGGCGTCGGTGTGGACGGTGATACAGCCGTCACAGCGTAGAGTGATCGCGACCGCGATCGCGATCAACTCACGGGTTTTCGCGTCGAGCTGGCCGGTCTTCTGTCCAGCGCCACCCATCGCCCCATAGCCCCTGACCGTCTCTGGGCTAAGTTTGGTAAAGCCGCCGACCCCAGCGACGACCTGCTGGCGATATGTATTCCAATCGATCATGTGCATGACAACCTCCTTCGTGGTGCAGCGAAGATAGGCTGCAGGGGGGCCGCCGTTGATGCCGGCGCGGCGCAATGTGATGTCCGGGCGGATCAAACAGGTTGGAAGGAGGTGCCATGATTAACTCGGACGCCGACGATGCGCTGAGCGGCCTTGCGCCACTGCTGCAACAACTGCCGCGCGTTGAGCGAGGCTAAGCGCGATGTCAGCACTTCACCGACAACGATTTCCACAATATCGGTGTGCTGATCGCCCGGCACGCTGTGGTGGGGCTCGCGCAGCGAGCACCGCAGCTCTTGGCCTTGAGGGACCGCGGCAATCGATGGCCGATTCAGACCGATCGTTTTCTCGTGACGAAGAAGGAGTCCGCCGCTAATAGTTACTCATTATCGACGACTAGCACCCAGTCACGATTGCCAAGTGGCGGAGTTCGTCAGTTCATCTGGAGCAGCCAACGCGCTTTGCACCAGCGGAAGGTAGATCGAGAACGTGCTGCCCTGCTCGAGCGCGCTCTTCACGTCGATCGCGCCAGCCAGGTCGGTGACGATCGCGTACACCAGCGACAGGCCAAGACCCGTACCACGGCCGACTTCCTTGGTGGTAAAGAACGGCTCGAAGATGCGCGAGAGCGTCACCTCGTCCATGCCGGTTCCGCTGTCCTCGATGCTAAGGCGCACGTAATAGCCCGGCCTCAGGGTTCCGTGCGACAGCGCGCTCTCCGCGGAACAGGTTGCGGCCGCGAGCGCCACGCGTACGGTGCCGCCCACGCTGCTCATCGCCTGAATCGCATTGCTGCACAGGTTCATGACGATCTGGTGGAGCTGCGTCGCGTTCCCGATCACGACGAGCGGCACCTCGGGGATATTCGCGAGCAACGTGATCGATGCGGGCACTGAGCAGCGCACGAGCTCGAGCGTCTCCCAGACAGTGCGGCCGATGTCGGTCGGCGCGCGCTTGCCATGCTCGCGTCGGCTGAATGTGAGGATCTGATCGACGAGGTCACGCCCGCGCGTGGCGGCGGTGAGCACGTTCTGCGCATAGCGCTTGCGAGCCGAGCCCGAAGGCGCTTCGTCGAAAAGCATTTCCCCGTAGGCGAGGACGCCGCTCAGGACGCTGTTGAAATCGTGCGCGATGCCGCCGGCGAGCCGCCCGACCGCTTCCATCTTCTCGGCCTGGCGCAGCCGCTGTCCAAGACGCTCACGCTCGGCCTCCGCGAGCTTGCGCTCGGTGACGTCGTTGTTGGTTTCGAGGATGGCAACCGGCCGACCCTGCTCACCTCGCTGCAAAGACCAGCGGCTCGCCACCATGACCTGTGTTCCGTCCTGCCTCGTTTGCGTGAGCTCTCCTTCCCAACGGTCCGTTCGGAGCAGCTCCGCATTGATTTCCGCCAACGCCGCCGGGAAGGCTGTGTGCATGAGCTCGTGCGAGACCTTGCCAAGGGCCTCCTCTTTCACCCATCCGTAAAGGACCTCGGCGCCGCGATTCCAGTAGGTAATGACATCGTCCATGTCGCGCACGAAGATCGTGTCATGGGTGAGATTGAGAAGGCGGGCTTGCTCGCGCAATCTGTCTTCGGCCCGCCGCCGGTAGAGCAGCGTTATCTCGTACAGCAGGACAAACAGGACGAGACTGCCGGACAGGAGGCCGCAGACCCGACCTGCATACCAGCCAATGCTGAAGCGGACCGGAACGGGAAAGGCAATCAGACATATCTCGA
>JAQGNH010000090.1 GCA_028291945.1 Betaproteobacteria bacterium
GAAAGCCGCCCATCGCAAGCAGCGTGAGATCGTCTGCCTCGTAATGGGCATAGGGCCCGGTCTGACCGAAAGGTGTGATGCTCGTCAGGACGATCTCAGGGCGAATCCCAGCGAGCGCCGAGTAGCCCAGACCAAGCGTATCGAGCGCGCCGGGCGGACCGTCCTCGATGACAAGGTCGCAATCGCGGGCGAGGTGCCTGAAAAGTTCGCGTCCTTCCGCCTGCGCCATATCGAGCGTGATGCCGCGCTTGCTCGTATTGAAGTAGAAGAAGGGGATGCTGTATTCCGGATCGGGCTTGTCGGCGACGAAAGGCGCCTCGGCGCGCAATGCACAACCGCTGCGCGGTTTCTCGACGAGAACCACGTCCGCGCCCATGTCCGCCAAGAGCTTTCCGCAGTAATGCGCGAAGCGCTGCGAAAGGTCCAGCACCTTCAAGCCTGCGAGCGCAGTAGGTTGCGCCATCAGTCCACTCTCGCGCCCGAGCCCTTCACCACCGGCGCCCATTTTTTGATTTCAGTCTGAATGAAACGCGAAAACTCGGCAGGCGTCGAATACAGCGGATAGGCGCCCAGCTCCGCAAACTTGGGCGCAAGGTCCTTCACGCTCTTCGCAGTCTCTGAATTCAGCAATCCGACGACTTCGTTCGGCATGCCGCTAGGTGCAAGGAGTCCGTACCAGACGCTCACCTCGTAGCCCTTCACGCCTGCTTCTTGCAATGTCGGGAGATCGGGCATGTCGGGCAGGCGTTTCGCGCTCGTGACGCCGAGCGCCCGCAGCTTGCCGGCCTTGAGATGTGGCAACACGCCTGCCGTAAATCCGAACATCGAATGCACGTGGCCGCCGACCAGATCGGTCTGCGCCGGACCTGCGCCTTTGTAAGGTATGTGCACGAGATCGATGCCGGCAGACATTTTGAAGAGCTCACCCGCAAGGTGGGCCGTGCTGCCGCTGCCGGACGAAGCGTAGGTGAGCTCACCGGGTCGCGCTTTGGCCAGCGCGATCAGCTCCTTAACGGTCTTCACAGGCACCGAAGGATGCACGACGAGCACACTTGGGCTGGTCGCGATCGGAGCGATGGCGCTGAAGTCCTTTACCAGGTCGTAAGCGAGCTTCGGATAGAGTGTCACGTTGATCGCCTGCGTCGTCGATGCCATGAGCAGCGTATATCCGTCGGCCGCTGCACGCGCGACAAGCTCTGCGCCGATGTTAGTACCGCCGCCCGCTCTGTTCTCGACGAGGACGTTATGGCCCAGGCCGCGAGAGAGCCGCTGCGCGACCATCCGGCCCAGCACGTCCGTCGATCCGCCCGGCGCGAATGGCACGATCATGCGCGCCGTTTTCGATGGATACGTCTGTGCCACCGCAGGCATGGCACCCGCCACGGCTGCCACGACGAGAATTGCTTGCCACATTGTGTTCGACGCCACCGCTTCAGTCCATCCTGTGCCCCGGTATGGGTGGTCGAGAGTAGGTAGCGCGTGCCATAAACACAACCAATAAATTTGTATAATTGCTATCCACATTTTGTATGGCTCACGCGTGAAACTGCAACAGCTCAGATATGTGTGCGAGATCGTGAACGCCGGCTTTAACCTGTCTCGCGCCGCGCGCGTCTTACATGCGTCGCAGCCTGGCGTCAGCCGCTACGTCCATCTGCTCGAAGAAGAGCTGGGCTTGCCGCTCTTCGTCAGAACAAAAAACCGGCTCGTAAGCCTCACGCCGGCCGGTGAAGCGATCGCAGAGGCTGCAAAGCGTGCGCTTCGTGAGGTTGAAAGCGTGCAGCACATCGCGAGCGATTTTCGCGGTGGTGACGTGGGTAACCTGATCATCGCCACCGCCCCGGGGCACGCACGCTACTCTCTGCCGCCGGTCGTGGAGCGCTATGTGAAGCGTTACCCCGGCGTCCGGCTGCGTATCCGCCAGGGCAATTCCGCCCAGGTCGTCGAGTGGGTCATGAACAAAGAGGCGGACTGCTTCATCGCCACCGGGCCGACGGAAGTCAATCGAGACTTGACGCTCCTGCCCTGTCACGACATCCATGCGGTCATACTTGCGCCCAGCGCGCATCCGCTCGGCAAGAAGCGACGGATCACGTTACATGACGTATGCGCATTTCCGATCATCACGTACAACGCTGAATTTACCTTCTACTCGCATATCATGCGTGCGTTCCACAGCGCTGGACTGCAGCCCGACATCCTGCTCAGCGCAAGCGATGCCGAGCTCATGAAGACTTACGTGCGAGCCGGACTCGGCATCGCGATCGTGGCGCACACGGCTCAAGGCAAAGGTAAAGACCGCGGTATGCGAACGATAGACGCCGCTCACCTTTTCGGCACGAGTGTGGTCCATATCGGCGTGCGGCGCGGCGTGCATCTGGGCAAGCACCTCGTGCACTTCGTCGAAATGTTTGCGCCGCGCCTGGAGCTGGGAGCGCAACAGCGCACCAAGAGCGCGGGCGCGTAGGCAATCTTCCGGTAGTCTTCGGCGAAGCGCTCCATCATGCCACTTCTATTTTTGGCAGATGCGCTTCGACGTACAGGTCTCAGCCAGGCAGGCGCAATACGTACTTCGAGACGATGTTGCGCTGAATTTCATTGCTGCCGCCGCCGATCGTGACCAGGCGCGACAAATAGAACGGCGCGAGTAGATCGATTTTCTCACCATCGATCTCGACTGTGCCGGAAGCGCCATGCGCCCCACCCGACTCCAGAGCGAACTCCGTTACGCGCTGAAAAGCTTCCAGTCCCCATATTTTTACGATGGATGCGTCCGGTCCCAAGTGACCGCCGGCCTTCACGATGTCCGCGAAGCGGCCGTATAACGTCGCGTGGTCTTCGAGGTCGAGCCACAGTTGCGTAAACGTTTCGACGAAGCGAGCGTCCGCAAAGAGTCCCAGCTTGGTCGCAAGCGCGACGAGCCGGTTGAAAGCGGTCAGGGGACGCCGCGGGCTGCCGTTATCGAGCCGCTCCAGGTCCAGCACCGCTTTGGCCACGGACCAACCCTTGTTGATCCCGCCGATCAGATTCTCTCCTCCGACACGTACATTCTCGAAGAACACTTCGCAGAACTCATCGTGACCGGCAATGTTGCGGATCGGCCTTACCGTAATGCCTGGCGTTTTTAAGTCCACGACGAAGAAGCTGATGCCTTCCTGCTTCTTCCCGGTGGTGTCGGTGCGGCAGAGCATGTAGATATGGGTCGAATCCATCGCCATCGACGTCCAGATTTTCTGTCCGTTGATCACGAAGGCATCGCCGTGGAGCGTCGCGGAGGTGGTCAGGCTGGCTAGGTCGGAACCTGCGTTGGGTTCCGAGTAGCCCTGACACCAGATATGCTCACACGCGAGGATCTTTGGAAGATACGCAGCCTTTTGTTGGTCCGTGCCGTAACGCATCAGGACCTGCCCCAGTTGCCTCACGCCTTGATCGGGCGCGCGTTCGACGCCCCAGCGCTCCAGCTCCTGCCAGTAAATCATCTGCTTCGGCGCCGAAAGCCCCATGCCGCCCGACGCTCGCGGCCAGGCGGGTGCGATCCAGCCTCTATGCGCAAGCTTGAGGTTCCACTCGCGCACCTCCTCCCATCTGACGCGCCGCGGCATGTAGCGCAGATGTTCCGGGTAATGCGCTTCGATAAATCCGCGCACCAGAATCCGAAAATCCTCATCGGGAAGCGCGTTCCATTCCGTATCGGCAGATAATCGTTCGAGCCTCTCGGGAACGATTGTTTCGCGGCGCGGCCGCTCTGCCGCAACGACCGGGACTGTCTCAGCGTAGCGGCGCATATGCTGTCGCCCATTGCCCAACCACGCCGACAACTGCATCGAGCGCTTCGCGTAGAGGCCGACATCGCAGTCGTCGGTGAAGGCAATCGCGCCGTGCATCTGAATCGCCTCGCGCGTGATCATCAGCGCGGCCTCACCACAGCGCGCCTTGGCTCGGCTCGCCGCGGCGGAGCGCGCCACCGGGTCCTGGGAAGCAGCACATGTGGTTAACGCGTGTTGCAGAACGGCAGCAGCCAGCTCTTTCTGAACGTAACAGTCCACCGCGCGATGTTGCAGAGCCTGGAAGCTCCCGATCGGCTTGCCGAACTGCTTGCGGGTGCGAAGATAGTCCAGCGTCATATCCAGCGTGCGGTTTGCAATGCCCGATAACTCCGCGGCTGCGACGACGGTCCCTTCATCGAGGGCTCTGACCAGAGCCGCGTGCGCCACGCCTGGAGAGGCCACGCAGAGCTCGGCACCCACGCGGACGGCGGAGAGCTCGACCGCTGCGCCCCAGGTGCCGTCCACCAGCAATTCGAACGACAACCGAACGCCGCGGGCATCGTTGCTGATCCAGTACAGTGCGAGGCCCTCTGTGCCTCGGGCCGAAACAATAAATCCGTCGGCATCGGTAGCACCGGCCACGAACCGTTTGGTCCCCGACAGCTCGACTGCGCCGTCCGATGCGGCTGCGACGCTCTTCACGGCCGTAGGATCGAGCTGATTGAAATACTCCTGCCACGCCAGCGCGGGCAGTAGTTTCCCCGAAGCGATGTCGGGAAGCAGCCGCGCCTGCAGCTCAGGGTTGTCTCCGTACACAATCGCACCGGTGGCCAACACGCAGGCTGCGGTGTAAGGCTCTGGTATGAGCGCCGGAGCCAATGCTTCCGCGACGGTAGCCGCTTCCGTCACCCCGAGACCGAGACCACCATAGGCTTCCGGAATGAGTATGCCCAGCCAGCCCAGGTCGGCCATAGCGGTCCAGACTCTACGTTCATAGCCAGGCCGCGTTCCGCGCAAACTGCGCACGCGCTTCAGGTCAGTCCCGCGCGTCGAGAAATCGACCACGCTGTCGCGCAGAGCGGCAATGTGGTCTTCGTCCGCGGGCAGTTCCAGCTCTAGTGGGCCACGCATATCATCTCGCTCCGAAGTCATTTGCTCCTGCATCACATATCAAGCGCATCGCCGCAAGATGGTGCAATAATCGAAATCCAAAAACGAAGCGTAGCCGTCAGCACGACTTACCGTAGGTTATCAAATGGAGATTGATCGTCGGTGATCGAAACAAAACCTACAACACCCGCGCTGAAGTCATTCTTTGCCCCCGCCTCGGCAGCGCTCGTCGGCGCGACGGAAGATCTCACCAAATTCGGCGGCCGGCTGTACAAGACGATGCTGGCATTCGGAGAAGGACGGCCGATCTACGGCGTCAATCCAGCGCGAAGCCAGGTATTCGGCCAACGGTGTTATCCCAGCATCAGTGCGCTTCCTGAAGCGCCCGAGCACGTCGCCGTTATCGTGTCCGCCGACAAGGTGCTGGATGTTCTCGAGGAAAGCGCCGCGCGCGGTGCGCGTTACGCGACTGTTCTGAGCGCCGGATACGCCGAGACCGGCACCGAGAAAGGCGCTGTGCTCCAGCGTGCGCTCGTCGACTGCGCGCGCCGCACTGGCATGCGCATCATGGGCCCGAACTGCAACGGTTTCGTCAATTTCGTCGACGGCTTCGCAATCACGAACACGGCCGCGCTACGCGATGGGCGCAAACCCGCGGGAAATGTCGGAGTGGTGGCGCACAGCGGCGGACTGGGGCAGATCAACGTCATGTGGCGGGCACAGGAGGCCGGGCTCGGCATCAGCTATCAGGTGAGCTGCGGCAACGAAGCGGATATCGACGCAGTCGAGTTCGCCCAATTCATGGTTGAGGACGAGTCGACCCATGTCGTCATGATGGCGCTCGAGGCGGTACGCTCCGGTCCGCGCTTCATCGCGCTTGCCGAAGAAGCGGCGAGGCGCGAAAAGCCGCTCATCGTGATGAAGTTCGGCCGCACCGAAGCCGGACAACGCGCTGCAGCTTCCCATACGGGCGCGGTGACGGGGGCCGACGACGTGCAGGACGCGGCGTTCCGTCAGTTCGGCGTGATCCGCGTCCCCGACTGCAACGAGTTGCACGAGCTCGCGAAAATGTTGCGTGTTCGGCGGTGGCCGCGAGGACGGCGCGCTGCCGCCATGACGGCCTCGGGCGGACACGCGGTTTTGATGGCCGATATCGGCGCCAGTGAAAAGCTCGAGTGGCCGGCGCTGAGTGAGGAGACCGCTGCGGGACTGCACGAGCTCCTGCCATCGTTCGTGAGTGTCTCGAACCCGACGGATCTCACCTCCGCGCAAACCGGTTCGCCGACCCTGTTCACCGATGCGCTACGGCTCATCGCACGCGATCCCAATATCGACGTGTTGCTGCCGATACTGGTGGTGACGCCCGTGAAGAACATCGATGCGATCGCCGCTTTGCACGAGTCGATGGACAAACCGCTGGCGGTGCTGTGGACCGGTTTCTGCAGCGACGATGCCTCTGTGAACGTCGCAAGCCTCGTGCAGCGCGGCGTCCCGACTTATCGCGATGCGCTGACCTGCGTGAAGGCCGTCCGTGCGAGCATCGATTATGCGAATTTCCTCGAGCGCTTCCGCAAACGCGCGCGTCGCGAGCCGCCACCCGGAATCGACGCGGAGGGTGCTCGCACCCTGGTGAAGCAAGGCGGCCCTGTCATGACCGAACGGCAAAGTAAGGCCGTCCTCGCCGCTTACGGGCTCAACGTAACCCGAGAGCGGCTCGCGCGCAGCGCCGCTGATGCGGCCGCGTTTGCCGCCACCTTGCGCGCTTCCGTCGCGCTCAAGATCGAGTCGCCGGATATTCTCCACAAGACTGAAGCCGGTGCGATCCGGCTCAATGTCATGGGCCCCGCTGACGTGCGTGCGTGCTTCGATGAGGTGATGGCTGCCGCGCGGCGCTACAAGCCGGACGCGCGCCTCGAGGGCGTGCTCGTGCAGGAGATGGCGCAGCCCGGAATCGAGATGATGCTTGGGGTTACCCGTGATCCCGTGTTCGGACCCGTCGTGACCGTCGCGATGGGAGGCATCCACGTCGAAGTTTTCCGTGACGTCACTCATCGGATCGCGCCGCTGACCCAGGAAGACGTGGCGGAAATGCTTGCAGAGTTGAAGATGAGACCGCTCCTGGACGGCGTGCGCGGCGCCCCACCCTGCGACATAACAGCGCTCACGGATGCAGTCGAGCGCGTGTCCTGGCTCGCTCATGACCTGCAGGATGTTGTGGGCGAGCTGGATATCAATCCTTTGGTCGTGTCGCCGCAAGGGGCGCTGGTCGTCGACGCCTTGATCATCAAACCAACCTAGCGCTTACGCTTGCTATTTCTGACCTCGCATTGGGAGAAGGAGTGATGGGGCCGGCGGACGGATCTTTCATCGAGCGAGGGTGCTCGAGCGTTCGCAGAAAAAGTCCCGGGGAACCTCTCAAAGACCGCTAGGCCGGAGAAGTGGCCGCGTCCTGCGCAGCCCGCACGCGTCGCCTTAGTCGTCCTTAGACTTTATCGCTAGGGTTTGCACATGAGAACATGGACAATCGTTACTGTGGCAACGCTGATGATGCAGGTGTGGGCGGTGGTCGCCGCCCAGGAATTTCCGAGCAAGCCCATCCGCATGATCAACCCGTTCGCGCCGGGCGGGCCCGTTGACGTCATCGGGAGATTGGTCGCAGCGAAGCTGCCGGAGGCATGGGGCCAGCCAATCGTAGTCGACAATCGTCCAAGCGCCGGCGGTGCAATCGCGGGAGAACTGGTAGCCCGAGCACGGCCAGACGGCTATACGTTGTTGATAACTTCGACCACGTTTGCAATCAACGCGACGCTATACCCGAAGCTGCCCTATGACACCGGCAAGGATTTCGCTGCGGTCGTCCTCATCGGCAGCAGCCCAGGCGTGGTGACGGTCCATCCCTCCTTGCAGGTCGCCTCCATTCGGGAGTTGATCGCGCTAGCCAAGAGGCAGCCCCGCGAGCTGAACTATGCCTCCGCCGGCAACGGCACCCCCGGCCACCTCGGAATGGAGATTCTGAAAAAGCAGGCCGGCATCGAGGTCGTACATGTGCCCTACAAGGGCGCTGCGCCCGCAATCAATGATGCATTGGGCGGTCGGGTTCAGGTTGCCTCTTCGAATATATCAGCCGTACTCCCCCACGTAAAAGCGGGACGATTACGGGCGCTCGGCGTTACCTCTTTGCAGCGCTGGCCGACGATCCCAGATGTCCCGACCATCGCAGAAGAAGGGTTTCCGGGTTATGAGGCTATCAATTGGTACGCGCTGTTTGCGCCTGTCCGAACACCCGCGCCGGTCACCGCCAAGATAAATGCAGAGGTCTCGCGCATGATCGAATCGCCGGAGATTCGCGAACGTCTCGGGTCATTGGGACTTGCTCCAGCCGCGCGGATGAGTCCGGCCGAGTTTTCAACCTTTTTCCATTCGGAGCTCGTCAAATGGGGACTGGCGGTCAAGGCGTCCGGAACGAGGCCCGACTAAGGCGTAGCCGCGCGATCATACGTGAATGCGTCGTGTGGGTCATCGAACGACAGCAGAACGCACACGAGCGGCTTTCATCCGCTTGGATGTCTGGTGCCATTCGAAGCCCACGCGCCGCAACCGCTACTCAGCCGCTCTGATGCCTGAGGCCCTCATGAATTTTTCCCAGCTGCTGTTTTCGTCGACGCAGCGTTCTTTAGTCGCTGCGGGGAACAGTACAGATTCAGCTGGGTGTTGCGCTGGCACTGACAGGTTCAATCGCCCTTCACCAATTGCTTGCCAAGACAAAGTGCCGGTATTGTGATCGACTACAAGATGCGAACCGACGACTAAGAGGAGCATTCCAAATGTGGAGAGTACCGATGTCGGAGAGGACCCGTAACGAGAGGCAATGCTCGCCGGCAAGAGGTAGCCCGGCGCGCAATGAGACTGCTGCGCCAGGCGCACGGCTTACCGCGGTGAGGTGCTAGAAGCTGAAGCCGCTGAGGAGTTGGAGCGCCGCTAGTGTGAGCACGGCGCTGCCAGCGCGGTTACCGAAACAGTTGTCGAGTGGTTGAAGAGGGCCGAAAGCGTGATCGAATCTGCCAATTTCGTTAGTCTCTTGCGCCCGTGGGAATGACAGACTGCCCAGCCGGCACGGCGTCGGACATCCCGCCTTCAGCCTGCTTGCCCGGCTTTGCCCATGCCTGCCCCAGCTTTGTGCCCTCTTCCATGATGCCCGCGAGCTCGCACTGCTCGCTATCCTTGCGTATCGTCAGACTGCCGTTGATTTGGCCGTCCATGCCGCAGTAACGTTGACGATCGATGTCGCGGAAGACGAAGTGGTATTCCCCCTTCTTGTGCTCTATTAAGAAAGAGCCGCGCTCGACATTGACGGTCGTGACGTTGCCCTTGTCCGACCACTTGCTCTTGTCACGGTTACGCTGAAGATAAATCGAGCACGTGCGCGGTTTCCATTTGCTGTAATAGGCAAAGCTGTCCGTTTTGCCACCGACCAGCACGACTGCAATGCGCGCGTGGCGGTCTTCGGGACCTAGACGGCACGTGAGAACTTCTTCATTTTTTTTCGCGTCCGCTACTGTGGACACCGTGCAAGCCATGAGAACTGCGCAACAGATCGCCCGTTTGGAAGACATTGTGACTATCTCCTCGTAATCCGCGTCGGCGATTGCTGACAGCGGAGCGGAGGAGCTTACGTCCGCATCGCTGCGATTCAAGGTAAAAACCTCACATCGCGCAGACGATGGCGTGGCCATAGGGGTCGTGTTCGCTTTCGCTCCGTGATGGAATCTCCCCGGCGATGACTTTCTCACAGCAACCTCGATGCGTTCCACAGTTCGAGGCGCTGGGTTCGCCGTTTCAGGTGCGAGCCGCTCAGAAAACCATGGCCCAGCTATCGTCATCGCGTACGAATTCGCGAAGTTTTTTCGTGCAGCACTGGAAGCGCGATGAACCAAACGCTCATGTGGCTCAAAACCAACCGGATCGAAAGAGAATCCGACTAGAGCTTCCGTTTCCTCCGATCACGCCCCGATCATCGCTAGCCCGCCGTTTTCGAGCTGACGTACACCCAAACGGCTACACGACTGGCATCTGTATGTCAGATCTGACGGCCAGACTGATGACTGCCTAATTGTTCCTCTAGTGCCTTGGTGCGGTGCCCATACCCTTTGCAGGTCGCGGCGCGAACCATAATCGGGTTACAGGGGGGGTAAGAAAACACTATGGAGCGTTTTCTTCCTAAGCGTTGTGTGTGTTTGGGCGGCCAGCGCCGTTGCAGCTGACGAATTAGGCGAACGGCGTGCGGTCGCACAGACGGTTAGGCAGGCCCTGTGGGCAGGCGATTTCCAAACACTAGAGCAATTGGCGACAACTTACCGCAAGGAGAAGGCCCGAACATCAAGTGGACTCTGGAAGTTGTCTCTGTTCTATGACGGTCTAGAGACCGCCATGTAACCCCCAGATGAAAACGCCACCGGTTCTTTGCGTACCTTTATCGCAAAACCAGCGAATGGGCTGCGACATATCCAAGCTCGCCCACACCGCATATAGCGCAAAGCATTGCTCTCGTCAGGCGCGCAGGCACGCGAGAGGCGGTGGTTATGCGTCTTCGGTTCGACCCGACGCGTGGGAACCGTTTGCTCGGTACATTCGATTAGCGCGTAAACATTTGGAGCTCCACAAGGCCGTCGCTTCTGTTGACGCTCGCTGGTATGAAGAGATGCTTACCGTCGCTCGTGCTGAGGGCTGGGATCGCCCCCAGTTCGAGTCCCTACTGAAGGAAGGATTGGATCGGGAGCCGTATTCCTATCAAACTTACTCCATGGCATTGGAATACCTGTTACCGAAATGGCATGGCGATCTAATCGAAATTGAGAACTTCGCTTAGCAGGCAGTTAGCAGAAAGGCCAAGGAAGAAGGGACCAGCCTTTACGCCGGATATATTGGTCCGCTGCACAAACGCAGTTCGGCAATGAACTGTTCGCCAAATCACTAGGCTAGCTAGCGTTCTGGCCGAAAATGAAACTCGGATTCGAAGATGTGATTACGCGCTACCCGGATGCGTGGAATCTGAACAACTACGCAAAGTTTTCGTGCTTGGCCGGTGATAAGCAAAAGACGCGAGAACTGATAACCAGAATTGAAGGATCGGTCATAGCCGATGCATGGGACCCGGTGTTCCTGT
>JAQGNH010000009.1 GCA_028291945.1 Betaproteobacteria bacterium
CGATCAGGATCAGTGGTTGTGAAATAACCTTTACTGTTCGCTGAAAGGACTACAGGTCTTCTTTTTTCCGGGGTAATTCGTCACAAAGCGAAACGCGCCAGAATCGCTTTGAACGCGTCGGCTGCTCCACCCCGCTACCCTTGCCTATCCGTTTTCGCGCCCCCCTACGCGTGTACAGGGTAATCGTTCCTCTGCGAGCAACGCTTCGCAGCTCCCGGTTGGGCGGCATCGTGACGCCTGAACAGCAGCGCTGTATATCACGCTCGGCTCAGCGAGCCGCGCAGGGAGGACGTTCCCGCTATTTAAGCTCCAAGTGTGACCCGTCCCGCGTTTCCTGAAACCCAGCTGACAGGATGGGTGCGCACAATCGCGCTGTGAAACTCAAAGGCAACTACTCGTCCTTAACCGCTCTGCTGCTATCGATCGCCGTCTCGTTGACCGGATGCGTGAGCTACTCCGGCATTCATGGCGAATCGCAAAAGCTCGCACCCGAGTCGCTCGCCTTCGCTCAGAAGGCGGGCGCCGACGGCGCGCTCGTTCCCGGAGACTGGCCGCGCGAAGACTGGTGGGCGATGTTCGATGACACGAAGCTCGACGCGCTCATGAGGCAGGCGCTCGCGGGCAACCCGAACCTGCGCGCGGCGGAGGCACGGGTACGCAGCGCCCGTGCGCTCGCCGACGCAGTGCGCGCGTCCCTGTATCCGACGCTCGATCTCAATGCAAGCGCGAATCGGGAGCGATTCAGCGCGAACGATATCTATCCGCCGCCGTTTGCCGGCAGTTGGGTCAATCAAGCCCGTACCACGCTCGACTTCAACTACGAATTCGATTTCTGGGGTAAGCATCGCAACGAGCTTGCTGCCGCGCTCGGTGATGCCCGGGCAACCGCAGCCGACGCGGCCCAGGCGAAGCTCGTGCTCGCGGCTGCCGTCGCGCAGAGCTACTTCCAGCTCCAGTCCGACCTCGCCTCGCTCGCCGTCGCGCGGGACACGCTCGCGAAACGCGAGGGGCTGCGCGAGCTGAACAGCGTGCGCACGAGGCGCGGGCTCGACGTAGCCATTGCCGTTCGGCAGTCCGATCAGCAGGTCGCTACATCGCTCGTCGACGTCACCGCCGGCGAGGCCGCGGTCGAGGTCGATCGGCATCAGCTCGCGGCGTTGCTGGGGCTAGGCCCGGACGCTGCACTGGATATCCAACCGGTGCTGCACACGTACGACAAGGCACTCGCTTTTCCCACAAATCTGCCTGCCGATCTTCTCGCGCGCCGGCCGGACATCGCGGCTCAGCGTTTTCGCCTCGAGGCTGCGGCGGCGCAGATCGGCGCGGCGAAGGCCGACTTCTTTCCGAACGTCGACTTAACCGGATTTATCGGATTCGCCGCGACCTCGGTGTCGGGCCTGAATCTTCTCACGGCCTCGAGCCGAGTTGCCGGCGTCGGTCCCGCCCTGCATCTGCCGATCTTCGACGCCGGGCGCTTGCGGGCAAATCTGCGCGGGCGCTATGGCGAGTACGACGCTGCCGTAGAGCAGTACAACCAGACGCTGCTCACAGCATTGCAACAGGTCGCGGACCAGATCGCGGGCGTGCGTGCCGTGAAGCAGCAGCTTGTGCACGAGGCGGTCGCGCTCGAGGCCGCCAACGACGCTCACCGGCTCACGCTCGATCGTTATCGAGCAGGACTCACCAACTATCTCGACGTGCTCGTGAACGAGGAGAGGCTGCTCACGGAGCGGATGAACCAGGTGCGCCTGCAGGGCCGCAATCTCGCGCTCGCAGTGGACATGATTCGTGCGCTCGGGGGTGGTTATCGCGTGCCCGATGCGACGGCAGAGAGGAGGTGACCGTGGCAGAAGCCGATTCGAAGCCAGCGCCGGGAGCGAATTCGACGCCAGCGCCAGAAGTAAATTCGACCCCACCGCCGGAAGCACCTCCGACGCCACCGCCCTTGCATCCGCCGAACCACAAGCGCAGACGCGTGCTCCTGGCGCTCGCCGCAATATTTCTTGTCGTGGGGGTTGCCGCCGCGGGCTGGTGGTGGTTCGACGGACGCTGGTACGAAACGACCGACGACGCGTACGTCGGCGGCAATCTGGTACAGCTCACGCCGCAGATCGCCGGCATCGTCGTTCGCATCAACGCGGACGATACCGCTCTCGTGCGCGCGGGCGAGCCGGTTGTCCTGCTGGATCGGGCAGACACGCAGACCGCGCTCGCCCAAGCGAAAGCCGCGCTCGCGCAAACCGTGCGCAGCGTGCGCGAGCTCTATGCGAACACTGAGGCGCTGCGCGCGACGGTCGCGCTCCGGCGCGTCGAGTGGCGCCGGGCACAGGATGACCTCGACCGGCGCACCGGACTTCCAGACGCACGTGCGGTGGCCGCCGAGGACCTGAACCATGCGCAGGCGCAGGTCGAGACCGCCGCCGCCGCAGTACGTGCGGCCGAGCAGCAACTCGCCGCATCAGAGGCCGTGGTGTCGCGAACGACGGTTGCGACGCATCCCAACGTCAAACAGGCGGCGGCGAAGCTCGGCGAGGCTTACCTCGCCGCGCACCGCGCGTCGATCGTCGCGCCGGTCACCGGCTACGTGGCGAAGCGTAGCGTCCAGGTCGGCCAGCAAGTCGCGCCGGGTGCGTCGCTCCTCGCCATCGTGCCGCTCACGGATGTGTGGGTGGACGCGAATTTCAAGGAGACGCAACTCCAGCACGTCCGCATCGGCCAGCACGTCACGCTGACAGCCGATCTCTATGGCGGCTCGGTCAAGTATCGCGGCACTGTGGTCGGGCTTGCGCCGGGCACCGGCAGCGCGTTCGCCCTGCTGCCGCCGCAGAACGCGACCGGTAACTGGATCAAGATCGTGCAGCGGCTGCCGGTGCGCATCCGGTTCGATGCGCAGGAGCTGGCAGCACACCCGCTGCGGGTCGGGTTATCGACGAACGTCTCGATCGACACGCACGACCGCACCGGCCCGGTCCTCGCAGAAGCGCCGCCAACCCAACCTGTCGCGACGACGCAAGCGTACGAAAGCGTACTCGCGGAAGCGGAGCGGCTCGAGCGCGAGATCGTCCAGGCGAACCTCGGCGAAGCAGACCGTATCCCCTCCGCTCGGGGCAGCGCGGGGCTCGCCGCAAGCAATTAGATGCCGCCGCTAACGGGCGGCCAGCGCGCCGCGCTCACGGTCGCGCTCTCGCTCGCGGTGTTCATGAACGTGCTCGATTTATCGATCGCGAACGTCGCGATCCCGCAGATCGCCGGCGAGCTCGGCACGACCGCAGACCAGGGCACCTGGATCATCACCTCTTTCGCCGTGAGCGCCGCAATCGCGATGCCGCTCACCGGCTGGCTCGGCAGACGCTTCGGCGAGGTGCGCGTGTTCCTCGTCTGCACTGCGGCGTTCACGCTCGCCTCCCTCGTATGCGGCCTCGCCTCGAACCTCCCCACGCTGATCGCGATGCGCACAATCCAGGGCGTGTTCGGCGGGCCGATGATTCCGCTCTCGCAGAGCCTGCTGCTCAACAACTATCCCGAAGACCGGAAGAACCTCGCGCTCTCGCTGCTGATGATGGTCACCATCGTCGCGCCCGTGCTTGGCCCGATCCTCGGCGGCTGGATCACCGACAACTTGAACTGGGTATGGGTGTTCTACATCAACGTGCCGGTCGGGATCGTCGCGACGATCCTGTCCGCCGCCCTGCTGCGAGGGCGTGAGACCCCTGTCGTGCCCGTGCCAGTCGATATGATCGGCATGGGGTTGCTCGCGCTCGGCATCGGAAGCCTCCAGGTCATGCTCGATCGTGGCAAGGACCTCGACTGGTTCGGCTCGGGCAGCATTGTTGCGCTGGCCGCTGTCTCCGCGGTCGCGCTCGCTTTCTTCGTCGCGTGGGAGCTGACCGACGCCAATCCCGCGGTCGATCTGCGCCTCTTCGCGCGCCGCAACTTCACCGTCGGGACGATTGCGCTCTGCCTGGGCTTTTTCGCTTACTTCGGCAACATCGTGCTGCTGCCGCTCTGGCTGCAGACACAGCTCGACTACACGGCGACGTGGGCCGGCATCGCGACGGCGCCCATCGGCATCCTGCCGCTGCTGCTCACGCCGCTCCTCGCTCGCTCCATGAGCCGAATCGACTTGCGCTGGATCACGACCGCCAGCTTCGGCGCCTTCGCCGCGGCATCGTTCTGGTTCGCGGGCTTCAACACCCAGGTGAGCTTCTCCATGCTCGGGTGGTCGCGCTTCGCGCAAGGGATCGGCCTCGCGCTCTTCTTCGTGCCGCTGATGTCGATCATCCTGTCAGGGCTTCCGCCGAATCGTGTGGCGAGCGCATCGGGACTCGCGAATACGCTGCGCACGATGGCGGGAAGCTTCGCCACCTCGCTGACCACCACGTGGTGGGATCGGCGCGAAGCGGTGCACCAGACTCACTTGAGCGAAAGCATCACCGCGTTCAATCCAACTGCGCACGCCGCAATGGATCAACTGCAGGCGCTCGGCGCGCACGGAGGTTCTGCATTCGTCATGCTGGAGCGGTCGATCGTGCAGCAGGCATACATGCTCGCGACGAACGACCTGTTCTGGCTCTGGGGCTGGACCTACGTTGTGCTCATCGCGGCCGTCTGGCTCGCGCGGCCACCATTCAGCGCGGCCGGCGCGCACAGCGCGGGGGAGTGAGTGCAGCGATGCCACACGACTCGAACACCGTCAGGCCTGAAGCTGATCGTGATCACCTCGCTGTTCGTCATGCAGACCCTTGTTCATCTGCTCCATTTTCTTTGATTGATCCGCGAGGTTGCACACCTGAGCAGCGCAGGCATACGCGCTCGCGCGCCACGCGGTCTATTGTTTGTCAGCTCCCCGCTCACAACGGGGAGGCTATATGACCGATGTCGGTACAGTCTGACGGTCGCGGAACGACCATCTCGAATTGCGTCGAAGGCGGCTCCTGTTGAGCGACGCACCGAGCTTCCCGCCCGTCGAACGCATCTACTAGACGAAGGAGAATGGAATGCCTGTTGATGCTGGACGACGGACTGCACTTCTGAGTTTCAGCTCCGTAGCTCTCGGCGTGGTCGCCTCGACCGCCAGCCGCGCTCAGGGCGAAGCCGGCGGAAGCATGATCCTGCCGGGCGCGCTCACGCTGCGCGAGCTCATGGAGCGTCTCCGCAGGGCCCCACGCAGGCGCGACTTCAAGACGGTGCCGATGATCCTTGATCGCCCTGATCTCTGGGACGACACCGCGCTGAAGGACGTGATTGCCTGTCGCGGTACGGGCAAACAGGTCTGGGATAACACGGACATCGGAAGTCCCTGGCTGAACCTCATGCGCAATTCGGTCAACACGCAGGTGTTCTCTTTCGGCCATCGCGACTTCCTGGCTGTATCGGCCACGCACGGCACCGCTCATCTGGCGCTGTTCAGACAGCCTATGTGGGACAAATATAAGTTCGCCGACATGGCAGGAGGCGGTTTCAAAACGAACACGCTCATAATTCGGAAGGCCGCTCCGTCGAACGTTTCCGACTTCGAGGATCCCCAAAGCTCGTTCGGGCCTGCCGGCAACACGATTCCCGAACTGCAGAGTCGCGGCGTCGTGTTCATGGCGTGCCACAACGCGATTTGGGAAATAGCGGGCAACCTTCTGGCCAAGGGCGTCAACCCGGATCGGCTCTCGCATGGAGCGATGGCTGCCGAGCTTACCAACCATCTCGTGGACGGCATCGTGCTCACTCCCGGGGTCGCCGGGACGATCCCCGAGCTGCAACAAGCTGGCTTCCATTACGCAACATAGGCAACACGATGCACGCTCGGCCACTTGGTCTGACGCAATCACATTCGTGATATTCGGTGCCACCCGTTGAAACGTCGACGTCATCGGGCGCTCGTATTCTGCAGACTGTCGGCGTCGTGGACACCGACCGCACACGAGAGGACAGCAGTGATACGAAGGATACACACAACCGAAAAAGTGAACGATCATCGTGCCGGAGCCTGGCAGACTGCTCCTGGCGTTCGTCAAAAATGTGCAGTACGGAGATCCGGCTATGGCTTTCATCAGAGCGCTCCGGCTCGGGTCACGTCGCGCGCAGTGTGCCCCCCCTCGGGCCCACCTGCACAGCCTGGGTCCGAGACCGAGCAAGAAATGAGCACGACCCCAGACATTCTCGTAATCGACGACGACACCATCATGCGTGAAGCTGTGGCGGAGTGGCTGCGTGCAGCGGGATACCTCGTGCGCACGGCCGCAGACGGGAATGCCGGACTCGCCTGCGTGAGCACGGCAGCGCCTGCACTCGTCGTCACCGACATTCACATGCCGGGCACGAGCGGTACGATCGTGATCGCCGAGCTGAAGCAGCATCACTCCGAGATTCCGATCGTCGCGATCTCCGGTCTTTTCGAGTCCGGCTTCGGAATGAATGCGGATGACGTGGTCGCGCTCGGCGCGGCGCGCGCGCTCGCGAAACCCTTCAAGCGCGGCGAGCTGCTCGCCGCCGTGGCCGAGCTTCTTCCAAAGGCCGCGTGATCGCGAATCGCAGGCGAGGTTGCCCCGATCGACGTCTCGACGCGCAATGCGCACGGTGCAATCGACGATCGACACGCGGCGCTCAAGACGGAAGCATCCTCAAGCCATCGTTTTGATTCTTGCGAGCTCACGGACACGAGGAGAGCTCGCCTCAGCCCAGGAACAAGCAGCAACGGGAACATCAAGTGACAACTGAAGCCGACGCGGTACTCAGCAACGATCGCTGGACCGCAAATCAGATCCCCAGCCTGGCCGGCAGGACCTTCATCGTGACCGGTGCCAACAGTGGGCTCGGTTACGTAACCACCCGTGAGCTTGCCCGTCACGGCGGGCACGTCATCATGGCCGTGCGTGACGAGGCGAAGGGGAAGGAAGCGCTCGAAGAACTCGGTGAACGGCTGCCTGCTGCCAATCTCGAACTGCGCCACCTCGATCTGTCGGACCTAAGCTCCGTCAAAGCCTTCGCCCAGGGGATCATCGCCGACCGGATGCCGGTGCATGTCCTGATCAACAACGCAGGCATCATGATGCCGCCGCGGTCGCTGACCAGGCAGGGCTTCGAGCTGCAGTTCGGCGTCAATCACCTGGCGCACTTCGCTCTTACAGGGTTGCTGCTGAAGACATTGGCGGTGGGTTCCGATGCCCGCGTGGTGACCGTCAGCTCGAATGCCCACAAGAAGGGGTTCATCCATTTCGACGACCTCACTGGCGAGCGTAAGTACGGGGGCTGGGAGTTCTACTGTCAGTCGAAATTCGCCAACACCGTCTTCGCCCTGGAGTTGGATCGCCGTCTGCGCGCGAGCGGCGTGCCGGTGAAGAGCATCCTCGCCCACCCGGGCTACTCGGCGACGAACCTGCAGTCCAGCGGACCGAGCGGCGTGCTCAAGTTGGTGATGAGGCTCACGAACAAGTGCATCGCTCAGAATGTCGACACCGGAACGCTGCCCCAGCTTTACGCGTCCACGGACTCGAAGGCCGAAGGCGGACAGTTCATCGGCCCCGACGGGCACGGCGAGTCGAAGGGGTATCCCACGATCGTGCAACCCGTCGAAACGGCCAAAAACCCCAACACAGCTAAAAGACTCTGGGACATCTCCGAAGAGCTCACCGGCGTGCACTTCGGTCTCGGCGCGGTTTCTGAGATCAAGCGGCAGCAAGTGAGAAGGATGGTCCTTGAAACCTAAGGAAACTGCCATGCGTCTACGCCTACTCTCCCATTCGGATCTCAGCTCCAAACAGCAGGCGCTCTACGATGACATGCGAAGCGGCATCGAGAGCAATTTCAAGGGCTTTCAGGCGATCGACAGCGACGGCGCGTTGATCGGCCCATGGAACCCATGGCTGCATTTCTCGAAGTTCGGCGGCCCAGTCTGGGAGCTCGTCAAAGCCCTTTCCGCCTCGCCGACATTGCCCCGACCGGTTCGTGAAGTCGCAATCCTTGTCACCGGCGCGCATTTTCACTCGGCCTACGAGCTTTATGCGCACGTTATTGTCGCGGAGGCACGTGGGCTGTCGGACGAAAAAATTGCGACCATCGTAGCCGGGCAGCGCCCGGCGGACCTCACTCACGAGGAGGCAGTAACATACGATGTCACTTCGGCGCTTGTGTCGGGCAGCGTCCTTCCTGAGCTGGTCTACCGCCAGGCGGTGAAGACCTTCGGCGAAGACAGTACGGCCGAACTGATTTATCTGGTCGGGCTTTACTGTTTGGTCTCCGTCATCCTGAACGGCTTCGATGTGCCCGTGCCGGAAAGCACTTGACGAAGCGCGAGCAGCATTTTTCAGGAAACATCAGAGCGGGTCCAAGGATTCTCCCGCACGCCTCGCATAACCTCACTGGCCTGGAGCTCATTGCATTACCTGAGCGCCGGTCATTCCGGACAAGCCGCCAAGGGCGCGATCCGGAATCCATTTTTCAACGTCAATGCTGCGGAGACCGACCGTGCTGATCATGATCGGCGGCAGTTTGTGGATCATGTTCGATCTGCAGCACCGCATGTCGGTGTGAGCGCAGCTTTCGCAGGCAAGCAGCTCGCGCAGCTCGGTCCTTTGCAATGGCACCGTCTTGCGCCGTCTCGCGCGTTTCGAGTAACGCTCGGCGTCGTCCTGCCACTCGCGATCGGATGGATCAGCGGGCATGTCGGCTTCGGCGCCTACATGGCGCTTGGCGCGCTTCCCGCCGGCTTCGCATCGTTCCAGGGTGAAACGCGCAGCCGCCTCGCCGCAGTGGCGCTCGCAACTGTCGGCATGGCGCTTTCGACGTTCGTCGGCGCAACGACTGCCGCCAGCGCACCGTGGCTGCTGGTGCCGATCATCGCGTTGTGGGCATACGTCGTCGGGCTCTCCGTCTGCCTCGGACCGGCAGCGAGCGTCGCGGCTCTCCAGTGGGCGGTTGCCTTGCTCATCTCGGTGGGACTCCCGATGGATCCGGCGGAAGCGGCGTTGCGTGCGGCGCTCGTGCTCGCCGGCGGGGCGCTGCAGGCGCTGCTCGTGGCGGCTTCGTGGACGTTTCGACCCGGTAAAAGCGAACGCGCGGCGCTCGCAGCATCGTACCGAGCTCTTGCCCGCTACGCCTCCGGCGTCGCGGCAGGCACAACGTCCGCCCCGCCACCGACCGCGTTCCCCGCCAGCAGTGTGCTCGACGATCCCAACCCTCTACTCCCGCGACCAGTGCGGATGACGTTTATCGATCTGCTCGAGCAGGCGGAACGCGTCCGGGCCTCGCTGGCCGCACTTGCCACGGATGCCGACCACGAAGCAATGGACGCAGGGGAGATTCGCACGCTCATGACCGACGCCGCGAGTACGCTGAATCTCATCGCGCAGGCACTCGGCAGTCCTCGCGCCGATCGCGACGCGCTGGTACGTGAGCTCAACGCACGGATCACCGCACTGACCGTTGCCGCACACGTGAAATGGCGCTGGTCCGGCGAAGCGCTGCTCGGACAGTTGCGTGCGGCGGGCCGAATGATGGCCTATCTCGCTGCGTCGAAACAAACCGATGCGGCCGCGCCGGCGGAAACGGCGGCACTGCGCAATCAGGACGTTATCGCGTCGACGCTCGCCACAATGCGGGCGAACATGACGACCACGACTGAGGCTGGGCGCCACGCCTTGCGCCTGGCAGTCGTCGCAACGCTTGCGGAAGCGATCGCTCAGGTAACCGGCCTGCACCAGGGGCGATGGGTCGCGCTCACGATTTTCATAGTGCTCAAGCCCGACTACCGCTCGACGTTCTCGCGCGGCGTTCAGCGTGCGCTGGGTACAGCGTTGGGAGCAGCGCTCGGTGCTGTTGTAGCGGAGCTCAGTCACCCCGGCCAGGGCGGGTTGATCGTTGCGGCCGGAGTTTCTGCCGCCGCGGCGTACGCCCTGTTCGAAGTGAGCTACCTCATGTTCAGCGTGCCGCTCACGCTCTTCATCGTGATGCTCCTCGCCCTTCTCGGCATGCCTGCAGTCCCCACAGCGGAAGCGCGGATCTTCGACACTTTTATCGGCGCAGCGCTCGGGCTGATTGCGTACCTCGTGTGGCCCACGTGGGAAGGCTCGACCGCGCAGGAAAAGTTCGCACAACTGATCGAGGCTCACCGCGATTACGCGACAGGCCTGCTGTGCGAGCTCGCGCGCCCAAGCAGCGTGCAGCCGGCCGCGCTGCGAGCTCTGCAAGCCGCGGCTCGCCGCGCGCGCAGTGATGCCGAGGCGGCAACAGCGCGTGTACGCGACGAGCCTACGAAAACACGACTGACGCCCGACTTTGCACAGATGTTGATAGCCACGGTGTCCCGGCTTGCACACGCGGAGCTCGCGTTGCATGCACTCGCCGTAAGCAGATTCCAGACTGGCAGTTTCTCAGACGCACCTCGCGAGGGCCTTACACACCTGGATGATTTGCGCGAGTCGCTCGCGCTGGGGATAAGCCGCGTAGCCGCTGCGCTGCGTACTCCGGAGAAGCGCGAGCCGATCCCGCCTCTGCGGCCGATCTACACCGCACTGGCCAGCGAGCCGACGCGCGATGCCCCGCTCGTCGCGCTCGTCGATCGCCTGATCGACGCCACCAACACGCTGGATGCCATGGTGCGCGATCGGTTGGTCCTTCCAGGTGGAAGCGCAGGTGACAGCGGCATTTGTACGGGACACACTGGTACGCGTTAGCTCGTCCACGGTCATGCGAGACGAAAGCAAAGAAGGCGCGACGTTTCATTTCGCCGGCTCGAATGCGGCCGATGCGCCGCACACGGCGCCCGCAAGCACGGAACGCGTGACGCCCGTCGCGAACCTCCTCGATCTCATCCACGACGCATTTTTCGTCCGCAGCATGGGCGGTGTCATCCACTACTGGAATCGCGCGGCCGAGGAGTTGTACGGGTGGACGGCAGATGAAGCGGTGGGCCGCGTAAGTCACGAGCTCCTGAAGACCGTCTTTCCAGCGCCGCTCGCACAGATCGAAGCGGAATTGCTGCGCGCGGGCCGCTGGGAAGGTGAGCTCGTGCATACCAGGAAAGATGGAAGCGAAGTAACGGTCGCGAGCCGGTGGTCCTTGCAGCGTGACGAGCGCGCTTTGCCGACTGCAATCGTCGAGACCAACAACGACATCACCGCGCGCAGGCGGGCCGAAGAGGCGCTGCAGGAACGTGAGTGGCGCTATCGACACATCTTCCATACCGCGGGCGTGTCGATCTGGGACGAAGACTTCTCCCGGGCGAAAGCGGCGATCGATGAGCTCAAGGCGCGGGGCGTGCGCGACTTCCGCGCGTATCTCGCCGAGCATCCGGAGTTCGTCGCCGAGGCCGTCTCGATTGTGCGCATCGTGGACGTCAACGACGCGACGCTCAGGCTCTTCGCCGCCGACAGCAAGCAGGAGCTGGTCGAGTCGCTGCACAAAGTGTTCGTACCCGAGACCCACGAAGTTTTTGCGAACGAGTTGATCGCGATCGCCGAGGGCCGGACCTACTTCGAAGGGGAGACGACGCTTCGCACGCTCAAGGGCGAGCCGCTCACCGTTTTGTTCACGATGACGTTCCCGCCGCCGCCGGACAGCCTCAACAGCGTGCTCGTCACCGTGACCGACATCACCGAGCGCAACCGTGCCGAGGAACAGCGTCTCGCGCACGTGTGGATCCTGGAAAGCATGGACCGGATCAACCGCGCCATGCAGGGGACCAACGATCTCGAGCAGATGATGAGCGACGTGCTCGATGCGGTGCTCGAAATCTTCGGTGCCGATCGTGCATGGCTGGTCTACCCATGCGACCCGGAGGCCGCATCGTGGCGAGCGGCGATGGAGCATACACGGCCTGAGTTCCCCGGTATTTTCACCATCGGAACGGATCTGCCCATCGATACGGAAATTGCCACTGTGTTTCGAAGCGCACGGGCTTGTGCCGGAGCCGTGTTGTTCGGCCCGGAGTACGATCTTCAGGTGCCTGCACTGGTCGCGGAGCGCTTCAGCATCCAATCGCAGATGGCGATCGCCATCTATCCGAAGGTCGATCAACCGTATTTGTTCGGGTTGCATCAGTGTTCTCGCACGCGCGTGTGGAAGGCACAGGAAAAGCGTCTCTTCGAGGCGATCGGCCGCCGGCTGGCCGACGCGCTCACCAGTCTCCTGATCTTCCGCAGCCTGCGAGAAAGCGAGCGCAAGCTCGAAGAGGCTCAACGCATCGCGCATGTCGGTCACTGGGAACGCAACTTCGAGACGGGTCGTGTAACGCTTTCCGATGAAACCTGCCTGATCCTCGGCGTGCAGCCGCAGGAGGTCCCGTCCGAGCTCGCGCAGTGGCGCGAACGGTGGTTCGACATCGTCCACCCCAATGACCGGACGAGACTGCAGCAGGCCTTGGAGTCGAGCTTGGAAACCGGTGAGCCCTACGACGTGGAATACCGGGTCGTGCGGTCGAACGACGACGCGCGAATCGTGCACAGCCGGGCGCACGTGGCGCGCGATGAAACGGGCCGACCCCGGCGCATCTTCGGCATGACGCAGGACATCACGGACTTGAGGCGTGCAGAGGAGGAGCTCAGAAAGCAGGCGGAGCTGCTAAGCCTCGCGCATGACGCAATCATCGTGCGCGACGCCGAAAGCCGAATCACGTTCTGGAACCCGGGTGCGGAAAAAACGTACGGCTGGAGCGCGGAGGAAGCCGTCGGCAGAATGAGTCACGAGCTCCTGCAGACGCGGTTCCCTGTTTCGAAGCAAGCCGTCGCTGCCGTCCTCGAGCAGCAAGGTGAATGGGAGGGCGAGCTGACGCATATCACGCGCGAGGGAACCACGATCGTCGTCACCAGCCGCCAATCGCGGCGACGCGGCGAGCGCGGCGCGGGCGCCGCGATTCTGGAAATCAACCGCGACATCACCGAGCGCAAACAGGCGGAGGCCGAGCGCGCAAAACTCGAGGAGCGGCTGCGACAGGCGGAAAAGATGGAAGCGATCGGACGTTTCGCAAGCGGCATCGCGCACGACTTCAACAACGTGCTGGGCGGCATCGTCGCCTACGGTGAGATGCTGTTCGACGAAGCACCCGAGGAAGCGGCACGCAAGCGCTATGCGCGGAACGTGCTCACCGCAGCGACACGCGGCCGCGACCTCGTCGATCAAATCCTCGCCTACAGCCGCAGTCAGCGCGGCAGGCACGTGCCGACCGACGTGTGCCGCACGGTGGCCGAAACGTTGGAGCTCTTGCGCAGCTCACTACCCGCACGCATTTCACTGTACCCCAAGATTCCCGACGTGCCGCTGGTCGTGCTGGGCGACGCCACGCAGCTGCATCAGATCGTCATGAACCTGTGCAGCAATTCGATCCATGCGATGAAGGCGGGCGGACCTTTGCGCGTGGCGATCACGCCCTTAGACGCCGCTGCCGAGCGGGTGCTATCACATGGAAATCTTTCAGCGGGCCGTTACGTGTGCACCTGCGTTGAGGACAGCGGCTGCGGCATGGACGAGGCGACGCTTGCGCACATATTCGAGCCGTTTTTCACCACCAAGGAGATTGGTCGCGGCACGGGCTTGGGATTGGCACTCGTATACGCGATCGTCGTTGACCTCGGCGGCGCGATCGATGTGAAAAGCGTGCCTGATGAGGGGAGCACGTTCTCGATCTATTTGCCCTTAGCAGACGTCACCGCCGCCGCTGCTGCTGCTGCAGCATAGCTGCGTTTCGAGGACCATCCACGAGCAGAGGGACCAAGGTTTCCCTCCGCAACCTCCCTTCCCTCGATCGTATCAGGACGTGGCAGCGCCGCGAATGAGAGGTCGCTGCGCCATCGCGCCGTAAATCGTCAATGCTCGATCGAGCATGGCTACTCCGCTCTGCATCCACTCTTCGGTGAGCGTGGTGACCGTTGCCGGGGGCAGAGTTAAATGGGCATCCGCTTCTCCGTAGCTGACGACGACATGCATGCCCGCTTTTCCGGCGATGTGCATCATTACGCCGTTTTCGCTCAAGCAGTGCACGTACATGGCCTTGATGCCACGATTGCGCGCCCACGTGCTCGCCTGACCAAACAACGCGGTCCCGTAGCCTTTTCCGCGATGTCCGTCGAGCACGCTGACGCCGAACTCCGCGGTCTGATTCGTCACTGCCACATGAGCGACACCGCAGAGAGTGAGATCGCGCAAGTAGACCCCGAAGACGGCATCGCGGCCCAAGTCGATACGATCTACATAACGCATCAAGGCCGTGTCATTCAGTGGTGAACCAAAGCGGAGCCGTCGATCGTCGCTCGACAGGCTCCGAACATGGGCAAGCAGCGAGTCACGATCCCTCTGCACGAGCCGGTGCACCGTGACGGCAGAGTTTGTGGGAACACGTGAAGCTCGCATCATGAAACTGCCCGGTTCAAACGCCTGACCGTCGCTATGACGCCCCTTTTGTGCGCCCGGGTGCCTATAGAGCGCCGTGTGAGCACCAGCACCGTGCGTGCGGTGGTGCGAAGGAGTGCGCTGGCGGCCGATCCTGTCGCGAAAATAAGGTCGACGATGACTTCCGCCTTGCGCAAGTAATCACGGCTTTCCAAGCGTTGCGACGAAGTCATCGCAATGCGATTCAAGTGCTCCATCGTATCTCGGCTACTCTCTCGTAGTGTGTCCATGTCCATACGCCTTTCAAAATGATTTCCTCCATGCGTTTAGGCAACCGGCGCTCCAGTTGGTGCGAAGAGGCCGCGCATCATTTCTAAAGCGACGCGTCACAAAAACTCATCCGAGTCCGCTGCATGGAATATGTCTTTCGCATTGGACGCGCGAACCTCTTCCAGTGCGCATCGGCGAACGCTGAGCGGCGCGAGGATACCTTCGATGCTTGCAATTCCCCGGGGACGACGAATAGAGCGCTTCGTCGCAAGCGGCTATGAGAAATGGTCCAGGGTGACCAAGGCGGCCAACGTCACTGTGGAGTGACGGTTAACCGTTCGATGAACTTTCGCTTGGCGTCATTCACATCACTAGCCCACACCCGACAAAGCGAACTGGGCGGCGTGTGATTTTCGTTTTCAACGGGAGACGTTTCGCCCGAAGTGCGCCTGCATTACACACCGTGCACTCGTCGGCGTTGCCCGCCAATGCGGGGTCCCTCCGTTTTCAGTTGCTTATGTTGAACCCGGTATCCTTGATGAGCTTCGCATTGCGTTCCTTCTCTGTAGCCATCCACTTGGCCATCACCTGAGGGCTCGTCGGGAGGGGCTCGGTACCCTGCGTCTGGAGCTTTTCTTTCATGTCCGGCGTAGCGAGGATGCGGGCCATCTCGGCATTGACCTTCTCGATGATCTCCGGCGGCGTCCTGGCCGGCGCCAGCATGCCCTGCCATGATCCAGAAATGAACCCGGCAAGACCGGGGGCTTCGCTTATTGTCGCCGTGTCGGGGAGCGACGCGAGGCGTTTTTCGCTCGACACCGCGATCAGCTTGAGCCGGCCGTTCTTCACGTGTGGGAGCGTCTGCAACATGCCGAGCAATAAGATTTCGGTCTCCCCGCCCATGACCGACCGCGAAGAATCCGAACCCCCGCGCGTGCCGATGTAGACCCAGTTGATGCCGGTGCGCTGGGCGAACTCCATGGCGGCGAAATGGGTCGCGCCGCCGAGCCCGGTCGGGAGGTTGAGCTTGCCCGGATTCGCCTTCGCGAGGGCGATCAGCTCGCGCGTGGTCTTGACCGGCAGGCTGGGATGCGTGGTCAGCAAATGCGGCGAGTACGACACCGTGGTCACAGTTGCGAGATCCTTGTGCGGATCGTAGGACAGCTTGAAGACGTTCGGTGCGACCGACAGGTTGCCGATATCGGTCAAGAGGTAGGTGTATCCGTCAGCGGGCGCGCGAGCCACGAACTCCGACCCGATGTTGCCGTTGGCGCCCGAGCGGCTGTCTACCAGGACAGATTGGCTCCAGGCTTCCGTGATCTTGACGCCGAGCAGACGTGCCAGGATGTCGGAGGTCCCGCCCGGCGGATACGGAATAATGATGCGGATCGGCTTGGTCGGGAACGATGCCGCCGGCTTGACGGCGGGGGTCTGAGCGGCTGCGCCAGCGATACAAAGGAAGGCGGCACAGCCAAGAATGCTGCATAGCGCAAGGGATCGCATGATCCTGTCTCCTCCGGCGGTGATGGTGCGCGGAGTGAGTATAGCCGCGGAAGGTACACAATGGCGGACCTACTCTGCGGATGCTCCCTCGAGATCGAACTGCTGGCGCGAATCCGGGCGCTCGCGCTGTTTCCGCCTTACCGAACTACGGGAAATCGTGGGGGCGTTTCGGGTAATGTGACAGGCGGATATCGACCCAATATAGTTAGTGCGTCGTGCATTCAGTGATACTTCTCGCAGCTGGCAGGTAGCTGCCAGTGAAGGCAGGACATGCGCCTGCAGATTACGAATGAATCGACCCGAACACTCGATGTTTTCCGCTTTGGATTCGAGTCTGCGGGCGCGCTTGGGTCACTAACGAATA
>JAQGNH010000024.1 GCA_028291945.1 Betaproteobacteria bacterium
GGTTCGCTGAGCCGGCATCGAAGTCCGTGCCTGCCGACTCCATTCGTCTTTCACAGATTCAGGCGGGCGGCGTTACGCCTGCAACCCCGGTAAAGAACAGTTATGAGGAGAACGCCTACGCCGTAGCCCAGGGGCAGCGCCTTTTTACATGGTTCAACTGCGTCGGCTGTCATTCACACGGCGGAGGCGGCAGCGGTCCGGCGCTCATGGATGACAAATGGATTTACGGCCATCAGCCGGAGAACATCTTCACGACTATCGTACAGGGACGGCCGAACGGTATGCCGTCGTTCGCAGGCAAGATCCCGGAAGCGCAGGTATGGCAGATCGTGGCCTATGTGCGATCGATGAGCGGCCTCTTGCGAAGTGATGTGGCGCCCTCGCGCAGTGACAACATGCAAGCGGGTGGACCTGAAGCGACACGCGATCCGCAACAGCCCAAGGCAAGCAGCGTAGCCCAGTAGGACATGACACGCGCTTGTTTTTTTTTCGCCGCAATCGTGTTGCTCCCGCGGCACGCGCTCGCCGCGCCTTTTCAAAATGCGTTGTTGCCTACCGGCGTACAAGCGGACCACGTCTACAGCTTGTGGCTCGTCATGCTCATAACATGCACAGTCGTCTTCATCGCCATTGTGGTCGCGTTCGGCCTCGCGCTGTGGCGTGCCCCTCGAGCAACGGAATCAACACCACCCGACACCGCAGTCATCAGGACACCTGAGCGGCGGCTCACGCGCGCCGTCATCATCGGAACAGTTCTGTCGATCATCGGTTTGCTCGGCCTGCTGATCGCGAGCGTAGTCACGGATCGGGCGCTTGCGAGCCTGCCATTGAAAGATGGCTTGGTGATCCAGGTGAGTGGCCAGCAGTGGTGGTGGCAGGCGACGTACTACCCGGAGGACCCGACGCGTGCGTTCGATACGGCCAACGAGCTGCACATTCCTGTGGGTCGACCCGTGCTCCTGAGGCTCGCGTCGCCCGATGTCATACACAGCTTCTGGGTGCCTAACCTGAGCGGCAAGAAAGACCTGATACCCGGCCACACGCTGACGTTGCAGCTGCGCGCGGATAAACCGGGTGTCTTTCGCGGGCAGTGCGCCGAGTTCTGCGGCTATCAACACGCCAAAATGGGATTTCTCGTGATCGCAGATGACCCCCAGCAGTACGAGCAGTGGGCGCAGGCGCAGCGCGCGCCCTCGAAGCAGCCTGCGGATGACGTTCAGAAGCGCGGTCAGCAGGTCTTTCTGAATTCACCTTGCGTGATGTGTCACGCCATACAAGGCACCTCGGCTAACGCGAAAATGGCACCAGACCTGACGCATCTGGCGAGCCGCCAGACGCTTGCAGCGGGTGTGCTTCCGAATACGAGGGGACATCTTGCCGGCTGGATAGTCGATCCGCAGCACATCAAGCCCGGGACTAACATGCCGGCGATCACGCTGCCGCCTGCCGACTTGCAGGCGCTGCTCGTGTATCTAGAGAGCCTCGAATGAAGCCTGAGATTCCGGTGGGCAGAGGCGAAGTTTCAGGGGCCGAGCGCGAGACACTCGAGCGCGCGTGGGGCAGCCCGCCGGGCTTGATCGGCTGGCTCTCCAATATCGATCACAAGACGATCGGGCGGCGCTTCATCCTGACGGCGATGGGCTTTTTCGCAGCGGGTGGAATATTGGCCGCGCTGATGAGGTTGCAGCTCGCGCGTCCCGACAACGGCTTGATCGGGCCGGACCTCTATAACCAGATCTTCACCATGCACGGCACGACCATGATGTTCCTGTTCGCAGTGCCTGTGATGGAAGCGATGGGTGTCTATCTGGTGCCGCTCATGGTCGGCACGCGAAACATTGCGTTCCCGCGGCTGAATACGTATGCGTATTGGGTGTATCTGTTCGGGGGCCTCATGTTGTATGGGGCTTTCTTCGTCAATACCGGTCCGGACGCCGGCTGGTTCAGCTATACACCGCTGGCAGGTCCGCAGTATTCGCCCGGAAAGCGCGTCGATATCTGGGCGCAGATGATCACGTTCACCGAAGTCTCGGGGCTGATTGTCGCAGTGATCCTCATCACGACGACATTCAAGCTGCGCGCGCCGGGTATGACATTGAATCGAATACCGCTCTTCGTCTGGGCCATGCTCGTGACGTCCTTCATGATCATGTTCGCGATGCCCGCCGTGATGTTTGCGAGCACCGCGCTCATCACCGATCGGCTCGTCGGCACACACTTCTACAATCCCGCTGAAGGCGGCGATTCGATGCTGTGGCAGCACCTGTTCTGGTTTTTCGGTCACCCGGAGGTCTACATCATTTTCATTCCGGCGCTCGGTTTCATGTCCTCGATCATCTCCACGTTTGCGCGCAGGCCGATCTTCGGCTATCCAGTGATGGTGCTGTCGGTAATCGCCACAGGCTTTCTCGGTTTCGGTTTGTGGGTGCATCACATGTTTGCCACGGATGCGCCGGAGCTCGGCAAGAGCTTTTTCACTGCGGCGAGCATGATCATCGCCATTCCGACGGCGCTGCAGATCATGTGCTGGATCGCAACACTGTGGGCGGGTCGGCTCAATTTCCGCACGCCGCTTTTGTTCGTGCTCGCCTTTTTCGTGATTCTCGTAATCGGCGGACTTACTGGAATCATGCTGGCATCGGTCCCGCTGGATCTCCAGGTGCATGACACCTATTTCGTCGTGGCGCACCTGCATTACGTGCTGATTGGGGGCGCCGTGTTTCCGTTGTTCGGCGCGTTCTACTACTGGTTTCCGAAGATCACCGGACGCATGTTGAGCGAGCGCCTCGGCAAATGGAACTTCTGGCTCTTCTTCATGGGATTCAACGTGACGTTTTACACGATGCATCATCTCGGCCTATATGGCATTCCGCGACGCGTATATACCTATCCGTCGAACATTCGATGGAACGAGCTGAACGCTTTGGCGAGCCTCGGCGCTCTCATGATCGCCGTGAGCATTGTCGTATTTCTGGTGAACGTGATTCGCAGCTATCGCGGTGGCGCGCCCGCAGGCGATAACCCGTGGGGGGCGTCCACTCTCGAGTGGGCGACTGTCTCGCCGCCGCCCGTTTATAACGTCGCGCGTATCCCTGTTGTCGGTGGGCGGGAACCGCTGTGGGAGCCGGGTGGCGTACAGGGGCGCGTGGATGGACTTGCGCTGGATCCGCCTGAAAACCTGGTG
>JAQGNH010000051.1 GCA_028291945.1 Betaproteobacteria bacterium
CGCCGGATCTCGGCGCGATCGCACGCGCTTACGGCGCACGCGGATGCCTCGCGCGCACGATCGAGGAAGTGCGTAAGGGCGTTCAGGAGTGGGTCTCGAAACCGGGGCCGATGATCATCGACTCGCGCATTTCGCGTGCGGTGATCAATCTGCCGCATCGGCGGGTGTTGTATGGGAAGGACGAGTAGCAGAGGAGCGTTTTCGGTTGAGGCCGGACCGCGCTCTAGGCGCACCGTACTCATGGGCGGCTCTCGACCCCGAGGCCAACTTCGCGGGCTCCGCCACCGTGACGCGTTTGCTGAATTGTTTTAGCACGTACTACCAGAAGCCAAGACACTCGCTCTCGGCCGCGGCCGTCATCTGAAGCGGTTAGACTCAAGCAGAGGTTTTGATTAACGATCTGCGAGATTGTCATGCCGATGCGGGGTCGCCTGTTCCGGAAATACGCGGCTTATTTCGCCGGCGTGGTCACGCTCGGCGTGCTCACAAGCGGGTTGGTCAGCCTTGCCTTCAGCTACCGGGACACGCGGCTACTGATGAATGCGCTGCACCTCGAGAAAGCGCGCGTAGCGGCGACGAGCATCGAGCAGTATTTGCGCACGATCGAGAGCCACTTGCGCGCGGCGCTGCTCGCGCATACGGTTACCCGCGAAGACGCTGCTCTCGATGAACAGCATCAGGAGCTCATCAAGCTTCTGCGCATCAATTCAGCTGTCATTGAAGCCGCTTGGGTCGACGCCGCCGGCACGGAGCGCCTGCGCTTGTCGCGCATTGCGCCCGACGTGTTGCGCGGCACGCGCGACCGCTCCGCCGATCCGATGATTATCGCCGCTGGAGCAGGCAAGACTACGTTCGGTACGGTGTATTTTCGCCAGCAAACAGAGCCCTATCTATCGGTCGCGGTCGCAGGCGACGAGCCGCAAGCGGGCATTGTTGTCGCCGAGATCAATCTCAAGTTCGTGTGGGATGTCGTATCGACCCTGCACGTTGGCGCGTCAGGTTACGCCTATGTCATCGATGGGCAAGGCAGGCTCATATCTCATCCGGATATCAGCCTCGTGCTCAAGCAGACGGATCTTTCGGCTTTGCCTCAGGTGCGAGCACTCATGTCCAAACCCGAATCAGGCGCGGATACCGTATTGATCTCCGCCACTGCCGCAGACGGCAAAGCGCGCCCCTCTCTCTCCGCATGGATGCCCGTGCCCGCGCCGGGCTGGTTCGTCTACGTCGAGCAGCCTTTGACGGAAGCCTTTGCGCCGCTCTACGCCTCGATTGCGCGCACGGCATTGGTGCTGATCGCGAGCCTCGCGTTTTGCATCGCGCTGAGCGTTGCTCTGGCAAGGCATATGACGACGCCAATCCGCGCGCTGCAAATTGGAGCGGCGCGAATCGGCGAAGGCAAGCTCGACGAGCGCGTGTCGATTACCACCGGCGACGAGCTGGAAACGCTGGCGCATGAGTTCAACACCATGGCGCAGCGCCTGCACGAATCGCGCTCCGGCCTCGAACAGAAAATCGAGGATCGCACGCGCGCGCTGGCCGAGGCGAATAACGCCAAGTCGCGTTTTCTTGCGGTGGCGAGCCACGATCTGCGGCAGCCGGTACATGCGCTGGGACTATTCGTCGCGCAGGCGAAGGAGGCGCGCGGCGACCTCATGCGCGAATCCCTGATCGGAAGAATAGAATCGTCGTGGCAATCGATCTCGGGCTTGCTCGATGCCCTGCTCGACATCTCGAAGCTGGATTCCAATACCCTCCAGGTAAACGCGACCCACTTCGCCGCGCAGTCGGTGCTCGACAGAATCGAACAGAGCTTCGCCGTCCTGGCTGCAGCCAAGGGACTGCGCATGCGCGTGCGCCCGTCTCGTCTGTTACTCGCGAGCGACGTGCTGCTGGTCGAACGTATCCTGCTCAACCTGGTGTCCAACGCCTTGCGCTATACGCGCGAGGGGGGCGTGCTGATCGGCGTGCGGCGCAGATACCCAGGCTCGCACGCGCGCATCGACGTGTGGGATACGGGCGCGGGCATCGCGCAAGAGGAATCCAGGCACATCTTCGACGAGTTCTACCGCGGCCACGCCGGGAGCCTCGAATCCGCCGGTATGGGTCTGGGCCTTGCCATCGTGCGCCGCATCGCGCAATTACTGGAGGTCGCGGTCACGGTGCGTTCCACGCCCGGCAAGGGGTCGCTGTTCAGTATCACGGTGCCTCTTGCGCCCGCGGGATCGACGGTCGACGTACCCGCCCCGCGCGAGATCCCGCAGTCCCGTTTCGCCGGCGGCCTTGCGCTGATCATCGATGACGACGCAAATGCGCGTGACGCCGCGTCCGGACTGCTCCGACAGTGGGGATGGGACGTGATCAGCGCTGGCTCGATCCAGGGCGCGCTCGGCGCACTCACACGCGACAGCCGCACGCCCGATGTAATCGTCAGCGATTATCACCTCACTGACGAGAACGGGCACGACCACGAAAGCGGTGTTGACGCGATCGCACGCATTCGTGCGGCGCGCGCGCAGGAAATTCCCGCCGTGCTGGTGAGCGGCGATGTCACGGCAGAACTGCGCGCCCACGCTGCGCGGGAATCGCTGCACCTGCTGCACAAACCGCTGCAGGCCGCGAAACTGCGCGCGATGCTGCATCACCTGCACGCCGCGGACATCGTGCGCTGATGTGCTCGAGTCAGCGTCCACCGGCGCCACGCGCGAGATTCTCGGCGTTCAGTCCCAACTGCACGGCTGCAATCACCGCCTGCGTGCGGCTCGATACGCGCAGCGTGTTGAGCACCGCCGTCACGTGCAACTTGACGGTGCGCTGCGCAAGCCCCAGGTCGCGGCAGATATCCTTGTTGCTGAGGCCGCGCATCATCAGCGCGAGCACCTGGCCCTGACGGGGCGTCAATCCGAGCTCGCCAAGTTTGGATAGCGACATCGCCGCGCGTCCTGGCGATTGCTCGGCTGGCGCGCCGACATCCTGCGCCATCGCCTGCGGCGGCACATAAACCGCTCCGGACAGCACGAGACGCAGCGCACCGAGGATGATCTCCTTGGAGTACACCTTGGGAATGAAGCCCATGGCGCCACGCCGGATGACTTCGCGCACCGTGTCGCCGTCGTGATACATCGAAACGACCACTACCGGCAGCGCCGGATATTCGCGGCGAAACTGTTCCAATGCCTCGAAACCCCGCACCCCCGGCAAATTGAGATCCAGCAGCACTAGATCGACGTCGGCAATATCCGGAACGTCCCGCGCGAGCTCGAGTCCGCGCGCGCAGTCCGCCGCCTCCAATACTTCCACCGTCTCAGCGAGCTCAACGACGATGCGAGACATGGCGTCCCGCACCAGCGGATGATCATCGATGATGAGGATTTTCACGAACCGCAGTCTACACCGCGCAACACGGCGTGAGACTGCCCTTTGGGGCTAGCCCCTCAGCCACATTGCTGCTTGCGAGAGGCGCCACTAGGATGGCCGTGCCAATGCGTTCAACACCGACCACGGAGCCCCGCTATGACCATGAGTGTGAACCGCCGCCAGTTTATTCTTGGATCCGCCGCTGTCATCGCACAGATGGGCCTTGCTCGACATGCGCTTACACAAGCGCCCAAGCGCTTCGCCGTGCCCACCGTGGACAGCCTGACGATACGCGTGATCACGGATAGCACCTACGATACCGATCGCCCTGGTTCGTCGAAGTGGGTGAAAATTCGCCGCACACCGATCAGAATCCCAGCGGGAAATCCGGCCGTCGACTGGCGCAGGACGCTGCATAACGAATGGGGCTTGGCGCTCGCGCTGGAATCGCGCATGGGTCCCGAGACACGCCACCTGTTGCTCGACTTCGGTTTCACCCCGAATGCGTTGCTCAACAACATGGAATACATGGGCATCGACGGCGCGAAGATGCAGGGACTCATCATGAGTCATGGCCATAATGACCATTTTGGCGGCCTGCCTGGTTACCTCGATAAATTTCGCAGCAAACTGCCGGACGATCTCGCCCTATACGCCGGTGGCGAAGACAATTTCTGCAACCGCGTAGTGCAGAGGGGCGGCCCCGGCCTTTTCACCGACACCGGCGTGCTCGACCGCCGTGATCTGGAAAAACACCGCGTGAAGATCGTCTCGTGCGAACAGCCGACGGTCATCATGGGCCATGCGTTTTCGACGGGCATGATAGCGCGGAGCAGCTTCGAGCGCGTGGGGGCGGGCGCGCTGGTCGAGTACTACAAAACCAAGGGCGTAGGTTGCGACCTTCCTGACGCGAACGCCAAGGCCGAGGGCAAGCCGGTCGCGGACCAACAGATCCACGAGCACGGCACCTGCTTCAATGTGAAAGATCGCGGGCTCGTGGTGATCTCGTCGTGCGGTCACGCGGGCATCATCAATACCGTGCGTCAGGCAATGGAAGTGTCCGGCGTAAAAAAGGTGCATGCCGCGCTGGGCGGTTTTCATTTGTTCCCGGCGCCCGAGGATTATCTGCGGCAGACCGTCGCGGAGATGAAGACGCTCGATCCGGACGTGATCATCCCGATGCACTGTTCAGGCCCGGGACTGATCGCACTCCTGCGCACCGATCTCGCCGACCGCGTCCTGACCTCCACCACAGGCACAGAGTACACCTTCGGCGCATGAGGCCCGCGCGGATGCTCGGGGTAGGTGCGGCGCTCGCCCTGTGCGCAGCACTGTGGGCAACGCAGACGCCTGCGCAATCAGAAGTGCGCCGCGCCGAAGCGGCACAATTCATGAACGAGCTGATGTCGGGCAAGGCCGCCATCGGCGCGCCGTTCACACTCACCAACCCGCACGGCGAGCGCGTGAGCCTCTCCGATTTTCGCGGCAAGGTCGTGCTGCTCTACTTCGGCTTCACGTTCTGCCCCGATGTGTGTCCCATCGATCTCGCCCTCATTGCACAAACTCTCAACTCGCTCGGCAAAAGTGGCGATCAGGTGCAGCCGCTATTCGTGACACTCGATCCAGCGCGCGACACGCGCGAGGTGTTGCGCGGCTATGTCGCGGCATTTCATCCGCGCATCGTGGCGTTGACCGGCAGCGAAGACGAAATACGCCGGGTTGCTACAGCCTATAAGGTGTTCTTCGAGAAAGTGACGGCGCCGGGCGTGAAAACCTATTTCATCGATCATTCAGCCTTCACTTTCTTGCTCGACCGCAACGGCAAGTACGTGCTGTTCTTTCCACCCGGCACCCCGACTCTACGCATGACGGCGAGGGTGCGCGAAGAGTTGGCCGTAAAGTAAAAACCCTGTCGGTCGCGTGAGCCTGCGTACATGCGCTAGTATCTGCGGCCGCCATGCGTCACACTGGGGCGAGAATCGCTAAAGGAGAAGGGAGATGATTTCGACATCCCGCAGAACCTTCTGCAAAGCCCTTGCACTGCCGGCATTGTGCGCCGCGGGAGTGGCGTTTGCGGCTGAGAAAAACCTTCGCGTCGCAATTCTGTTTTCCGGCTACGAGACTATCTACGCCGCCCCAGTCGAATCCCTCATTTCCGGGCTCCGCGAGCTCGGCTACGTCGAGGGCAAGAATCTCACGGTCGACCGTCGCTACACCCAGTTTGGCCCCGATCAGATGCCGCCTACCGCGCGCGAACTCGTGAGCCTGCGGCCGGATATCATCATCACCGCTTGCGCGGGTTCGACGCGCGCCGCGATGCAAGCTACCCAGAATATTCCGATCCTGATGGTGAACGTGGCCGATCCCGTGGGGCAGGGTTTTGTGCGAACGCTCGCTCAGCCGGGAACGAACGTCACCGGCCGTTCGAGCCAATCGCGTGAGCTCATCCCAAAGATGCTGGAGCTGTTGCATGCGGCGGTGCCGAACGCAACACGCATCGCGGTGTTCATTAACACCACCAACACCGCGCACGAAGCACTGTGGTCGGATGTGGAAGCCGCTGCGCGCCCGCTCCGGATCACGCCGGTGCGTGCGGATGTGCGGGGCCCGGCAGATCTCAATGCCGCGCTGGATCGACTGAAGAAAATCAGCGCCGACGGCCTGATCGTCTTGCCGGACGATCCGATGACATTCAATTTACGGCACCGGATCATCGATGCCGTCAATCAGCTACGAATGCCGACACTCTATGGCCCACGTGAGTTCGTAATCGAAGGGGGGTTCATGAGCTACGGTGAAAGTTTTCCGGACAGCTATCGGCGTGTCGGCACTTATGTCGACAAACTCGCACGCGGCGCTAAGGCCGCGGAACTGCCGATTGAACAGCCCACGCGCTTTCAACTCGTCATCAATCTGAAGACCGCGAGCATGCTCGGCATTACGCCACCGAGGACTTTGCTCCTGCGCGCGGACGAAACGATACGCTGAACATTCAGCGCATCGTAGGGCGACCCCTGCTCTGGAGCACCGCCGCTGTGGATCTCGGCAGCGAATTGGCACGGAGGTTGGGCGTACCGTTCGAAGCCTTCACATATCTAGGAGAGAGTAGAGGAAGCGAAAACGCCCATCCCACCCATACTCAGGCACGATCAATTCTGACGCACGATGGCATTGAAAGTCAGCGATGCGCACTCCGTCGCGCTGCAACCGACTACGGCAGCAACTCGAGTTTTTTGAGAAGGTTTCGCACCGCTTCGCGATCCTCCGGACCTGAGTCGATATCCGGCGGACGGATACGCGCGCTCGAGAACGTGCCCATCGCAACGAGCGCCTCTTTGACGAGCGCAGTCGTCGAGGCGGATCGATGAGGCCGTGTCATCCGCAACGGTGCGCCGAAAACGAAGTCCGCGATCGGCGCGCACTTCTCGATGTAGATGTTTCTCG
>JAQGNH010000085.1 GCA_028291945.1 Betaproteobacteria bacterium
GCATACTCTCGGCATCGACGGCGCTTGCGCGAACGGCCTGCGTGTCCGATACCAGCCCATGCGCGTGCAGGACATCTTCGTCGCCATGCTCGAATCGCGCGCATTCGAAGTCTGTGAATTCTCGCTCGCGAACTACATCACTCTGCGAGGCGCCGGCCAGCATTGGCTGACAGCGGTGCCTGTGTTTCCAGTCCGCGCGTTTCGGCACGGGCTTGCGGTCACGCGGCACGACAGTGCATTGACCGCACTCGGCCAGCTTGTGGGCGCACGCATCGGGGTCGAAGACTACTCGATGACCGCAGCCGTGTGGTTCCGCGGCCTGCTGCAGGAAGAGTACGGAGTTGACCCTCGTTCAATAACGTGGGTAACGCGCACCCCGCAGCGGTTCGCGTTTCCGGCCGGCGCGAGAGTTGAAACAACGAATGCCGATCTGGAGCAGCTCCTGCTCGATCGCGCAATCGATGCAATGCTCGGTTTCTCATTGAAAGACTCTGCACTTCCGGCGCAGGAACGCCGGCTGCGCCCGATACTGGCCGACACTCAGGCTGCAGAGCGCGCATATTACGAGCGCACATCGATTTATCCGATCATGCATTGCGTGGTGATTCGCAACGACACCCTGGAAAAGCATGGCGAAATCGTCGACGCGGTGTGCCGCGCCTATGGCGCCGCCAAAGAAAGTGCCTATCGCAGGCAGCTCGGCGCAACGCTGGTGCCGTGGGGCAAGACGAACTGGGCGCGCACCTTCGAAATCTTTGGCGGCGACCCACTGCCTTACGGATTGGCTCCGCTAAATCGAATGGTCATCGAGCGCCTTGCGCTGTATCTGAAGCAGCAGGGTTTCATTTCCGAAACGCCGGAAGTCGAGAAACTCTTTGCGCTTCCTACTCGCCCTTGATTCCCGCGCCTTTGATCACTTTGGTCCACTTTACGAGCTCTGATTTGATATACGCGCCGAACTGAGCGGGCGAGCTTCCGACGGGCTCGTAACCCTGATCGCGCAAGCGCTCCTGTACGTCCTTCATCGAGAGCACCTTCGCGGTTTCAGTCGCCATGCGTTGCACGACATGGGCAGGCGTTGCCGCAGGAAAGACAAAACCCTGCCACGTGCTCGCCTCATAGCCCGCAAGACCCGCGGCCTCGGCGACAGTCGGCAACTCGGGCAGTGCAACGGAGCGCTTCGCGCTTGTCACCGCCAGCGCCCGCACCTTGCCCGCCTTGATCTGCGGTACCGCCGAAGGCAGCGTCGACACCATCACGGGCACGCGGCCGGCCATCAGGTCGAGCAGCGCCGGACCCCCGCCTTTGTAGGGGATATGCACGAGCTGCACGCCTGCCAGGATGTTCAGAAGCTCACCTGCGAGATGCTGTGTAGACGCGGTGCCCGACGAAGAGTAGTCGATCTGCCCCGGCTTCGATTTGACGATTTCGATGAGCTCCTTCATGTTGCGCGCAGCGAACGCCGGATGCACGAGGAAGACATTCGGCGACATCGTCGTTTGCGAAACCGGAGCGAAATCGGCGATCGGATCGAAATTCGTTCTCGCATAAAGACTCGGGCTTGTCACGAGATTGGGCGCGGTCAGCAGCATGGTGTAGCCGTCGGGGGCCGCGTTTTTGACGATCTCGGCACCGACGTTGCCCGTTGCGCCCGGTCGATTGTCGGAAACCACCTGGTGCCCCAGGCGCTCGCTCAATTTCTGCGCGACCGTCCGGCCGACTGTATCGGAGGCGCCGCCCGGCGATTGCGGAATGATCAGGCGAATCGGCCGCTGCGGATAGGCGCCTTCTGCTGCGAGCGCGGGCACCATGCTGGTGAGCGACAACGCGCCCCAGCACCAAAAGCATGCCGACCGGTTTTTCATGAAAGGTCCTGTAATTGTTAGCGACGTGATTATCTACGATGCGGATTCGATCAACCACACGCCGGCTGGCGTGCGAGTGCTAAGATCATAAGCACGAATCGTTCTTACGGAGTGGGCCATGGATATCGCCGAACCTCCCTTCCAGGTCAACGAATACGCGCCCGACCCGGCCGTCAAATTCGACCGCAGCATTGCGCAAAATTTCGTTCGTTACGCGCACATGCTGGCCGCGCGCGGTTACGTGCAGAGCACGCTGGGCGGTATGGTCATCCGCGTCGCGCATCCGGACTTTGCGGACGGTCTCGCCTACGCCAAGCCCGCCGGCGTCTCCCTGGAAGAGATGGGCGTGGACGACGTCGTGATCACGGACATTCCTTATGGACGCGTGCTCCACGGCAACGCCGCCACCAGCGTCGGGCACCAGATGAATCGCGAGATCCTGCGACTGCGTTCGGACGTGGACTGCGTGATACACCTGCATCACGACGAGACAATCGCGCTCATGGCTGCGGGCTGTGAGGAAATCAAGAGTTTTTCGCTGACGTTCTCGTACCTGATGCAGAAACCGATCGCTTACCTTCCCGCGCACCTGAACGTCGAGGAAGACGTCGCGCCCATCAAGACGTTCATCCAGGACACGAACTGCATCGTGATGAAGCGCCACGGGATCACGGTGCTCGGCAGAACCGTCTCGGAGTGCTATCACCGCGTGAACTCGTACACGTCGGAAGTGAAACGCCAGCTCATCGTCGAGCTGCTGAGCGCCGCGAAAGGCACGCAGCCCGAATACATCACGAAAGAAGAGATGGAGTGGATGTTCTCGCAGGGCGACAGCGTCGTGTATCCGAAGCTGATCCGGAGAGCCGCAAAATAGGAGCTCTGTACGGGTACGTAAGCGGAGGTCTTACGCGTTACCCGTCCAACACCAACATCTCTGGATTGCCATGATCTCGACTGCGCTGGGTCCCGACTTTGCAGCACAGCAACATCGTGGCCTGGCGCGTGGAATTATTGCACTCGGCCCTACTGCGCAAGGCGCGAAGATTATCCAGCTGCCGTTTTGATATGTCCTCCAGCCGATCAATGCAAAGCGGACGCTCGCAATGACCAGCGCCGATCTTCGAAGCTAGGCCGCGATGATCCCGTGCCCGAGCTGCAATCGAAGGGTCTTTACGCCTCGCGACATGTTGTACGCAGCGCTGGACGGTATGGCACAGTGTCGTGGGTGCGGTCGGCTTGCACGCCTCGACCTCCTGAGCCGGTGGATGATTTCATGCGTGCTCGCAATCCTTTTGCCGAACGTACTCTTGTACGGCGGGCTTTTTTACAGCGGTCATTTATTTGTGATTTCCATCGTGATCATCTACGGCGCCTGGGCGCTCCTTTCTTTTTTCGGTTTTCCATTCCTGACGCTGGAGGCGGTGGCCAGCGATTCCTCGATCGACCGACCGAAAAGCATTCTGCTTCTGGCCGTACTTTTAGTGGCAGCAATCGTTATCGACAGTTTTATCGCGTCCAAAATCGAGTCCGACAACGCTCGCGACAGCGGACGTTCTGCGAGCGCCGCTCTTCGTGAGGGTTAGCAGATGCGCGGGCAGCGGCGTCGGGGCGCAGCTCGAGGAGTGTTCCCATGAGCACTGACGAACAAGCCATTCGCGATCTTATCAATCTGTGGCACCGCGCGACCGCTGCAGGAGACGTGGAGACTATCCTTGGCTTGATGACCGATGACGTCGTCTTCCTTGTTCCCGGTCAACCCCCCATGGAAGGCCGCAGCTCGTTCGAGCACGGACTCCGCGCGGTCCTTGTCCATAATCGCATCGTATCCACAGGGGAAGTCCAGGAAGTCGAGGTGTCCGGAAACCTGGCGTACTGCTGGACCAAGCTCACTGTGAAGGTTGTTCCGCTCTCCGATGGCAATGAAATGATTCGCGCGGGCAACGCGCTGTCCGTTTTTCGCAAGCAATCGAATGGCGCATGGGCCTTGACTCGTGATGCCAACCTCTTGGCTCCCACATCTTGACGCGCGGGGTTACCATTGATGCCCCTATGCAGAGATATTTGAGCAAGGCCGTGACCGTGATGATAAGAGCGTTACTAGGAGCGTGTTTCTTCTGGGGCTTCATACACACAGCGACAGCAGCAAATGATGTGGAGCAGGTCGACTCGCTCGTTTCCGCCAGATTGGACAATGGGCTCGAGCAGCAGGGTGTTCTGACGATGGTGAAGGGCGATGCCCCTTCAATGCTCGTGCTCCTCTTTCCAGGCGAGCCGTCAGTTCTCAAGGCGGAGATCGTCGAGTCGAAGCTCATGAAAACGAGAGTGGGCGGCAATCCGCTCGTCCGCGCAAGAAGTTTGCTGGTCCGGCCGGGCGTCGGCACGGTACTGATCGACTGCCGCAGCGATCAGGAAGAGCAGTGCAAAGAGAGCTACGTGATGTCGAAGGACCGGTTCGAGGACGTACGTAGACTGACGTCTCAATTGAGGCAGGCGCTTCCCGGCGTCAAGAAAATCTGGTTGGTCGGACACAGTTTTGGATCGCTCGCTTCCGCTTCACTCGCTCGCTATGGAGACAGTGTGTTCGACGGCGCGATACATGTATCGACGATTCTTTCTGGCAAGGCTTCTTACAGATCACTGGTGGGATTCGACTTCTCCATCGCCCGTGTCCCCCAGCTCTTCATCCACCATCGCCACGATCCGTGCCCGGGGACTCCGTTTTCAGCAGTGGAATCCGCGGCTGCCAGGTACAAGGTTGCGCTCGTAGCCATTTCCGACGCAAACGCAACGCAAGGCGCAGCGTGCGGGCCGTTTTCGGAGCACGGCTTTGCGGGCGCCGAACGCGTATTGATGCAGACGATTTCCGATGCCGTCGAACACGGTGTTAATCGCCGCTAGAACCCGTCTGAATGACGCTCGAGCAAGAACTGAGTTTTTTCTACAAGAGAAACGGTTTCGGAGACGTTCCCGGCTCCCGACCGCTCACGGTATCGGTCTATACCGGCTGCATGCTGGTACCGATGCCCAATATCGAGACACGCCGCGTATTCCTGAAATATCACGATCTCCATCACCTGATTACCGGTTACAGCGTCGGACGCATCGGAGAGGCCGAAGTGAGCGGGTGGGAGCTTGGCACCGGCTCCGCATTCGTGTCGCCCACGCTCGGCGTCATGAACCTCATTGCACTTTCAACGGGATTGGTTCTTGAGCCGAAGCGCATGTGGCGCGCGTATCGACGCGGTTGTCTGAGCCGCAACCTGTATGCGCCTGCTGACCGCGCGGCGGTCGACTCCGGCCGCTGGCAAGACATCGCGTCACTTCGACAGGAGGTTCTCGAGGTCAGGCGCGCTGCTATCCCCGCCGTGCGCGCTCTGGAGTTTGGTTTTTACTCGGCTGCCGCGATCGTGATTCATGCGGGGATCGCAATTCCCGCCGTGATCGCCCGGTTCGTCACGGACATCATGCTCGGATACAGCGTCTTTCAGGCAGTGAAGCCGAAGAAGCGGAGCGACCTGTATTGATCGGGATTACGCATTCAAGAGCGCAGTACCGGCAACGAACCCGCTACGTTTTTCGCCGCGCAGCTTCCAGCAATATCTCCTGCGCCTTGATCAGCACCGGCCGATCCACCATTTTTCCATCCACCTGAACTGCACCGCCCTTGGCCGCACCTGCAGCATCGACAACGCGCTGCGCCCACGTAATCTCACCGGATGATGGATTGAAGCACTCGTTCACTGGCGCGATCTGCTTTGGATGGATGCACAGCTTGCCTCCGAAGCCCAGGCGCTTGGCATAGAGCGCATCGTCCCGCACCCGCTCGACATTCTCGATATCGACTGTCACGCCGTCGACCGGCGGCTGCACGCCGGCGAGCTTCGAAGCGAGCACGATTCCCGAGCGGAAATACAACAGCTCTTCACGATCGCCACTGATGCCAAGGTCGAGCTGGAAATCGATCGAGCCAAACACGAGACGCTGAACCCCAAGCACCGCGCAGAGCCGGCCCGCGTTCTCATAGCCGCGCGCGGTTTCCACGAGCGGCAGCAGGATCGACTCGGGCTTGAGCCGGCTGCCGACGTGCCGCATCTGTTCGGGCGTTTCGGCTTTGGGGACGACCACGCCCAGGACGTCGAGCGCACTGCACAGCTTCAGGTCCTCTTCGAACCATTCGGTCTCAGGCCCGTTCACACGTATGAACACTGAGTCCGCATTCGGGAACCCGCGCGCAGCGGCCTCGCGCGCCGAGCGCTTCTCGCCAGGCGCGACGGCATCTTCGAGATCCACTATGACTGCATCGGGCGCAGCGGCGAGCGCTTTGGCAACGCGATCGGTGCGCGTAGCAGGTACGAAAAGATAAGTGCGGCAGATAAGCTCTTGCATGGGTTATCAGTGGATCACTTGTGGTTTATGCCCGGTGCGTTCAGCCAATGCTTCAAGACTTCGTCGGTATGCTGGCCGAGCGTTGGAGGGGGGGTCATGTTCGAGTCCGTGGCGGACATGCGCCACGGCGGGCCAACGACTCTGATCTTTCCGGAGCGCGGATGGTCGAGCTCGCGGATCAACCCGCGGTGAGCGACCTGCGGATCCTGTAGCGCTCTTGCGTAGTCATTCACGAAGCCGTAGGAGATGCGACTCTCCTCCAGTCTCACCTTCCAATGTTCCGAAGCGCGCTCTGCAAAACGCCGTGCGATGAGATCATTCAATTCTTCGCGATGCTGCACGCGCAACGGCATCGTGCGAAAGCGCGGATGCTCGATCCACTCGCTTTTGCCGAGCGCCTCGCAAAACGGCCGCCACTGTTCCTCATTGTGCACGATGATCGTGATATACAAGCCATCGCCCGTGCGATAGGTATTCGCCGGCACGCGTAGCGGATTCTCGTTGCCGAGCCGGCTCGGAGAGGTTCCCGCCTGCAGCGTTTCACCCATCCGGATACCGAGCGCAGCGAGCATTGCATCCTGCATGCTCAAGTCGATGTATTGGCCGCCGCCCGTGTTGGTGACGAGTCGCAGCGCGTTCACGATCGCGTACGCCGCAAACATACCGGAGATCACGTCGGCCAAGGGCACGCCGATCATGGACGGCTCGCTGTCGGGAAATCCGGTAACGCTCATGATGCCCGTCATCGCCTGAATGATCGGGTCCATTGCCGGGCGGTGCGCGTAAGGTCCGGTTTGACCGAAACCCGAGAGCGAGCAGTACACGAGCCGTGGATTCACCTTGTGCGCGACCTCCCACCCGAGCCCTAGCCGCGTAGCGGTGCCGGGCGCGAAGTTTTCCACCAGCACATCGGCACACTCTAGCAAACGCAGAGCGATGTCCTGATGCGCCTTCTCCTTGAGGTTGAGGGCCACGCTTTTTTTGGAACGATTCAGCGCGTTGAAGTAATCTTCATGACCTTCGCGGCCTTCGTAGGGGACCGTGCGCCGCAGATCGTCGCCATGTCCCGGCCGCTCGATCTTGACCACTTCGGCGCCCATGTCAGCCAGCATCAGGGTGCAGTAAGGACCGGCGACGACCTGAGTCAGGTCTAGCACGCGTATGCCGGAGAGCGGCAGTGCGGAGCGGGGTTCAGTCATAAACGGCAATCGATGGTGCAAAGCGGATGGATGCGCCTCGGAAACTTGTAGCCGATAACGTCGATCTTGTCTAACGGGAGATGGGGACGCCTTGCGTGTGCGAAAATCCGTTAGAACCGAATCCTGGGAAGCGCACATGACTCGCCGCGAAGATTTCCGTCTCGTCACCGGCCAGGGACGATACACCGCCGACTGGAACATCGAAGGACAGTTGCACGCCGTGTTTTTGCGTGCCGACCGCGCGCATGCCGAAATCGCTCGGCTCGATACTGGGCGCGCACTTGCCCGTTCAGGCGTCAGAGCCGTGCTGACGGGGCAGGACGCTCGCGAATCGGGCTTCAAGTCGCTGCCCAACATCGTCAATTATCCCGGCAAAGACGGCCAGCAGCTCCGCAAGCCTTTTCATCCTGTGCTCGCCCTGGAGCGCGTGCGTTACGTCGGCGAGCCCGTCGCGATGATCGTCGCTGACTCAGTCGCGGCGGCCGAGGACGCCCG
>JAQGNH010000086.1 GCA_028291945.1 Betaproteobacteria bacterium
GAATTCATGAAGCGGTGCACCTGGCTCTGCGCATGGTGGAAGCGGCCTGCGCTGGACCAGCCGTAAGAACCGGCGAAGATGGAAGTGTTGCCGAAGTCCCGGATCACGCGTTTGAGCTCCGCTGCGACGAGCGTCAGTGCGTCGTCCCAGCTCACCTGGACGAACGGCTCGGCGCCGCGCATTTCGTTCGCGGTGCCGGGTCCGCCTTCCAGATAGCTTCTGCGCACCGCGGGCCGGCGTATGCGCGTGGGGCCGGTCACTGCGCCTTGCAGTGATTGACCTATGGGCGAGGGGTCAGGATCTCTGTCGAACGGTATGACGCGCACGATCTTGCCGCCTTCGACGAGGACATCGTATACGCCCCAATGAGTTGAAGTCAGCATGGCCCCTCCGCCCGCAGTGCCGGACTTACACCGGCTGCATCGATTATCTCAGATCGGCAACCGTAAACGCGGGTCGGGCCGCTCGGCGCATCGGCCACGTCGAGAGGATAAACGCGGATGTTAGTGTCGTCGTGAATGAAGCCTCCGCAGCGTGGTTTAATCTGCGCCTGAGAGGGGGAGCGTAGTGACATCGACGAAAGCGGCCGCTGCACCCGCACAAATGGATTCCCCATACGCCGCTGCGCGCCTCATGCTTGCGCTCGCGTTGATGACGATTGGTGCGAGCGGCATGTATATCGTGCCGGTCGTGCTGCCCGCGCTTCAGGCAGAGTTCGGCATCGCAAGAGCAGACGCGTCGATGCCGTATTCGCTGATGATGATCGGCTTTGGCCTCGGCGGCGTACTCATGGGCCGCCTGGCCGACCGTTACGGCGTGACCGTCCCGCTCCTGATCGGCGCGGGCGGGTTGGGACTCGGTTTTTGCGTAGCCGGCTCGGCCGGCAACATCTGGACCTTCGCACTCGCGCACGGCCTTCTGATCGGCTTCCTCGGTTGTTCTGCGACGATGGCTCCGCTGATCGCCGACACTTCACTGTGGTTCGTGCGCCGCCGTGGCATCGCCGTGGCGATCTGCGCGAGCGGTAACTATGTCGGCGGGGCCGTGTGGCCGCAGACGGTGCAGCACTTTGTCGAGAGCGTCGGCTGGAGGCAAACCTACTTCGGGCTGGGGATCTTTTGCTTTGTCAGCATGACACTGCTCGCGCTATGCATGCGCCGGCGGCCGCCTTCCGTCTCGTCCGTTGCGGCAAAGCTGCGCGCGAGTGCGGTATCGAGTCTGCCCTTCGGTCTGTCGCCGCTCAAGGCGCAATTACTGCTGTGCGTCGCGGGCGTCGCGTGCTGCGTCGCGATGTCGATGCCGCAAGTACATATCGTTGCCTACTGCGGCGATCTCGGCTATGGCGCTGCGCGTGGTGCGCAAATGCTGTCGATCATGCTCGCCTTCGGTATTGCCAGCCGCCTGATATCAGGCGCGATTTGCGACCGCATCGGCGGCGTACGGACGCTCCTGCTCGGCTCGGCATTGCAGGGCGTGGCGCTGCTCCTGTTCCTGCCGTTCGACTCGCTCGTGTCGCTATACGTGATCGCGGCGCTCTTTGGCCTGTTTCAAGGCGGTATCGTGCCTTCGTACGCGATCATCATCCGCGAGCACTTCCCGGCCAGCGAAGCGGGTGCCCGCCTCGGTCTGGTCATCATGTGCACCTTACTGGGAATGGCGCTAGGCGGCTGGATGTCGGGCCGAATCTTCGATGCGACGGGCTCTTACCACGCTGCGTTCATGAACGGCGTTGCGTGGAACCTGCTGAACCTTTCGATCGCTATCGTGCTGTTGCGCCGGGCGATGCCTTCGCTTTGTGTGGCGACAAACATGGAGCATCGGTGAGGACCGGAAAGGAAAAGGAGTGTGGCTCCAGCCGCCGTGCTCCGAATCATTCGGCACTCGGCATGCCCGCGCGGGCCGGGTGGTGTTACCGATGAACAGTGGCTATAGGGGATACACGACAACTTCAGGGGGCAGGTGATCGTCGGAAAGATCTCATGGAGATCTGAGCTCAAGCGCGCCGAGCAGCTACGTTGGCGCAATCGGCGCCGCAGATGCCGCGAGTGAGCTATTGCGCCGAAGCGGCGGCTCGCGCCCGCATCGCTAAAACTTGAGGCGCGTCTGTTTGTAGAACGTACGGTAACTTTCGTAGTCGTGGTTGTCCGATGCGACAAATCCCAATTCGCCGTCGAGCTTGAGCAACTCAGCCCCGGCCTCCAGTATTTTCCGGCCTGCGGGGTCCTTCGCCATACCCACCAAAGCGGCTTTCACGGCGTCGACTTTTGCCTTGGGCGTTTTTGGGTTTGCCATAATGCAGAGGTCGTTATAAAGCCGCGAGCTCCAGAGCACGCGGTAGCCCAGGCCCGTGCGGCGCGAGAAGTGGTCCAGTACGGTGTTGTTGACGCCCGCGGCCGCGACTTCTTCTCGTGTCAGCGTGCCAATCGAATTTTCCTGGTTGCCTGAGAACACCGGTTTGACGTGCACCCCGGCGTTCAAGAGCGCGTCCATAGGGACCCAATATCCCGTAAATCCATCGGGCGTGGGAAAGGCGACTTCTTTACCATCGAGATCGTGCAGGTCTTTTACGGGCGAGTCGCGGAGCACGATGATTTGTCCGCGAATGCCGGGCCCCGTCGGGCGTGCGATCACGCGG
>JAQGNH010000098.1 GCA_028291945.1 Betaproteobacteria bacterium
CGGCAAGGATGATCCCCGTCGCGTCTCCGGCAACGCAGTGAATCGTCGAGCCGACGCCTTGTTTCCACAGCGGCTTGATGAAGTCTTCGTGCTCGCCCGGGCGCGGCTCCTTGTCCGTGAGGACATAGAGCAGCAAACCCAGTGGACCCATATATAACGTCACTAGGATAAAGCCCCACTTCATGACGACGGGCTCTGGGTTGTTGCGATATTGGTCGATCCCGACGTAAAGTGCAGACGCGCCTGCGAGGACGAACCATACCGCGAGAAAATAGTCGATCGGCTGAATGAACATGGCGGACCTCGTCAAAATGACGGCGGGGGAATTGCGATTTTCGCGCCCGAATGGAAGGTATCTAACTCAGCTGCATACGTCCCTGATAAAAGCTGATGATTTCTTGGGGGGTGGGGCGAAGGCGAAAAGGCACGGTCGAATGTTCCTCAAGCAGGTGATCGCGGTTTGGCTGTTGATGAATGTCGAAAATGAAGCACTGGTCCAATAGGGGTGTCTGGGCTGCACTGGGCGCCGCGGCGCTCTTCGGTCTGGGTACGCCGCTCGCGAAGCTCCTGCTCGGGGAAACGAGCCCGTGGTTACTGGCCGCTTTGCTCTATCTAGGCTCCGGTGTTGGGCTGTTCGTCTTCAGATGGCTCACGCGCGCCGCTCGCGTGCGACTCTCGCTCATCGAGACGGCCTGGCTCCTGGGCGCAACTGTCACTGGCGGAATGGCTGCGCCCGTTCTCCTTATGTGGGGTCTTACCAGCATGCCGGCGTCGGGAGCGTCGCTCCTGCTCAATGCCGAAGGCGTGTTCACAGCACTCGTTGCGTGGTTCGTCTTTCGCGAAAACTTCGATCGCCGCATCGCACTCGGGATGGCGCTGATCGTCGCGGGCGCCGTGGTGTTGTCGTGGCCCGGAGAGACACGCTTCGGCGCGGCGCTGCCCGCATTGAGCGTGCTCGCTGCCTGTCTTTCATGGGCGATCGACAACAACCTTACGCGCAAGGTGTCGCTTACGGATGCCACGTTCATCGCGATGACGAAAGGCCTCGTTGCGGGCACCGTCAATCTCGCGCTTGCGTTGTGGATCGGCAGCACGATGCCTGCTGCGCTGACGATCCTTGCGGCCGGCGGCGTGGGCTTCATCAGCTACGGCGTGAGTCTCGTCCTATTCGTCGTCGCGATGCGCTATCTCGGAACGGCACGGACGGGCGCGTATTTCTCAACCGCACCTTTCGCCGGAGCGTTCGCCGCAATCCTGCTGCTCGGTGAACCCGTAACGTTAAAGCTTTTGGCCGCTGGATTGCTGATGGCGTGCGGGGTCTGGCTGCACCTGACGGAACGCCACGAGCACGAGCATACGCACGAGATCCTTGATCACGAGCATGAACACGAGCACGATGCGCATCATCAGCACGAGCATACTCGTCCCGTTTTGCCGGGAACGCGCCATACGCACGGCCATCATCACGGGCTCATCACACACACGCATTCGCACTTCCCGGACACGCACCATCGACACGACCATTAGCAGGTTCGACCGAGGGCGTCTGGGCCGAGCGCGGGGGAACTTTTGGCGTGAAGGACCGACGAAACAAAAGCTCAAAAGGAATTTAGCGTTCATACTTCCACTGCGGGCTACCGTGCCCCTGCTCAGCAAGAGCGGGTTTTTCTCCGTTCCGGATAAATGAGGTTTGTGAATGGCAGACTGTTGCAACGACAAGGCGTGCGCGATCGAGGCGCTGCAAGAGCGGCAAAGCGGCACGCTGCGCATTGTGCTTGCGATCAATGTCGTCATGTTCTTTGTCGAGCTCGGGTCAGGACTGTGGGCTCGATCGAGCGCTTTGCTCGCAGACTCGCTGGATAATCTGGGTGACGCAGCAACGTATGGGCTGAGCATCTATGCAGTGGCGCGAGGCCCGCGCGCAAAAGCGAAGGTCGCGCTGTTCAAAGCGGCTCTCATTCTTTCGGCTGGCGTGTTTGTTTTCGCTCAGGTGATCTATGCGGTCGTACACCCAGGTGTGCCGGTTTTCGAGATGATGGGTATCGTCAGTCTCATTGCGCTCGGCGCGAACGCGACCTGCCTCGCTCTTTTGTGGAAACACCGCAGCGAAGACGTGAACATGAGCTCGGTGTGGGAGTGTTCTCGGAACGACATCGCGTCCAACACGGCGGTCTTCATAGCTGCCGGCGCCGTGTGGCTTACCGATTCGGGTTGGCCGGATATTGCAGTCGGTCTGGCACTGGCCGCGCTGTTTCTTCGGTCGGCGGCTCGTGTTACCCGCGATGCGCTACTCGTGATGCGAACGCCTGACTCCCCAGCCTTTATCAGAGATTAGTTGCACGTCTCCTTGATAAAGGTGCTGATCTCGGACGGTGAAGTGAAGACGACCGAAGCGCGGTCGCCCATCATCCCGGAGCCGGTGATGACCGGCTTGCCGGGCGACGGCCCGTATTCGCTGGAGTCCGTCTTGAGGCGGAGATTGAATTCCCAGATCTTGTGCGTGCTGCCTTTGCCGGTCTTCAACGTGTAAGTATCCCGGCAGTGCGTAAGCGAGGTCACTTGCGCATCTAACTCAGCTTTCTTGAGATTCGTGCGTTCCGAGCGTCCCATCATCATTCCTCCACTTTGCCCGCTCGCGCTGGGCGCTTTTTGCTCCGACACCGCTTTGAGATATGCGATCACATCCTGCCGGGCGCTCGCGTTCTGAATGCCAGGAAAAGTCATGCTGTTACCGGGGATGAACCGCTCGGGGCCTGCGAGCCATTGGTCCAGTGTCTTCTCGTTCCACGTGACGCGGGATTTTTGAAGGGGCTCTGAATACCTGAGGAACCCTTTGGCGATCCCTGCTTTCTGATCCCATATATGCGCAAGGCTTGGTCCCGTGAGATGTTCGCCTGACTTCGTGGAATGGCAGGCGCGCATTGGTGGAATGCCTTGGAGCCTCGAACCGGATCCCCGACAGCGCTTACGAGCTGCGTAGAGATCAGAAGCGAGGTCGCAACGCAGCACGTGATCGAATGACGTATGGTGCACATCAGATGGCCTAGTCGGAGAATGGCATGAATGCAATGATGGAAGGCGGAGGCATGATGCTCGGCATGGGCATCGTCGGTTTGCTTAGCGTTATCGCGCTCGTGCTCCTGATTGCGGCTCTCGTCAAATACCTCTTCTTCTCGCGCCCTAAGCAGTAACGTTTATTGGTCACCTGCGGCCGCCATCGGA
>JAQGNH010000141.1 GCA_028291945.1 Betaproteobacteria bacterium
CAAGCTGAGCGCGCAGTGGAACCAGGCAGTCGTGATCGACAATCGCGGCGGCGCGGGCGGCGTCATCGGAACGGACGCAGCCGCGAAGGCCGCACCGGACGGATACACGCTGCTCATGGCCAACATCAATTTCGCGACCAACCCGAGCATGATGTCCAACCTGCCGTATGACACGATCAAGGATTTCGCTCCTGTCTCTCTATTGGCGACGTCCCCGACCGTACTTGTCGTGCATCCATCGCTGCCGATGAAATCGGTGCAGGACTTGATTGCGTATGCCAAGGCGAACCCCGGCAAGCTCACCTACGCCACATCCGGCGCAGGCAGCACGACTCATATCGCGATGGAGCTTCTCGCCTATCTCACGGGAATACAAATGGTGCCAGTGCATTACAAAGGCGGCGGCCCCGCGCTGATCGATCTGCTGGCCGGCCGAGTCTCACCTGCGTTCACGACTATCCTGTCAGTGATGCCGCATATCGAAGCGGGCCGCTTGCGTGCCCTTGCGGTCTCCACGACGAAGCGATCCGCCGCACTTCCGCAACTTCCCACGGTGGCCGAGGCTGGCGTGGCGGGCTACGAATTCACCGGCTGGTGGGGCCTGGTGGTTGCGGCACGTACGCCGCCCGCGATCATCAACAAACTCAATGCCGATCTTGCCTCCGTCGGGGCAGAAGCGGATGTGCGCGATCGATTGAAGCGTGAAGGCGCGGAGCCGATGCATACGACGCCCGATGAATTCCGCGCGTTCATCCGCTCGGAAGTCGGTAAATGGAGCAAGGTCATAAAGGCCGCTAACATCAGCGAAAGCCGTTGAAAGCCGATTGTATCCGCCGCCCACGCGAGTCCGCCCGCCTTGCGCGAACCGTGAATGCAATCGACAATAAGCAACGCGCATAAGAACAATCTCCGCGCCAATATCAGGAGGACGCGATGTACGTCGCAGCTTCGAAGCGCCTCACGCTCGTTGGCGCCCGCAAGATGATGGAAACGGCGATTACGATCGCCGAACGCGAGCGGGTTCCGATCTCCGTTGCCATTGCTGATGCCGGAGGGCATCTCATCGTCTTCGAGCGCATGGACGGCGGGCGTTTCCACACCATTCACTCCTCGACTACCAAAGCCGTGTGCGCTGCGTCCAACAAGCGGCCCACAACAGCCAAAGGCGCACAGGGACAACCTCTCGACACCTCGCATGCGATCGGGTTGGCGCTTGCCGCCGGTGCCGAACGCTGGACCGCGATGGAAGGCGGTTATCCGATCATCGTCGACGGCGAGTGCATAGGCGGCGTCGGCGTGAGCGGCGGAACCTGGGAATTCGACGACCGCGTCGCGCGCGAAGCGCTCACCGCGATCGGCGCGACTTACACCATCGATTCGAAATAGCGCTCGGGAGAAACGCAATGCCTTACGAACCCGTGAGGGTCGGGTGCATCGGCATGGGCTGGTGGTCCGACGTGCTGGCAGACGCGATCAAACGATCGGGCACGCTCAAAATCGTCGCGTGCTACACGCGATCGGAGCAGAAGCGGCGGGCTTTCGCTTCCAAGTACACCTGCAAGCCCGCTCCCAGCTATGAGGCCCTGCTGGAAGACCGCACGATCGAGGCGATCATCAATACGACGCCGAACAACGTGCACGCCGAAACCACGCAGGCCGCGGCTCGTGCCGGCAAGCATGTGTTTCTCGACAAGCCGATTGCGAACACCGTCGGGGATGCGCGTGCGCTGACGCAGGCGTGCCGCGATGCGGGCGTCGTGCTCGCACTGGGCTATCAGCGGCGCAAGGAAAGTCACTTCCGCTGGGTACGCCGCCAGATCGAAGCAGGGGTTTTCGGGAAGGTCGTCAACGCCGAAGCGAATATCAGCCGCGACCGCTTAGGCCAAATCGATCTGACCTCGTGGCGCTACACGGCCGAAGGCATGCCGGGCGGTGTCATGCTGCAGATCGGAATCCATTACACCGATGTCCTGGAGTACCTCATCGGACCGATCAAGGCAGTCAGCGGCCGCCTCGCCCAGCTCGTGCTCCCGGGCGACAACCCGGACGTGGCGAGTCTCGTGCTCGAGCACGAGAACGGCGCGCTCTCGACGCTCAACGCGAGCTACGCTTCGGCCTCCGAGTATTACGCCATGAATATTTACGGCAAGGAAGCGAGCGCGTATTACGATCTGCATCAGGGATTGCGCTTTCTCAAGCGCGGGACCGAGCGCTCGACACCCGTCACCTGCGAAAAGAACGACCCGATAGCCGAGGAGCTCGAGGAATTCGCGGCAGCCGTGCGAGGCGACGGTCAGCCGGAGATGGACGGCGAGCGTTCCACTGCTTCGCTCGCAGTGCTCCTCGCCGGCATCAAATCGGCACGCGAAGGAAGACGTGTGGAAGTCGCAGAGATACTCGCCTGAAGTAAGACTCACGCAGAACACGCCCGCTAACGCCAAAGGACAATCCATGCATACAGTGCCTGGCATTCGAATATTGGCGTGCGCGCTTCTGTCGGTCGCTGTAATCGCATCCGCTCAGGAAGTAGCCTATCCCAAGCGCGGCAACATCGAAATAACAGTGCTATTCCCGGCGGGCTCGTCCGCCGACGTCACCGCTCGACTGCTCGCTCAGGGGATTGCAAAAAATCTGGGGGCAAATGTCATGGTGGTGAACCGGCCCGGCGCGGGAGGCGCGATCGGTTACAAATACGTTGCGAGCCAGAAGCCCGACGGCTACAGCCTGGTCTGGAACTCGAATTCGATTTCGACGACGTATCATTCGGGACAGCTTGCGTTCGATTATCGTGCGTTCGATCCGGTCGCGCGCGTCCTGATCGAGTCGCCGGTTCTTGCCGTGCGCGGCGACGCACGATGGAAGACGCTGGCAGACCTCATCAATGACGCGAAATCGCGTCCCGGCAAGATCACTGTCGCGAACTCAGGCGTCGGAAGTCACACGCATATCACGTCAGTCGCCCTCTTCAAGACCGCGGGCGTGGATGTTCTCGACGTGCCGTATTCGGCGGCGCAGATCGTTCCGAGCCTGCTCGGAGGTCACGTGGACGCCATGGTTCAACTGCCGGGTGCGCTCGCCGGTCACGTGCAGAATGGCGCGGTACGGATACTCGCCGCCGTCACGCAGAAGCGCGACGCCGCCCTGCCGGACGCGCCGACCGCTCAGGAACAAGGCGTCGAAGTCGCGCTCGACGCGTGGCGAGGCATCACCGTCCCGAAAGGAACGCCGAGAACGATCATCGCTGCACTCGAGGCCGCGATACGCGCAACGTGCGAAAGCGCAGACTTCATCCAGGGAAGCGACAAACTCTTTGTGAGACCCGCGTTCCTGCCGGCTCAGGAATTCGGAGAGCTCATGGCGAACGAGGACACGCAGCTTGCGCGCATCATGCAGTCGATCGGACTGAAGAAATGAAAGCACGCGGGCAAGGAGCCACGCATCGAGCTGCCCTCTGCCTGGTCCTCTCGGCCGGCATCGCGTGCAGCGCCCTCGCCGCGTACCCCGAAAAGCCTGTCCGGTTCATCGTTCCATTCGCACCTGGCGGCACTAACGACATACTCGCGCGCATCGTCGCCGAAAAGCTTTCAATCGGACTGGGCCAGCCTTTCGTCATCGACACCCGCGCGGGGGCGAACAGCGTAATTGGATGCGAGATCGTCGCACGCGCCACGCCCGACGGACACACGCTCCTGATCGTCGCTGCAGGATTCGCCGTTAACCCAAGCATCATGCGCGGCCTGCCATTCGATACCGTACGCGACTTCGCCCCCATCGGCGTCGTGGCGGGCGGGCCGTACCTCATGGTGATCAATCCCAGCGTTCCGGCGAAAACGGTAAGCGAGTTCAATGCATGGGCGAAATCGAAACAGGGTCAGGTCAACTACGCATCGTCGGGGACGGGCAGCCCGCCTCATCTCGCAGCCGAGTTGCTCAAGATCGCAGCCGGCATCGACATGCAGCACGTTCCATACAAAGGCGGCGGAGCCGTGCTGCCTGACCTCATTGCCGGCCGGGTTTCAATGTTCTTCGGTTCGATCGCGACGCTGAGGCCACACATTCAGACCGGCAAGCTGCGGGCGATTGCAGTGACGACGGTGCAGCGTGCCGCCGCAATGCCGGAGGTGCCAACGTTCATCGAGTCGGGACTTGCAGGGTATGAGGTGAACGGCTGGTATGGCATGCTCGCGCCCGGCCGAACGCCGGCGGCCGTCCTCACTACGCTCAACAACAGCCTGCGTCACGCGCTCGAAGAGCCGGACACCCGGACTCGCTTCGCCGCGAATGGCATGGATCCGGCGCCCGGCACGGCCGATCAGTTCAAAGCACTCATACGCAGTGAAATTGCAAAATGGGCGAAAGTCGTGCGCGCTGCGGGCATCAAGCCGGAATGATGATCATGAATGCGGAATGATGAAGGATCAAGGACATACACTGAGAGGAGTGAGATGAAAAAGGTTGTAACCAACATAGAGGATCGATCGCGGGCGCGGCGTAAAACGTCGCCGCCGGTCGTTGATACGGCCCCTGCTGCCGCTTCATGGCCCGATCGTTTGCACGCGGTGTTGCGTGACATGGCCATCCATCAGGTCGCCTACGTGCCGGACTCGGGACACGCACGGCTCATCGCGCTCGTCCAATCGGATCGTGGTATGCGTGCGATTCCATTGACGACGGAAGAAGAAGGTGTGGCGCTCGCAGTGGGCGCGTGGCTCGGCGGTGATCGCAGCGTGCTGCTCACGCAGTCGAGCGGCGTCGGCAACTGCATCAACATGCTCAGCATGGTGCAGGAATGTCGCGTGCCCCTCCTGATGCTGGTGACGATGCGCGGGGAATGGGGTGAGTTCAATCCATGGCAGTTGCCCATGGCTCAGGCGACGCAGCCGGTTCTGACCGCGATGGGTGTAGTCGTGCATCGCGCCGACGATGCCGACCAGATCGTCCAGACGGTGTCTGCCGCTGGCCGCCTTGCTTTCAACACCTCGCGCGCTGTTGCTGTGCTGATCTCGCAGCGCGTAATCGGCGCAAAGGAATTCAAAAAATGAAGACGCCACGCAGAAAGCCCGTGCTCGATCGACGCGCCGTCGTCGCAGAGATTTTGAAGCGGCGCAATGGGGCTCTCGTCGTCGCAGGTCTCGGGGCGCCATGCTGGGACACCGCCGCGGCCGGCGATAACCCGCTCAATTTCTACACCTGGGGCGGCATGGGCGGCGCGGCCATGATCGGGCTCGGCCTTGCGATCGCGCAGCCCAAACGGCGCGTGTTGATCATCACCGGCGATGGAGAAATCCTGATGGGACTGGGTGCGCTCGCAACGATTGGCGTGCAGCAACCGCCCAACATCTCGGTTATCGTCATGGACAACGAGCATTACGGCGAGACCGGCATGCAGGCAACTCACACCCGGCTCGGCGTCGATCTCGCGGGTGTCGCGAAAGCGGCAGGCTTCCGTGCTGCGGCTACCATCTATGACAACGCGGAATTGCGCACATGGGTTCCGCGCCTGTGTAGCGAGCCCGGACCGGTCTTTGCCGCATTCAAGGTGACGACCGATCATGCGCCGCTCGTATTGCCGCGGCGAGACGGCACCGCACTGAAGCATCGCTTCCGTGAAGCGTTGCTCGGCGTCGAGGAAGCCTACAAGTGAGCACCAGACTTCACAACAATGCGATATGCTCCTGTTCCCACAAAGGAAGGGGAGGTTACGGCGGGAAACCATGGGTTTCTCTCTGTTCCTTGCCGCAACCAAAGTGAAAGTTGTCTCCTATCTGCTGCACACGCTCGAGAAGAATGACGTCGAAGTCATCTTCGGTAATCCGGGTACCACCGAAATTCCGCTGGTGCGGGCGTGTGAGCAGCACAGCAAGCTTCGATACGTCGTAGCGCTATCGGAAATCGCAGCGGTGCCGATGGCGGACGGCTATGCCCGCGCGACACGAAAGCTCGGTGTCGTGAACCTCCACGTCGCACCGGGCCTTGGTAACGGCATGGGCGCGCTCTACACGGCCGGCATTGCAGGAACGCCTCTGCTTGTACTCGTCGGCGGACAGGACCGGCGCTTCCTTCATACGCAGCCGATACTGTGGGGACCGCTCGAGCAGATGGCACGTTCCGTCTGTAAGGACGTCTTCGGCCTCAACACGCGCTACGATGCCGCGGCAAACGTCCGGCGCGCGCTGCGATGCGCATTGACGCCGCCATACGCGCCCGTTGCGCTGATCTGCCCACCCGACCTGCTCGAGCAGGAAATTACCGAGGATCCGGCCACTGTTCGTCCTCCGGCATTATCGGGACTCGATACCGCGCGCATCGAAGAATATGCGGCCTTTCTGTCCTCAGCCAAAAAACCCGCGGTGATCGCAGCCGAAGATGTGCACTGGAGTGCGGCTGGAGCGGAGAAACTCGAGAATCTGGCGGAGCATTTACACGCGTCGGTCTATGCGGCGCCGTACACAGGGATTCTGCCGATATCGGCGAGCTCGCATTGGTATGCGGGCTATCTGCCACCCAGTCTGAAGCAAATCGCCGAACGCCTGCACGATCATGACGCCCTGCTCTTCCTCGGAGGACGTGGGCTCAGAACGACGCTCTACAGCGAAGGTTCCTTGCCTCAGAGAAAAGCGTGGATCGGCACGGACGTGCGCGTTCAGACGAGCGACGGCGAATTCGAGCTCGCGTCGGTCGCCGACATCGCGCATGCGCTGCGCGCAATAGACTCGCTTCTGCGTGGCAAGCGGACTGCAGCAAAGGTGAAACCGGCTTCAGCGCGCCCCGAGCTCGCACTACCCGCCGCAAAGCGCGGCGCATTGCACCCGACGCGCGCTGTTGCGGCTCTGCTCGAGCGCTTTCGGGAGGCGATCTGGTTCGATGAGTCCGGGCTCTCGACCTCCGACGTCCGACAGTGGATGAGACTCGCTGCGGGCGACTACATCATCAATGGCAGCGGCGGTATAGGCTGGGGACTGCCGGCCGCGGTGGGCGCTGCGCTCGCCAAACCGGAGCGGCAGATCGTTGCCGCGATCGGGGATGGCTCAGCGCTGTATGCGTCCGAAGCATTGTGGAGTGCCGGTCATCAGGGCGCGAAGAACATCCTGCTCGTCGTTTTCGCAAATCGGCGTTATGCGACACTCAACGAAGCAGCCGGCCGACTGGCGGGCGGCGCTCTGCAGTCATTCACCATCGAGCCGCCCGTGCTCGATTTCAGCGGGCTCGCAACGCTGCACGGCTGGCGCTATTGGCGCGCCTCGAGTGAAGATGAGTTAAACCAGGTCCTCACGTCGCGCGCCGAGCCGTGGACCAATACACTGCTCGAGCTCGAGCTCGATCCAGCCCTGAAACCGGTCACCGCATCGAGACACTTCTAGGTGGGCGCCGCTTGCGACGGCGCATTGCGCAACCGCACCCTGGCGCCTTGACACCAATAGCAGCGGGTGCTTTCATTCCACGCACCAGCGAAGGCCACGAAACGCCTCATTCTCGGCGGCCTTAACCGACTATCGCTGGCCCGGACGCAACCGACACACCTACACACGCCATGTTAGTGCTGCGCCCCGAACAGCTCGCCGTGATCGAGCAACACATGGTTCAGTCTCGTCAAAGAAGGGTGGAGCGCGCCATTGCCGCGAGTTTTCCTGAGCTGAGCAGCGTCGACCCTTCCGCAGGTCAGCGCGTGCCCGGCGAACAGGTAAAAGGGATCGTTGAGCGCGGTGTCCAAAGTGCAGCCGGGCTCGGTATCGAGGAGGCGCCCGACTTGGCTGCTTTCATCGCACTCGGTCTCGCATTGCGCACAGTGCCGCCGGAGACACCCACCGACTGGATCAAAAGCTGGCTCGCACGCCCCGATACGCCCGGCGCGACGAAGCTCGCGATCATCGAAGCCCAGCTTGCACAATCAGGCGTTGAAAACCCTGCGCTTTCGCTCGTTGCGAAACGCGTTGCGCATGCACGGCAGCAGGTTCTCGTATGAGCGCTCCCGAAAGCGCGAAGGATAAATGCCGATCGCAGGCGCTGCAGCCGTGTCCGCTGGAAAAAGGCACGCTCGCAGTCGTGCTCGTGCGCAGTGACACCGGCGCGCCGATCAAAGACGCCACAGCCGCTGTGAACGGCCCGACGCCGGGCACCGGTGCGACCGACAAGCTCGGAGCGGTGATCTTCAAAGACCGGACACCGGGCGCTTACACCGCGCGCATCACATTGCCCGCGGCGCTGCGCAGCTACCACATGACCCAGGAGACACCGAAGGGGTCGGTAAGCGCCAATAACACCGAAGTACTTCTCTTCAAGGCCGCACCGATCGGAAACTTGTATATCGAGGTTTACGACGATCGCGGGAACATCATAACGGAGCAGGCCGAGCTTTCTGCATCGGGGCCATCAAAGTTGAGTCAGGGCAGCAAGGCCGGCTCTCATACTTTTGCCAACGTCGCATCTGGCGCGTACGAGGCGTTCGCTACGGTGCCGGCTGCATTGTTCGAAGTCCCCACTGTCAGCAAGAAGGGCGTCTTTGTCACCGAGGGCGGCACGGCACGAGTTCGTCTTGTCGTGAAAAGACGGGTGAACGTCGTCACGCCCAAGATCGAGATGGAGTACAAGGTCGTGGTGCTCGATCGCAAGCTTTCGGCACATCAGGATGCTTCCGAGAAAAAAATCCTGACTGACGATGTCACCTACCTCCGTCTCTCGGCGAACCAGAGCACGGGCGCGCCGAGCTATGCCGGTCACGGCACGTTCGAGGTGAGCCCGGCCAACGTCGAGGTCTACGTCGACAAGGAGTGCACGAACAAGCTGGCGGGTCGCAAGATCACGAACAGAGACCTGATCAGCGGCAACTTCAACCTTTATCTGAAGGCAAAGACGAAAGGCAAATTCAATGCGAAGCTCACGCTCGATCCATCGAACCACCCGAACATCGAGGTGAAGGGGCCGGCGCAGGAAGAGATGGGGGTCGTCGAGTTGGAGATGAAGGTGCACTGGTACGTGAGGAGCGACCTGGAACCGATCAAGATAGACCCGGATGTGGAGCCCTATTCCAACTATCACACGGCGCTAAAAAACCAGAAGCTGCCCGATCAGAAAGCGCTGACGGACACGCAGAAGGTCAACGCAGGTCGACTGCTGCACGTACAGAAAGGAGACAGCCACGCACGCGCCAAAGCGGTCGTGCAAAAACTTGCTGCCGACCAATGGCCTGCAGGTACGGACGACTACGAGATCACGATCGATGAAGAGCCCGGCGGCGGCAGCGTCAAATTGTTCGACAAGGAATCGGCCGGAAGCGAAAAGACGCTCACTCACAAGATCAAGGTCAAAGATCTTAAAGCCAAGGAAGTGGAGCTGTGGGTCGAGGGTAAGGACGCGTCCAAGAAAACTCGGGACGTCGTCGTAGACCTGGGTGTCGATCGCGCCGCAGGCGGGCTTGCGAAGACGCCCAAGCGCAGGGGCGACTGGTCGCGGTTCACCACAATCAAAATAGAGGAAGTCAAACTCGAATACAAGAAGGCGGCAGACGAGCACGCGGCGTGGGACGAAGCTCAGAAACGGTACTACATCAATATCAATAAGAAGGCTGACGGCGACGGCCGCAAGATCACAATCAGCGCGCGACTCAGCGAAAAATTGATCGGAATACCGATCCGCTTCATGCTGGCGCCCGATAAAGACAACCGCAAGTCAGCGAACTGGAACATTGATTTTCCAACTGACGGCAAGAGCGGCGGCACAGACGTCAAATGGAAAGACGTTCCCGCGGCCCTGAAACACAAGCACAAGGCGGACCGCAAGGATCTGCTGCATCTCATGAAGGAGACCGACAAGGACGGCAACGCCAAGATGGAGCTTCAGCTCTCGCGATTCGGCGGCGACAAGTTTCACCCCGCCTGCTATATCGAACAGGATCCTCATCTCGCCAAGTACGTGCACGGCCACGCCGACTTGGGCAAGCGCGAGCCGACGTTCGCGAAGGTCCATCCAATTCAGGTCTGGCGCAAAGTCTTCTATCAGACGACGCACCCTACGGCGACTGCGATGCCCGCATCCGCCGGGTTCGACGGAAGCCAGAGGAAAGTATTCGTGGAGCCGCTCGTGGTGCAGGAAAAGCAGATGGCCGCCGCGGACTTCACAGTAAATCCGCTCCGTGCCGATTGGCAGTTCAATCCCGGCGGCAGCGACGATGCGAAGCTGTGTATCGGCACCCACAATGTCGACGACGCAATGACGCTCTTCGTCGCCGCGACGAAGGCGACTTCGCCCAAGTTTCACGTGATTCTGTGCGACGAGCAATTCGACGCCAAGGACGTTGTGACCGACGCGACGAAGGTGGTCTTCGTTGACGCAGATAACGCTGCCAAAGACGCGGTCATGAAGTCATCGTCGGTCGAGTCGGGCTACTTATCGATCTTCAACCCGCCCTTGCAAGGTGGAGCACTGATCGTGACTGCAACCTGGCAAGCCAAGACCAAGACGGGAGGAACCTGGACCGTAACGCACAGCGGAACTCTCGCAGCTGCCAATCTGGAGGTGCGCAAAGACCGTGCATCAAAGGCGACCGTTCGCGTGACACCGCCCGCGCAGTGTGGGGGTGCGGCCGGGGGATGCGTACATGGGGGCACACCGACGGCGCTCACAATCGACGCAACCAACGCGATCGTAGTGACGCTTACGTTACAAGCGGCCGACGGCGGCTACAACGGTTGGGCGCCCAACGGTAAGCCGGCGAATGTCGTCAAAGGCGGCCGGGCGGATTATGCGATTCACAATACGATGGCCCATGAGCTGGGGCATCTTTTCGGCAAGGTGCGACATAGCAGCATCGCCGGCATACCCGACCATCCGTTGTACTATCAGAAACGCGGGGGTAGCGGTACGCACTGCGCGTTCAGTGCCACATTCACCGCAAACGCCAGTGCGCCGGATCTGGATCCCACCAAGGCGAACGAGCTCGATGCGCAGGGCAAGCGTGCAGGGAAGTGGGACGACGGGCGATGCATTATCTTCGGGTACTCGGTCGACATGAAGAGAGAGTGGTGCAAGCACTGCGCTTTGGATTTCATCGTTTCAGACCTGTCAAAGTTCGGTTGACCGGCTGATGAACCGGAGCGGCTCCCGCGGTTTGCAATCGGGAGGACACACGCTTGTTTTGGCGCTTGCACTCAGCGTCATCGTGGCCGTGCCCTGCCAGGCCGGCGAAAAGGGAACACAACGCATGGAAGCGAGAGATCGGCTCACTGCAAGGATCCACGGCCTGCCGGATGACGTGTACTTGCGACAGGACCGAGGTGCAGTCGCGGCGGTCCCCGATGAGGCGCTCGCGCTTGATTTCACAGGCCTCGTGCTTGGCGCGCCGCGCGCCGTCAGTGTGGAGTCGACTCAGGCCCTTCCAGCCCTGCTGCTGTCGGCGCGCACACAAAAGCGGTCCACTGAACTGGACTGGCAGCGCAATGCCATGGTCGTTGCGAGCGATGTCGAGGGAGGCGAGGTCTATGCAGGCGAGGCGTTCCCCGGCGACGATTCCAAATCACCAGGCCCGGCCCCAGGCGATGCGGCGCGACGCAATGATCCGTTACCGCCGCCCCAGCAGGTGCGCTCGCGACAGACGGATGCTCTGCTGGCGGAGCTCGGCGCGGGCGACACGGCTGGGACTGTATGGCTCGATTTCCGGAAGCTTCTCGCGCTTCCGGCGGAAAGCGGGCGCTGGGCACTTCGTGTCATTTACTTTGACGAGGTTTCGAACCCCGCATTCGTAGAAGTCCGGGGAAAGCCTGCCGGGGCCGCGGGAGTGTCGCCCGACGCAGCCCTCAAAGTCGTTTCGCGAATCCGCGAAGCAGGTCAGACTAACGGACTGCCCAGATATTATCGAACGCCCGATACACCGCAGTTGAATGCGCCCGGTGTGGCGGCAGTGCTCGCGACGCCGAAGTCGACGACCGGCGTACGGCCGCTCGCGCTCCACGGCGCAATGCGACTCGAGGTGTCTCCGCAGTCACTCGTGCATCAGGTCGGCTCATCCGCCCGAGAACGATCGGCACAGACGAACCCGCCAGCAGCAGTACTGCGCGCGATGGTTCTTGTCGTCATGAAGGATCGCAGCACACCGGTGCGGATTCCATTGGAGATCCCGGTCTGGTCCGAGCGGACGCTGAAGCCGGGAGACCTCGTAGACGCTGCCTTTTCGATAGATATTGCAGAGGCTATGCCGAAGCAGACGCTCGCCGGAACCTACCAAGTCTATGTTGTCGGCGGACACTATTTGTCGGGCCCGTATCCGTTGACCCTCGTCCCAAACAGATAACGCGCAGCGTCATCGTGCACTGACGGCCACTTCATCAAAGCGCAGGGAAAAAACCCGGGCCTCTATGCCGGAGGCGTGAAGCCCGGTGGTACCGTTTCCTGGAACGATCTCCGTTCCACGATCCCCTCGTGCCACTCCGCAAGCTTGGGACATTTCGAACGCCAGTCATGCGCAAATCGGAAGTCGACGTACTGCATAGCGACGCCGAATACGAGGTCGGCGAGGGTAAACCGGCTGCCGACGAGATAGGGGCCGCCGCGGAAACGCGCTTCCGCGACATCAGCCGCGCGATGGATGCGCGCTTCCTCGCGCTCGATCTTTTCAGGCATCTGCTTGTCCTCGGGGCGCCGCGTTTCCAGCACGCGCGTAACTGCCGCATCGAGGATGCCGTTGCCGATCGCCTGCCACCACTGCGTCTGCCAGTACCCTCCCGCGTCTTTCGGCGTGAGCGTCTTGCCGTCGACGTGATCCAGGTAATGGACTACAAGCGGGGATTCGAAAAGATAATTGCCCGGCTCGATTTCCAGCGCAGGTACTTTGCCCAGCGGATTGCGGCTCGGAATCTTGCTGTCCGCCGGCCACGGATCCTCGTTGATGAACTCAACTGGAAGTTTTTTTTCGCTTATGAGGACGCGCGCTTTGCGTACATAAGGTGAGGTTGGCGAGCCGTATAGCTTCATTTTTTTGCCTCCTTGCTGCAGCGGATTCTCATTGTAGCTCGCGTTCGCGCGTGCTGAGCGCTGCCCGTACGAGATATTTTTTTACGCGGTTGACGCGTTACCGAGTACGCTCGCCGCCGTACTCCAGCTTGAGCTCGACACTGTAACGAAAGCGGTCCGCAGGATAGATGCTCATCGTCACTTCGAACACCCGCTCGTCGCTGTCTACATAGTGCCTCAGGATCGCGAGACCCGACGATCCAGGCTTCGCCTTGAGCGCGCGTGCAGCTTCCGCCGGCATGGTCATCGCGCTCACTTCCTGCCGCACCTTTTCTGTCGTCACGCCGTAACGGCTTTCGATCAGCGAGTAGATCGGAACGGTGCGCTTACCGATCTCCGCGGCAACCGCATCGTAACGTGCGTCGATATACACCTGCTTCCATGCGATCGGCTCACCGGATCTCGCGTAACGAACCGCTTCGATCAGGCGCCACTTGTCCGCGTCTTCGATCGGCAAAGGGGTCAGTGCGTCTTTGGCCTTGATCAGCTTTCGCCGCACGACCTTGAGCTCCGTGTTCTTCACGTATTCCCAAAGATCGGGAATAGCATCCATTGCGAGCACGTAACGCGCGGGCGTTCGGGCGGACTGGATGCGGGTGCCGAGTCCCTGATGACGCGCGACCAGTCCGAGCTCCTGAAGAACACGTGTCGCCTCCCGAACTGTATGTCGGCTCACCTTGTGGCGTTCGCACAGCTCCGCTTCGCTTGGAAGCAGCGAGCCGACGACATAAGCGCCTGCGCCGATCGCGGAGCCGATTTCATCCGCGAGCTCCATATACCGGGGCTTGCGTGCGGATTCGCCTGCGGGCCGGGCGCGCTCTACAGTTCTTCCTTGCCGGGTCGCTGCTCTCACATCCAATTCCAGGTGTTGAATGGCTGCCGGGACCACCGCGTGTACGCCGCACCGTAGCAGCACGTTGACAGGCGGCTTCCCCGCTCGTAACATCACTTGTCCGGACAAGTGTAGCACTTGTCCGGACCAATTGCCCATCAGCGGATTGCCCAGGAACCCCCATGATCACTGTCACCCGAATCGGAAAGCATCTCGGCGCCCACATCTCGGGCGTCGATCTGTCCCGGCCTGTCGACGACGACACGTTCGCGCAGATCGCCAAAGCGTTCTTCGACAACGAGGTCGCCTTCTTCCGCAATCAGAAGATCACTCCGGAGCATCAGGTCGCTTTCACCCGCCGCTTCGGTACTCTCGAGCAGCACGTGCGTAAGGAAAGCCGCCTGGCGGAGCATCCGGAAATTCTCATCGTTTCGAACGTGCTCGACGATAAGGGTAACGCGATCGGCTCGCAGGACGCGGGCCGTTTCTGGCACAGCGATCTTTCGTACAAGAAAGAGCCGAGCATGCTGTCCGCGCTGTATGCGCTCGAAGTGCCCATAAAGGATGCCCGCGTGCTGGGCGACACGAGCTTCGCCAGCACGACCGCAGCCTACGACGCGTTGCCGGAGGACACAAAGCGGCGGATTTCGGGCCTCAAGAACGTTCACAGCTATCGCTTTTACCGCGCGAAGAACGTGGAAGCGCAAAAGCAGGAACAGGCGAGCGGTGGCCGCGTTATCCAGGAGCAGGTGCTGAGCGAAGAGCAACTCAAGAGCGTCCCCGACGTCGAGACTCCGCTCGTGCGCACCCATCCGGTAACCAAGCGCAAGGGGCTTTTTGTGAACGAAGCTCACACTTCGCACATCGTGGGCATGCCGCCGTCGGAATCCGAGAAGCTTCTTTCGGAGTTGTACCAACACATCATCAAGCCCGAGTTCGTCTATACGCACAAATGGCAGCCGGGCGACCTCCTCATGTGGGATAACGCGGCCGTGCAGCATAAAGCGACGTTCGATTACGACTTACCGCTGCGGCGACTAATGTATCGAACGACGGTCAGAGGAACAGCTGCGTACTAGAATCCACTCACCCGCCATTCAGCAAGGACTCCGATGACCGATGCTCAGGGACTGATCACCGTCTGGCTCAACGTGCCACCGGAGCGCGAGGAGGAATTCAATGAATGGTATAACCTCGAGCATCTGCGGCAAGTAGTCGCCCTCCCCGGCTTCGTACGCGCGCGCCGCTACAGCGTCGAGGACGCGGATCTCAAATACCTCGCTTGGTATGAGACTGTGGACGAATCGATCGAAAGCGGCCGCGATTTCCAGGGCATCGTCGAGAATCCGACGCCGTGGTCGCAGCGGATGCGCCGCCTGTACCGGGATCAGCGTGAGCGCATGAATTTTCGCCTCATGCGCGACGTGGGCCGCGTCGCGGAGACCGATACGCCGTGGCTCTATATCGTGCACACCGATATTCCGGATCACATCGTCGAGGAATATAACGAGTGGTACGACAAGGAGCACTTACCGCGTCTCGTCACGGTGCCCGGCGTAATCCGCGCGCGCCGCTACACAGCTGTGTCCGGAAACCCTCAATATCTGACAGCGTACGAGCTCACGGACAAAGATGCGTTCGAAAGTCCGGAGGGGCTGCAGGCACGGAAAACGCCGTGGACCGCGAAGATGCGCTCGCTCTTCCACAACACGCGACGCCGGATGTGCAAACTCGTCCGGCCATCGCTGACGCACGCACAGGCGCGCTGACAGAACCGCGACGAACGCGTTCGCCGGAATCGGCGAACGGCATATTAGTAAATCAGACGCTAACTACGACTTCGCCGTCGCGTTCGGTCGCCGCATACATGAGGAGCTTGAGCGGCTTGTCCTGAAAGAGCTCGCTGCCGGTCAGCAGATCGAACTCGAAACCGTGCCATGGACACACGAGCACTTCGCCGTCGCGTCCGTACACCATCTCGCCCGGCCCGCAAGGCAGCCACGTGCCTCCAACGATGCCTTTGCACACGGGCGCGCCCTTATGCGGACAGTGGTTACGCACCGCGCGCAGCTCACCGCTTTTCAAGCGCGTGATGCCGATCTCGCGTCCGTCGATTTCAACGATCTTGAACTGCCCGACCGCAAAATCGGCTGCTTTGCCGACACTGACTTCCTTCTTCTCTCGAACGTTTGCCATCGCTACGCCATCCGGAACGTCGTGTAAGCATTGTTCCAGAAAATCTTCTGGCGCTCGGCCGATGGCAGCCCGCGCAGCGATTGCCCCGGCATGTCGTTATCCCAGTGTGGGTAATCGGTGCTGAAGCAGAGCTGGTCGTAGCCCATGATCTCGATCAGCTTGTCGAGATCCTTGGGATCGCGCGGCTCGTCGATCGGTTGCGTGCTGAAGCGGATGTGCTGGTGCACGTACTCGACGGGCGACTTCTTCACCCAAGGCACCTCGTGTCGCAACTGGCGCCACGTACGGTCCATGCGCCACAAGAGCGGCAGCAGCCAGAGAAAGCCGTACTCCACGAAAATAACCTTGAGACGCGGAAATTTCTCGAATATGCCGCTGAACACCAGGCTGTTCACGCTCGATTCCCCGGCCTGATTGAGCGTGACATAACGCTCAACGTAGGAATCCGGTATGCCGCCCGCGGAAATCGGAGGCCCGTAGAAAATACTGTCGGGTCCTGTAACGTGAACGAGTATCGGCAGGTCGACTTCCTGCGCGGCCTCGTAAATGGGCCACCAGTAACGATTGCCCATCAGGATGTTGAGCAGCGGCAGCGACACGGCAACGATCTGCGAATGCTTGCCGATGCGGCGGATCTCCGCGGCCGAAGCCTGCGGATCCTGCGAGGGCACCGACATCGCGAACTTCAACCGATTGTCGACCGTGAGCCACTCATTGATCAGGAAATCGTTGAAGGCCGAACAGAGCACGATCGATTCGTCAGTGCTCGCGAGCGTGCTGCATAGCGAACCGGTCTGCAGGCAATTCAGCACCGCGTGCTCGATCTTGTTCTTCTCGAGAAGGTCCTGCACGAGATAGTGCGGATCCGATCCGGACACGCCACCGCACGGCGGACGCGCATCGTCCCGATTGACGGCGCCGTTCGGATGCAGGTACTTCAGCGAGCGCGCCTCCTGCGAAACGTTCGCGCGCTTGCGCATGAAGCGCTGCACCCACGCTTCGGGCATGTACGGGAAAACGCTTTTCAATCCGTCCTTCACGTACGGATGCACGTCGCAGTCTATGACTTTGAATTGCGTTGCCTGGCGTGGTACAGCTGCTGTGTCCATGATGCGACATCCTGTGTAAGCGGTATCGCCGATTATAAAGAGCCTGCGGGTGGCATGCCATCGCGAAGCAAAGTTGCCGTCGCTGGTGCAACCTCGCGTATCATCGTTTCGCACTGACCATAACTCTTAAGTTTGAGGAGAAGCCGTGGCTCGTTTACTCTGTATCCGCCCCCTTTTGTGGTTTTGCTTGAGCCCGATCGCCTTTATCGCATCCGCTCATGCGCAGTCGTATCCCTCCAAACCGGTGCGGATGGTGGTGCCGTATTTGCCGGGCGGCGGGACCGACACGCTTGCGCGCATGATCGTGCAGCGGCTCACGGAGGCGCTGAATCAGTCGGTAGTAGTGGATAACCGGCCTGCCGTGGACGGTATCGTAGGCAGTGAAGTCGTTGCGAGATCCAACCCGGATGGTTACACGCTCATGCTGATCTCGAGCAGTCACGCCATCAATCCGGCGCTCGGCCGCAAGCTCCCGTATACCACTCGCGATTTCGCACCGATCACGCAGACAGCCAATCAGCAGATTCTGCTGGTGGTGCATCCTTCGGTTCCGGCTAAGTCGGTGAAAGAGCTCATCAGCTACGCGAAAGCCAATCCGGACAAGCTCAATTACGGCTCGAGCTCGAACGCTGTCGCGCTGCCGATGGAGCTCTTCAAGACGATGTCAGGTACGCGCATCCAGCACGTGCCTTACAAGGGCTCCGGACAGATGATCATCGACCTCGTTGGCGGGCAGATTCAGATGGCCATCGCGGGCGCTGTCTCATCGATCCCGCACGTTAAATCGGGAAAACTGCGCGCGCTCGCGATCGGCGACTCCAAGCGTTCGGCGTACCTTCCGGAGATCCCCACGATTGCGGAAGCCGGCGTTCCCGGTTATCAGGCATCGATCTGGTCGGGCATGTTTGCACCGGCGAAAACGCCGCGTCCCATCATCGACAGGCTGAACAAGGAGGTCGTCAAAATCGTTCAGGCGCGAGACTTCAGGGACCAGCTTCTGCAACTGGGCTCCGACCCCGTCGGCAACACGCCCGAGGAATGGGGCCGCTTCATCGAAGAAGAGATCGTGAAATGGGGGAAGATCGCGAAGACAGCCGGGATGCGGGAGGAGACCGCACACTGAAGCGGGCCTTTCACGCCAGGCGAGCAGCTGAACTGTCATCGCGGGGAGCGCTGCGACGTGGCGATCCCCGTGGCGCACGCGGCGTTCGTAACGAGACATGTGCGAGCACTGCGAAGCAATCTCGTCACGCCGTTCCTCGCACTGACAGCTGCGCGGTTAGTTGAGAGCCTGTCCAAGCGCCAACAGCACGCCCGCACTCACCAGATCTATTTCGCGAGTCCGAGCTCAGTCAGCATCGCCTTGACTGTCGTGTTATCCGCGTCGAGATATTTTTTCGCGTCGCGTCCGACGAGAAACACATCTTCCCACACGTTCGTCGCGACTTCGGATTTCCATTCAGGGGTCTTCACCGTTTTCGCCAGTACGCTTTCCCAGTAAGCCACCTGCTCCGGCGTCATGCCTTTGGGACCCATCACGCCGCGCCAGTTCGGCGCAACCGCATCCACATTCATTTCCTTCCACGTGGGCACGTCGGCCAGCGCACCGCCGAGCCGCTGGGGTGTTGCGACGGCAATCAGCCGCAAGCGTCCTGACTGAACGTGCGGCAACACTAAGCTCGCGGCGGCCGGCACGACATCGACATGGCCGCCGAGCAGCGCGGTAACCGAATCGCCCGAAGAATTGAAGACCACCGCTTTCATTTTCCGCACGTCTCCTCCGGCCGCCTTCACCGCCAGCGCGGCGGCTATATGCGTGGCGCTGCCGAGCGTGCTTCCGACGGCGAAGCTTGGACCGTAGGGATCGCGGCGAAGCCGCTCGAACAGCTCTCGCGCGCTTTTATAAGGACCGTCTGCCTTCACCGCGAAGACCGTAGCCTCATTGAAGAGGACGGCCACAGGGGTGAAATCGGTATACGCGAAGCTCGTTTTACCCGTCAGATAATTCGAAAGAATAATTCCGGAAATGACTGACAGATAGTGACCGCTGCCGGCGTGCTGGTTCAGATACGAGAGCGCGAGCGATTGGCCGGCTCCCGGCTTGTTGATGACGAGCGTCGATACGTCGACCAGACGGTGCTCCTTCCAGATGTGCTGCACCACGCGTGCGGTCCGGTCGAATACACCGCCGGGCCCCGTGCCGATTACGAATTCGACGTTTCTGTCCGGCTTCCACTGTGCGATTGCCGCAGTCGATGACAGTGCGGCCGTGAGAATCACTAAGACGCATCTCAAAAACATGCCCGCCTTCGTCCCGCCGACTGCGTCACCGCGCGCCTGGCTCAGGATACGGCTTCCACCGCGGCACATCGGTGCCTGCGTCAGCACGAACGGTTTTTTTGATGCTGGTTCCAGCCCCAACCGAACATGGCACACGCACCCCCTTCTGCTCATTTGCATTCCTCCTTTGACCTTGTCGTATGTTGATGCGCTCGTGCGAGTCGGTTAGAGTCTATCGCGCGATGAGTCATGCAGACGGACATGGAGCATTCCACCTCTTGCCTGCACGCAGTCGCCGCGCGATTAAAGCGTTGCTCGACGAGCGCTGATCTCGATGGGATCGCGATACAAACATACCGCAAACATCCCTGACGCCGCAAAACCCTACATCATGGACGACATGGGTTGAGCATGCCGGGATCGGGCGCGAGGAGGAATCCAAGTGAGTCCATGGATGAAGCTGCGTGTCGTTGTTCTGAGTACCGCGATCATTGCGAGCGCGGGAGCGTGGGCGCAGCAGAGTTACCCTGCGAAGCCGATACGTATCGTCGTCCCGTATGCCGCCGCTGGCGGCACAGACACCGTTACGCGATTGCTTGCGCAAAAAATGACAGACAGCATGGGCCAGCAGATCGTTGTCGAGAACCGCCCTGGCGCGAACGGCATCATTGGCTCGGATCTTGTAGCCAAGTCGGCACCGGACGGGTACGTTTTGCTGATGACGACGAACGCGCTGACGACGAATCCGTGGCTCTACAAGCTTCCCTATGACAGCGAAAAGGATTTCGCGCCCATTACGATCACCGCAGCCGCCGACAACCTGCTCGCCGTGCATCCATCACTCCCTGCAAAGAACGTGAAAGACCTGATCGCACTTGCGAGACAGCGTCCCGGACAACTCGTGATTGCAGCTTCGGGCGCCGGTCAGCCATCGCACCTTTCCGGCGAGCTGCTGAAGCAGATGGCGAAAATCGACCTGACGACCGTGCAATACAAAGGCACCGGCGCGTCGCTCGCCGATCTCGCAGGCGGTCATGTCATGATTACTTTCGCCAGCGTTCCGGGCCTAGCACCGCTCGTGCGCACCGGGAAGCTCCGCGCGCTCGCCGTAAGCGGGCCTAAACGGAACTCGTCATTGCCCCAGGTCCCGACAGTTGCTGAAACATTGCCGGGGTTCGAAGTGATGGTGTGGTACGGTCTCGTCGCGCCGGGCAGGACGCCGCACGAGCTCATCAGCCGTTTGCACGACGAAGTCAAAAAGGCTCTGGCGCGTGCGGACGTGAAGGCCATGCTCGATAGCAGCGGATTCGAATCCGGTGGGACTGCGCCGGCCGATTTCGCGGACGTTATCAAGAAGGACCTCGTGCGCTGGGAACGGGTGATCAAGCAGGCGGGCATCAAGGTTCAATGATCGAGCGCAAGCGGCACAACTGATCCGGAGAAACAATAATGCAAAAACTAACGACAAAACTGCGTGATCTGATCCGCGCGCCGGAAATACTCGCGATGCCCGGCATCTTCGACGGCTACAGCGCGCGAATAGTCGAACAGGCCGGATTTCCGGCCGGTTTCATCAGCGGCGCCGGCTTGAGCGAGGCGCTGCTCGGCCAGCCTGACGTAGGCTTGATGGGGCTGGAGACGAACGTGAATGCGTGCCGCGCGCTCGCCGCGTGCTGCACCATCCCCCTGCTTGCCGACGCCGATACCGGTTATGGCAATGCAGTGAACGTGTACCACGTCGTGCGTGCATTCGAGCAGGCGGGAATCGCGGGCATCATGCTCGAAGATCAGACGTGGCCCAAACGCTGCGGGCACATGAGCGGCAAAGCCGTCGTGAGCGCGGAGGAGATGGTCGAGAAGCTGCATGCTGCGACGGAGGCGCGCCGCGATCCCGATTTCATCATCAAGTCGCGCACCGACTCCTTCGCCACGCACGGTATCGACGAAGTGATACGGCGCCTGAACCTCTACGCCGAAGCGGGCGCGGAGCTCCTGTTTGCCGACGCGCTGCTATCCGAGCGCGACATTCAGACCGTGGCGCGCAGCGTAGCCAAGCCTTTGTGCGTCAACATGGGCTTCGGCATCAGAAGCCGTGCGACGACGCCGCTCATCAGCGCTGCGAGACTGCAGGAGCTCGGCGTCGGTGCGGTCATCTATCCACGACTGCTAACGGCCTGCGCAATACAAGGCATGAAGAATGGCCTGCAGACGCTCTCCGAGCAACTGCACACCGGGATCGTCGTCGAGCGTCCTGACTATGCCGTCTCGTTCGAAGAGCTCAACGAGGTCGTGGGATTCACCGAAGCACGGAACCTGGAACAGCGCTTCGTGGCGAAAGGAGCCGACCCCACCCGGCACTAGGTTGGCGCTAGCAGCCGCGCGAAATCGCGCGCAGAGCGCTTCTCGAGATTCAGCACCGCGTCCCGGATTGCGTCCGCCCTCGCCCGGTTCACGGCGAGCGACGCGTTATCGTAATACTTCTCTTCGATGTCCGAAGCGCTCAAGGCGCGATCGCCCGCACCCCTGTTCACCTTGTCGTGGTGCCGAAGCGTTCTGCCATCGCGCGTGTGTATCACCACGCCGCCTGAAAAGTAAGTCGGATACGACGAGTCGGGATCGGCGACACATTCCACTTTGCTCGCGAGTGCGAGGATCTGCGGGTCACGCAATGCGTCGTCCCTCAGCTCGGCGAGCCCGAACCTGCCTTTGACGATGCACGTCGCCACTACGAAATGCGTGCTGAATTTTGCGTCGTATTCGTTGGCAGGCCGCAACTTGTTCGCGAGCGGTTCTGCAATCAGGTGCAGACTTTGTTGAGGAACGAGCGCGACGATACGCTCGATATCGTCCGCAGCGATCGAGTGCTTTTCCCTGAGAACGAGCGCAGAGTCGGCACAGGCGTGTATCAAGTGGCAGATCGGGTACGGCTTGATGCCGACGCCGTGCAGCTCCCACGTTTTCCCCAATGTCTCGTAAATTGACTCATAGCGAACGTTTTTCTCCAGCTCTCCGAGATGGCTCTTATAGAGGCCGAAGCGGCCTTCGTACGGCTTGGTCGGCCCTTTGTAGCCCGCACGCGCGAGGTGCGCAGCCGTAATGCCGGCCGCGCCGGCCCAACCGGGGTGCACGCGCTTGTTCCACGCGCCTTCTTCGAGAAACTCCTGACTGCCCGATGCCGTGCTGCCCACGAAACCTTGCGCCATGACGAGTTGCCGCTGCGTCAAACCGTAGAGCCACCCCGCCTGGAGTGCGCAGGAAAAATGCGCCGCGAGTCCAGTCGGATGAAAGCCGAGATCGTGGAAGCGCCCGCCCGCTGCATCCGACACGCGCGTTGCGGTTTCGATGCCGAGCACGTATGCAGCGAGTAACGCAGTCCCGGACGCATCGATGCTTTCAGCTATCCCGAGCGCGCACGGAAACGCGCTCGCGGTTGCGTGGATGATCGCGCGTATGTGCGTGTCGTCGTAATCGAGCCCGTGCACGAGCACGCCGTTGTACAGAACCGCATCCCGGAGTGCGAGCTTGCCGGGTGTGCTGATGAGGCTCGAGTGACCGCCCTCGTTCAGCGCATTGAGTCCGGTCAGGATGCGGTGCGCGAAATCGTACTGCGTCGAGGCGAGCGCGATGCCCACTGCGTCGAGCACCAGCAGCTTCGCGCGCTCGCGCGTCGCGTCGGGTATGTTTTCGTAGCGATACGTCGAAACATACTCCGCGAGTTTTTCAGCGACGGTTTGCGATGCGATGCGCGGCTGGCCAACGTCCGCAATGTTCGTAACGTGAGGTGCATTCATGATGCGGTCTCCTGTCAGCCGCCTTGTATGCCGGCTTCTTTGATGAGCGCGCCCCATTTCGCCATCTCGGCGCGCAGGAATTTTCCGAGCTCTTCCGGCGTTCCGCCGCCGGGGATCAACCCCTGGCTCGCGAAGCGCTGCTGGGTCTCCGGCAACCTCAGCACTTGATTGATCTCTTTGTTGAGCCTGGCAATGATCGGCCGCGGCGTACCCGCAGGCGCGAATATCCCGAACCATCCCACGACCTCGAATCCGGGCAACCCGGACTCCGCCGCGGTCGGCACGTCCGGGATCAGATTCACGCGCTTGAGCGTCGTCACGGCGATACCGCGCAGTTTACCCGCCTGAACCTGCGAGAGCGCAGCAGGTATCGTCGAGAAATAGATCTGCACCCGCCCGCCGATGAGGTCTATGACGGCCGGCCCTCCGCCTTTGTACGGCACGCTGACGAGATCCACACCCGCCATTTTCTTGAAAAGCTCACCTGCAAGATGCGCGGTCGTACCGTTGCCGGAGTTCGCATAGTTGAGCTGACCCGGCTTCGATTTCGCGAGAGAGATGAGCTCGCCCACCGTCTTTGCAGCAATCGACGGATTCACCACCAGAAAAAGCGGTGCGGACGAAGCCATCACGACCGGCGCAAAATCTTTCACCGTGTCGAAAGGCAGCTTGGCATAGAGGTGCGGGTTGATCGGAAACGAAGTGATCGGCATCACGAGGGTGTAACCGTCGGGGCTCGACTTCGCCGCGATCTCCACGCCGATGTTTCCAGCCGCGCCGGCCCGGTTGTCGACGATGACGGTCTGCCCTATCGATTCGGTCAGCTTCTGACCAATCGTTCGCGCCGTGTAGTCGGTGCCGCCGCCGGGCGCCGAGGGCACGATGAGTCGTATAGGGCGCGACGGATAATCATCCTGCGCACCGGCAAGCATCGGGAATGCTGATGACATCGTCAGCACGCCAAGCGCAATGGCTTTCTTGTACATCCTTCCTCCTTTGTCGATCCGATAAAACGTGTCTGAGCCCGAGAGGCCCCTGTTAGAATTCGTCGCAAAATCGAGCTCACCGGCCCTTCAGATATGCGCTACCGAAACGCGACCGCCACCCACGCGGCGCGCGCAGTCAGCCTGCCCGAAGTCTATCGTTCCATTTCGGTGCCCGCAGGCGCGGGCATCGCCCGAAAACTGTTCGCCTTCAGCGGACCCGGCTTTCTCGTCGCCGTCGGCTACATGGATCCGGGCAACTGGGCGACGGCGATTGCAGGCGGCTCCGCGTTCGGTTACACGCTCTTGTCCGTGGTCATGATCGCGAACCTCATGGCGATCGTGCTGCAGGCATTGTCGGCGCGGCTTGGCATTGCCACCGGACGCGATCTCGCACAGGCGTGCCGCGAGCACTACTCGCGTCCTGCGGCGTGGTCTCTGTGGGTACTTGCAGAGCTCGCGATCTGCGCGACCGACCTCGCCGAAGTCATCGGCACTGCCATTGCGCTGAACCTGCTCTTCGGCATACCTCTCGCAGTGGGTGTCGTAATCACGGCGGCGGACGTATTGCTGATATTGCTGCTGCAGGCGAGAGGCTTCCGATACATGGAAGCGCTGATCATCTCGCTGATCGTGGTGATCGCCGGCTGCTTCGGCTATGAAATCATCCTCTCCAATCCTGATTGGGCCGCAGTCGCCGCAGGCTTTGTTCCGTCGCGAGAAATCATCTCCAACCCGTTGATGCTCTTTGTCGCAATCGGAATTCTCGGCGCCACGGTAATGCCTCACAACCTGTACCTGCACTCCGCGATCGTGCAAACGCGCCGCTACGACGAGGACGCCATCGGCAAACGGGAGGCGGTGCGCTACGCCACCCTCGACTCGACGATCGCATTGATGTTCGCGCTGCTGATCAACGCGGCGATCCTGATCGTTGCCGCTGCGGCCTTCCACACGAGCGGACACTCTGACATCACCGAGATCCAGGACGCGCATCGTATGCTTACGCCGGTGCTCGGCGCCAGCGCCGCGAGCCTTGTCTTCGCACTTGCTTTGCTCGCGTCCGGTCAGAACTCCGCTGTGACGGGTACACTCGCGGGCCAGATCGTGATGGAAGGATTTCTCCGCATAAGCCTGCCCGCGTGGGCGCGACGCATGCTCACGCGTGTAGTCGCGATCGTTCCGGCAGTCGTCGTCGCCGCGCTTTATGGCGAGCAAGGCACGGCTCAGTTGCTGATCCTGTCGCAGGTGATTCTCAGCCTTCAGCTGCCGTTCGCGATCGTGCCGCTCATACGGTTCACGAGCGATCGCGCGAAGATGGGCGATTTGGTCGCGCCTCGGTGGCTCTCTGTCATTGCATGGACGATGGCCATCGTGATCGTCGCGCTCAATGTAAAGCTCATCACGGACTTCCTGATGCGCTGATCCGTTGACAATCTGTACTCGGCTCAAGCAAAAACTCCCGCGTCAGCGAGTGCGCTCACCCGCTCGGGGCTGTAGCCGAGCACATCTAGCAGCGTATGTTGGTTATGCTCGCCGAGCAGCGGTGCGCGCCGCGTGATCGGGACCGCTGCGCCGTTCACGTGCCAGGGCAGGCGGTACACCGGGACCGACTTAAGGACCGGGTGCTCGACGGCTTCGAAGAGCGCGCGCTTCTGAAACAACGCGTGCGCCGCAAGGCTTGCTGCATCCAGAAGCGGGGCGGCCGGCACGGCGGAGTCGAGCAGCCGAGCTGCCAGAGCGTCGCAATCATGCTTGCGCGTCTCAAGCGCGAGCAACCGATCGAGGTCGCTGCGATTCGCGCAACGATCCTGGGCCGTTGCAAATCGTTGCGACGACATCCACGCAGGCGAGTTCAACGCACCCTCTAATGCGTGCCACTCCCGGTCGGTCTGGACGGCGATCGCGATCCACTGGTCTTCGCCTCGAGTCGGGTAGTTGCCATACGGCGCCTTGGCCACGTGCACCGTGCCGTTCGTCGAAGGCACTCGTCCGTGCATCGCATACTCCATGACCTGCTCGCTCATGACGCTCACGGCGGCTTCCCACTGAGACAGGTCGAGATATGCGCCTTCGCCGGTGCCCGCGCGCCGCCACAGCGCCCCGAGTACGCCGAAGACTGCATGCAGGCTCGCGTTCGGATCGGCGTACGACGACTGCGAGCCGAGCACGCGCTCGCCCGGGTAGCCGACCATATTGTCGAGTCCGCCAAGACTTGCAATCATCGTCGCGTAAGTGCGTATGCCGCTCAGCGGCCCCTGCTGCCCCACAGCCGACATCGAGCACATCACGAGATCGGGCCGGACCGCCGCGAGCTCCGAATAGCTCAAGCCGAACTTGGCCATCACACCCGGCGAAAAATTTTCGATCACCACGTCGCTCACTGCGACGAGATCCTTCAGCACGGCTCTCGCCTCAGGCCGCTCGAGATCGACGCGCAGGCTCAGCTTGCCGCGGTTGACGTTCTGGAACATCGGGTTCTGCTCGGGATCCTTCTGCGTACCGACGATGGGGCGTCCCTGGCGCATGTAATCGAGCGGACTCCCGCTTTCGATCTTGATCACTTCGGCGCCCATGTCGGCCAAAACGTGTCCGGGGACCGCGCCGGCCCAGACCCAGCCGAAATCGACCACCCGCAACCCCGCTAGTGGCCGCATCGGATCGACTGCGGTCGCATGCGCACCGTCCGTGGTTGAGTGAAGCTCAGCGCCCGCCACGCGACGCCTCGCACGCAACTCATGGTCATTCTGGCGTACGCCAGAATCCATTCTGAATGTGCCGCCCCGCCCGCCCGCATTGCGCTGAAAATGCGCCTGCTCTCCGAGCCCCGCGAACGGATGCCCGGGCGCAGGGACCGCACCGTTCGGCGTCGGAATCGTTACGAAATACGCGCGTTCCTTCAGATGCGGATGCTCGACAACTTCTCGAATGTCGTACACCGGTGCGCCCGGAATTTTGTGCTCGAGGCATTTATTAAGAATTTCGTCTTTCGTTCGATCCAGGAACCACGGCTCGATCAACGCGTCACACGCATCGCCGTGTTCGTCATTTGCCTTGAAGCGGTTCGCGAACAGCGCATGCGTCGCGAGATCTTCGCGCCCGATCATGCGCAGAAAACTTTGCCAGTGCCGGCTCTCGCCGCACTGAACCGCAAAGTATCCATCCTTGCAACGGAAGATCGTCCGCGGATAGGGTTGGCCCGACACGCGCTGCCCCGCGCGGCGTTTCTTGTGGCGTCCGAAATGCGCGAGCGCAACTTCGACGCCCGTGTAGAACGATGCCCATACATCGGCCGCCGAAACGTCGATCAACACACCAGTGCGCGCATGCAGCGCGCCGGCGCCGGCAATCGCCGCGGCAAGCCCCGCCTGGAATGCGCTCTGGTTGCCCGGGAGCTTCAAAGGTGCGCGCCCTGGCGAGCCGATTCCGATCGACACACCGCCCAGCGCCTGCAGTGTCAAGTCGTCCGCGGGTGCATGACGCAATTCGTTGTCGAGGCCATAGGGCGTGACGGACACGACGACGAGCCGCGGAAACTCGCGCGCGAGCTGCTCCGGAGACAGTTCCCATTGCGAAAAGCGCAGGTCGTTCGCCGCGTGAAACAGCACATGACTCTGCGCAATCCGCTCGCGCAGGGTCGCGCGGCCCCGAGCAGCATGCAAGTCGACTGAGAACCTTTGCTTACGCGCATTGAAGTAGAGCGCGAGCGGGTGGGGTTCGGCGTGATCGTGTTCGGTCTCAGTCTCTACGCGCATCACGTCAGCGCCGAGATCCGCAAACAGCTTTCCGGCATAGCCAATCGTGGGACCCGAGCCCAGCTCCAGGACGCTGACTCCCGCGTACGGCGCCGTCATCAATAAATGACTTTGTCGCGGACGAGCCCCTCGATCTCGTCGCGAGTGAGCCCAAGCAACTCGCCGAACACGTAATCATCATGCTCGCCGAGCTGCGGCGTCCAGCGCGCGATGTTCGCCGGCGTCCGGGAGAATCGCCAGGGCGGCCCGACGACATCGCGCGACTCGCCTTTCGGGCCGGTCATCGTCTGGATAATGCCGCGTGACCTGAGATGCGGATCGTTCGCAACGTCGGCCGCGGTATACGACGGGAACGCTGCGACGCCGGCGGCTTGCAGCAGCCGCGTGACTTCCTCGCGCGTGCGCGTGCGCGTCCAGGCGCTGATCTGTTCGTCGAGCTGTTTTCTGTGAGAACAGCGGCCTTCTCCGCAAGCTAATCGATCGTCGACGAGCCAGTCGTCGCGTCCGAGCGCGACTGCAAACGCGCGCCACTCATCGTCGGTCGAGACCACGATCGATACCCAGTGATCTTCGCCTGCGCAGGGATAGACATTGTGCGGCGCGGTTCGAGGCGCATCGTTGCCGGTGCGTCGCGGCGCAACGCCCGTCGCAGCGAACTGCAGCAGCGCATCCCCGATGAAACCGCATGCAACTTCGCGCGCGGCCACGTCGACGTGTCCTCCGGCGCCGGTGCGCTTTTTGCGAAGATAGGCAGCCAGCGTCGCCATTGCGGCCGTTAAACCGGAGCTGTGGTCCATGACGTGGCGAATTTCGGTCGGTGGGCCATCTTCGTAGCCGGTCAGCGTACCGAGTCCGCCGGCTGCGCCAAAAAGCGGTGCATAACCCGCATACCCGCGCTCCGGTCCCGTCTGTCCCGAGGCGGAAACCGAGACCATGACAATGTCGGGCTTGACCGCTTTCAGCGCTTCGTAACTGAGGCCGAGACGTTCCATGACACCCGGCCGAAAACTCTCTGCAACGATGTCGCTCAGACCGACCAGGCGCTTTGCAAGCTCGACGCCGCGCGGCTGCTTGAGGTTTAGGCGGATTGACAGCTTGTTCGATGCGACCTGATCGAACGTCGCTGCGCCCATGCGCCCGTACACCGGGTGCGGTTTGCGGAAGATGTCCGGCCGCTCCGCCGTTTCGATCTTGATGCATTCAGCGCCAAGCAGCGAAAGCAGGTGCGCGCAGTAAGGTCCGGCCGCGTGCAGCGTGAAGTCGGCGATCCGCACGCCCTGCAGCGGCGGTCGGCCGAAGCTCCTCGCGGCGCGCGCTTCAGAGTGCGCCATGCCGTCTCCACTGTTCGACCTGCTCGCGTTCATGCCCGAGCCACTCACACCAGATCGCTTCGTTGTCCGCACCGGGTGCGGCTGCAGCGCGCGTCGGCGGCGGCGCTTCGCCGTCGAGCTGGAACGGCGCCGTAAACACCGGCACGGCCCCGATACCGGGCATCTCGAGCGGCGCGAACAGCCCGCGCATTTCCGACTGCTCCGATTCGATGATGTCGGATGGCGCGTTATATTTCGCGAGCGGCACGCCGAGCGCCTGCCCCCTCCTCACAACATCTTCGACATGTTGTGTCTGGGCCCACGCACGCAGGTGCCCGTTGATTTCCGCGCCGCGGCGGCTGCGTTCGAGTGGATCGCGCAGCGCCGGATCGAGCGCCCATTCGGGCTTGCCGATGAGCTCGATGAGTCCTTCCCACTGGCGCTGCTCGAGCGTGAGCACACCGACATGACCGTCACTGCACTCGAGCACGCCGCCGTATTTGAACGAGCGGCCGTGGCGGTTCTCGAGGACGCCGTCGCCGAGACGCTGAACGGCGAAACAGCCCACCGAGATGTTTGCGTCCTGGACCGAGACGTCGACGAACTGTCCGCCGGCCTCGTCGCGCACGAGCAGCGCCGTCAGCGCAGCGCATACGGCCGAGGTGCCACCCATCAATTCAGCGAAGTGCCCGTAAATCTTGACCGGCGGGCGATCCGGAAACATTTCGAGCGTGAGCCCGTTGGGCATCAGATAGCCCTCGCCACCCGCGTGGAAGACGTTGAGCTCGTAAGCGCGATAGTCGGCATGCGCACCCGTCGCGCCGAATGGCAGGACGGACAGAAACACGAGCTCGGGATGCGCCACCGCGATCGTATCGGGGTCAAGCCTCAATGCAGCGCGGCGTGAAACCGGCGTGTCATCGATTAAAAGCTCGGCGCGCTGCATGAGCTCGCCGAGCAGCTGTCGCCCTTCGGGAACCGCGACATCGCACGTCACGAATTGTTTGCCGGTGTTCACGTAATGAAAGAGCGCGCTCGCTTCAGGCTCTTGCGTCAGCAACGGCTCGCTTCGCCGAAGCGCACTGCCCTCAGGCAGCTCCACCTTGATCACTTTAGCGCCCATTGCCGCAAGCATGCGGCCCGCATACGATGCAGCGACTCCTTCCGCGTGCTCGATAACGGTAAATCCGGCGAGCGGAGCGTCTCCTCGGTTGCTCATCGCGTCAGATGGCGTACTGCAGGCCGCCGTCGACGTATAACCGCTGGCCCGTGATGTAGCGCGCCTTCGGCGAGCAGAGGAAGGCGGCGACAAACGCCATGTCTTCCGGATCGCCGAAGAACCCGATGGGGATGTTCGCTTTCGCGAACCGCTCCTGGTCCTCCGGCGTGGGATGCACGCGCTGATCGATCTGCTCGCTGTGTATGCGCCCGGGCTGCAGCGAGTTGATGGTGATGCCATCCTTCGCGATCGCGCGCGAAAGCCCTTTTGCCCATGCGTGCACGCCGGCTTTCGCCGCATTCGCTGCATTGAACATCCGCGGCTCCATCGAACCGGTGATGTTCAGGATGCGCCCCCATTTGTGCCGCTGCATCGAAGCCAAAAACGCATGGCTCATTTTTCTCACGCCCGTGAAGTTGACCGCGAAGGCTTCGTCCCACGCGTCGTCTCCGGCGTCGATGGGTAGCGAACGCGATCCTCCTGCGCTGTTGACGAGAATGTCGGCGCGCCCGAACTGCTGCAGCACCTGATCGCGGATGCGGTCGGGCGTTGCCCGATCGTAAAGATCGGCGCTGATCGCGACGGGCCGCTTGGCGCCGCTCTTGACGACTTCAGCCTGCAGCGATTCGAGCAGCTCGGTACGCCGGGCGACGGCGATAACTTGCGCGCCTTCACCAGCGAGCACTTTCGCAATCTCGCGGCCGATGCCGGTACTGGCACCCGTGACGACCGCGATCTTGCCGTCGATCTCGAGATTCACGATTCCTCCTCCTTGCGTTTCTACTTGTAGATCGCGTGTCCGAGATCGAGCCCGGACCCGTCGCGAAACATGTTCGTCTTGATGTCCTTCGACGGCAGCATCACGGTGGCGGCGGCGTTCGTGACCGTCCTTTCCCCGCGCTGATTCTCAGCCCAGACCTCGAGATCCACGAGCGCATAGCCATCCTGCTTGTACTTCTTCACCACTTTACCTTTGCACCATGTCGTGTCGCCCATCGTGTTGAAGCGCCGCAACTCGGTCGTGATGCGCTTCAGGAAACCGGCGTCGCCCATCCAATTCGTTACGAGCGTTGCCACCCACGCCGAGCGCTGGGGGCCGTAATCGTACGTGCCGGGCACGCCGACTTCTTTTGCGACCGACTCACGATGATGGCCGATGCCGGTGTACTCGACCCCGCCGCCTGCTTCCGGGTTGCGAAAGAAATGGCCGGGATGCCGCATTGCGCCTTTGAGCAGCACGCCGTGCGTGTGTCCCCGTCCGCAGCCCACGAGAAAGCCCATCGTGTCCATCATCGAGAGCGGCCCGCGCGCGATCGGCGGCAGCTCGTGTCCTTCCTCGACATCCTCCCAATACCTTATATTGCGGCCGCAGATCTGTTTGTCTTCTTCGACGACCGCTCTATCGATAGCGGCCAGCTCGTCAGCCGTGTACTCGTGCTTCTTGATGTCTTTGTACTTCCCCTTGTCGCGCGCGGCCTTGCGCTCGTGCCGGGTGCACCAGCCGAGGACGCGCGCAATCAGATCGTCGTGCTGGTTCACGAAGTGCGCTTCGACGTACTGGATCACAAGCCGGCCGGAGAATTCGCTTTGCCGCTCGTCTACGGCGACGACACGCTCTTCCGCGCTGATGCGATCGCCCGGCCGCAGATTGCGGAAGACCTCCCAGTCGTTGCCCGCATAAAACCCGTGCACGCCCGGCAAGCCCCAGCGCGTGCGGCCGAGCCAGCCGTAAGCCATGGGGAACATCGGCGGGGCGATCAGGTTCGCGTAACGGCTGTTGCGTCCGTACTCGCTGTCGCGATAGAGCGGATTCAGATCGCCCACGCCGTTGCAGAAATTGCGAATCGTATCGACCGTAACGTCCTGCAGGTACGGCCCTTCCGGACGAAGCCGCATGCCGATCATCGCTTTCGCGGCAGCGATCGCTTCGTCAGTGATTTTTCCTTCAGTGGGCGCGTCACGCATTGACGTCGCTTCGTCGATGGATCCCATGCTGTCCTGCTCCTGGTGTGTATGGATCAGATGTGCGCCACGAAGCGGCGCAGCGGCTTTGCTTGGCCTGGTGCCAAATATAATGCATTATATTTGAAGAGGAGGCAAAACATGTTGATGACGGAGCATGCGGGCAAGTCTCTGCTCGCTGCGCATGGCATAGCGGTTCCGCGAGGCAACTTGATTCGTAAAGGCAATCAGGTCCGGAGCCTCAAGCAAAGCTACCCCGTGGCGCTCAAGGTGCAGGTCCCCTCAGGCGGCCGCGGCAAAGCCGGCGGGGTGCTGCGCGCGGACGACGCAGAGCAGGCGGAAGCGGCTGCCGGCCAGTTGTTGCAACGTGAGTTTGGAGGCGAGCGCGCGCAAACGCTGCTCGTCGAGCCGTGGGTTGAGCACACTCGCGAGCTGTATCTTGGTCTCACCGTAGACGGGCAGATAGGCGGCTATGTGATCCTGTACGCGCCGACCGGGGGGGTCGACGTCGAACATCAAGAACCCCACAAATACGCATTCGGCTCGCCACGCGAGTTCAGGGCGCACGCGTTGCGCGAGCTTCTTGCCAGCGCAGAAGCGGATGACGCACTACGCGAGCGCATCGTCGTCATGGCGCGGCGTCTCGTCTTCCTAGCGACGGCGATCGACGCTATTACGATCGAGATCAATCCGCTGGCAGTGCTGCCGGACGGTAAGCTTCTCGCGCTCGATGCCAAGATCGTCCGCGATGAGGCCGCAGCGTTCAGGCAGGCGGATGTGGCGGAAGAGATCGAGCGCAGCCGCAAGCGCGAGCCTCGCATCGTTGCCAAAGCACTCGCGGGCAATCTAATGATGGTGGGACTCGACGGCGAAGTCGGGCTCATTTCGGGCGGCGCCGGCATGACGATGGCGGCAATGGACATGATTGCGGACACCGGATTACGGCCCGCGTGTTTCCTCGATTGCAGCTCGAATCCGACTCCGGCGGGCTATCAGCTCGCATTCGAAGCGCTTGATGCGGATCGGAAAGTCAAAGCCATACTGGTCAGCATCTTCGGCGGCGGCACGCACATCGACCGCGTCGCGAAAGTCATGAACGAGATCATGCAAAAACGCAAATCGCGCAAGCCGGTGGTCTTCCGCATGAACGGCACGGGACGCGACCAGGCCGATGTCGTAATGCAGCAAGCGGGATTGCAGAACTACCCGACGCTCGAGTCCGCGGTCGATTCAGTCGTTGCTGCCGTGAGGGCGGGATGAGCGTGCTCGTCGATGCGTCATCGCGCGTCCTCATCTATGGGATCGCCGGCAACTTCGGGCGATTCTCTGCGCGCGACATCGCGGCGTACGGCACGAAAGTGGTTGCAGGCGTCGCGCCCGGCCGAGATACGCGTGAAGTCGAAGGCGTGCCCGTCTTTCAGAATGCACGCAGCGCGTGCGCTTCGACGGATGCTGACGTCGCGCTCGTGTATGTCCCCGCCCCGGCAGCGCTCGACGCCGTGCTCGAGGTACTCGACGCGGGTTGCAAAGTCGTCGTGTATCCCGGCGACGGCTTGCCGGTACAGGACGCGGTGGAGATCCGCGCCGCTGCACGCCGTGCAGGTGCCGTTCTCGTGGGGCCCAACACGCCGGGCGTGATCTCGCCGGGCAAGGCGAAGCTCGGGTTCATGCCGTCGTTCTGTTATACGCCGGGCGCACTTGGCGTCATCTCGAGAAGCGGCTCGTTGTCGTATGAAGCCGGCTGGCGTTTGACCAGCGCGGGGCTGGGACAGACGAGCGTGATCGGAATCGGCGGCGATCCGGTCAAGGGGTTGAACGCAGGCGAAGCGATCGATCTGCTGCACGCAGATGCCGAGACCGAAGCGATCCTTTATCTCGGCGAGATCGGCGGCGCCGATGAATACGCCGTTGCGCGTTACGCCGAGCGCGACGATGCAAAACCGACTGCGGCATTGATCGTCGGCGCTTCGGCGCCGCCTGGAAAACAAATGGGGCATGCGGCGGCGCTCGTCGGATCGAAAGCCGACACTCAGGCGGCGAAAGTCGAAGCCTTGCGCATCTCTGGCGTACACGTCGCGGCGAATTTACGCGCGCTCGTCGACGCTGCGCAGGCCGCGCTGCGTCAGCGGGAAACCATAACGACATAACAGCAGTTCAAGAAGGAGGAGAGATGCATCACGGAAGGTTCAAGCTCGAGCGCGCTGTGTTTGCAGCGCTCGTGGCAGCGCTATCGACGACAGCGGGCGCACAATCGTATCCAGCTAAGCCCATTCGGCTGGTGGTGCCCCTCGCGCCTGGTGGCGGGGGCGATATTGTGGCGCGGATCATCGGGCAAAAAATATCCGAGCCGCTGGGTCAGGCTGTAATCGTCGACAACCGCCCTGGCGGTTCCACCATCATCGGCACCGAGCTGGTCGCCCGTTCCGCACCCGACGGCTACACGCTCGTCATGGCTACGAGCAGTCACGGCATCAACCCGAGCCTTTACAAGCTGCCGTTCGATCCCATCAAGGATTTCACGCCGGTGTGCTTCTTCGCGACTTCGCCGATGATGCTCACGGTGCATCCGAACGTGCCGGCGAAGACGGTCAAAGATTTGATCGCGGTCGCAAAAGCAAACCCCGGCAAGCTCAACTACGCCTCGAGCGGAACCGCTAGCATCGTGCACCTCGCGGGCGAGCTCTTCAACGTAAGCGCAGGCGTGAAGACCGTGCACATTCCGTATAAAGGGACCGGCCCGGCTCTGAACGATCTGCTCGGCGGTCAGATCGATATGATGTTCGCGAGCCCGGTGCCGACGATCCCGCATGTGAAAGCCGGCAAACTGCGCGCGATCGCCATGGCGAGCACGCAGCGCTCACCTGCCATGCCCGATCTACCGACGGTCGCGGAAGGCGGCTTGCCGGGCTTCGAAGCGGCTACGTATTTCATCGTTCTCGGGCCGGCGAACATGCCCGCCGCGGTCGTGAGCAGGCTCAATGGCGAAATGATCAAGGCGGCGCAGCTTCCCGACGTCAATGAGCGCCTCTCGACGCAGGGTGCAACCGTCGTCGGCGGCACGCCTCAGCAGGCGCTCGCGCATATCGAAACGGAAATCGCGCGCTGGGCCAAAGTCGTCAAGGCCGCAGGCGTGAAAGGCGAACAGTGACAGTAGAACAGGCCCGTGCGGCACCGATCGCGCTGCGTTGCAGGTCAAAGATCGTCGTCACCGTTGCTCTTACGGCCGCACTCTCCGACGCGGGATTTCGAACGAACGATGCGCGGGCCCAAGGCGCGCCTTCGCAAGGCGCGGCTTATCCCAGCAAGGCGATGCGACTTATCGTGCCCTTCCCTGCCGGCGGTGGCGCCGACTTCATCGCACGCCTGTTTGCACCGAAGCTGAACGAAAGCCTGGGCCAGCCGGTAATCGTCGAGAACAGGCCGGGGGCGAGCACGATCATCGGCGGCGATCTCGTCGCGAAGGCCGCGCCTGACGCTCACACGCTGTTCATGGCCACGTTTACCAACGCGGTCAATCCTGCGTTGCATCCCAAAATGCCGTGGGACATCACGCGCGACCTTGCGCCGGTGTCGCTGCTTTCGACCGCCTCCTATACGCTTGCCGTTCACCCGTCATTGCCGGTGAAGTCGCCCCGCGAGCTCGTCGCTTTTGCGAAAGCGCGTCCCGGGCAGCTCAATTTCGCCTCAGCCGGAAACGGCGCGCCGGGTCATCTCGCGGGCGAGCTTCTGAATACGGTCGCGAACATCAAGATCGTTCACGTTCCGTACAAAGGGCTTGCGCCAGCGCTGACCGACGTGCTCGGCGGACAGGTGCCGATCACGTTCGGAAACAACATTGCAACGGTCCCCCATCTGAACAGTGGCCGGCTGCGCGCCCTGGGCGTGACGAGCGCTGCGCGCTCGCGTCTGATGCCCGCAGTCCCAACGATGATCGAAGGCGGTTTGCCTGACTTCATCGTGGTCGGCTGGTACGCGATATACGCGACGGCCGGCTCGCCACAGGCGGCGATTGCAAAGCTGCACGCGGAGCTCGCGCGGCTGGTGCGCGATCCGGACGTGCAGCGGCGGCTCACGAGTGACGGCAGCGACCCCGTCGGCAGCACGCCGGCCGAGCTCGCATCGTTTGTTCGAGCTGAAATCGACAAGTGGACGAAGGTCGTGAAGAGCGCTGGATTGCAAGCCGACTAGGACAACAGAATGCCGTATCTCCAACGCAGCGGAAAGCCGACCCTCCATTACGAGCTCGACGATTACACCGACCCTTGGCGTAACGCTCCTGTCATGGTCCTTCAGCATGGATTCAGCAGGTCTTCGCGATTCTGGTATTCGTGGGTCCCTTATCTCAGCCGTTTCTATCGCGTGATACGCCCGGACTTGCGCGGACTCGGCCAGTCGGCGCGCGATCTCGATCTGCAGCACGATCTCGGGCTCGAGCACTATCTCGACGACCTCGCTGCCATCGCGCACGCAGTCGGCGCCGAGAGCATCCATTACTGCGGGGAGTCTTTCGGCGGAATCCTCGGTCTTGCGCTCGCCGCCGAGCGGCCGCGGCTCTTTCGAACGCTCAGCGTGATCTCCGCGCCGACCTTCATCAGCGATCACGATAAAGAGAGCACCACATACGGCCACGGCTCGCGCGTCGAGGCGTTGCGCAAGATGGGCGCCCGCGAATGGGCCAAAGCTTCCAATTCGGGCCGACGTTTTCCAGCCGATGCCGACCCGGGTTTGCTCGAGTGGTACGTCGACGAGATGGGCAAGTCCGACGTGGAAGTCCTGGTTGCGATGTTCGCGTGGGTTTCGAACTTCAGCACCGTTCCCTATCTCTCGAGAATCGAGGCACCCGTGCTGGGCCTCTACCCTTCTCAGGGGCCGATCACCGAAGACACGCAGATACGGATGCTGGAGGAGGCGATCAAGGACATCCGAATCGTTCGGATGCCGTCGAGATATCACTGCATCGCCACATTACAGCCGGCTGCCTGCGCCACGTCCGTGCTGCATTTCGCCGCGCAGTATGACGGTATTCCCTGCCGCGAATGAGGGCACTGCGTTGAAAGGAAACTCGATGTCCGCCTTCTGGATGGGTCGCATGCTGTTCGTCGCTCTGGCGTCCGCGTCTGCCGCGCTCCCTGCGCGCACGCACGCAGCCGATTCTTATCCCAACCGTCCGATACGCCTGATCGTGCCGTTCGCGCCCGGAGGCAGCAACGACATCCTTGCACGGACGTTGGCGCAGCGACTCACGAGCCGCTTCGGCCAGACAGTGGTCGTCGACAACCGCGCGGGTGCGGGCGGCATTATCGGAGTCGAAACCACGGCCCGCTCAGCGCCGGACGGATATTCCCTCGTGATGGGACATATCGGCACGCACGCGGTGAACCCGGCGCTCTATAAGAGCCTGCCGTATGACGCGGCGCGCGACTTCACGCCGGTCGCGCCCGTCGCGTCGTCTCCCAACATCCTGCTCGTGCATCCCAGCGTCGCTGCGTCGAGCGTGAAAGAGCTCGTGGTGCTCGCGCGCAGCAAGCCGGCACAGCTCAACTACGCGTCGGGCGGCATCGGAGGATCGACGCACTTGTCCGCCGAGCTGTTCAAGATGATGACGGGAACCGATTTCGTTCACGTGCCCTACAAAGGCGGCGGACCCGCGCTGACCGCCATCATTGCGGGCGACGTCGCGATGTTGTTCAACAATATCGTTTCCGCGATGCCCTACGTGAAGTCAGGCAAAGTGCGTGCGCTGGGCATTACGAGCCGACAGCGGTCTACCGCAATGACTGAGGTGCCCACCCTCGCGGAAGCTGGAGTGCCGGGTTACGAAGTCGTGTCGTGGTACGGCGTGCTCGGGCCGGCGGGCATGCCATCGGCGGTGGTCCTGCGATTGAACATCGCCATCACGGCCGTCATGACCTCGGAAGAGATGAGAACACGCCTTGCCGCGGAAGGTGTCGACATCATGAAAGCTTCGCCGGGAGAGTTCGCCGAGTACGTCAAGAACGAAATCGCCAAATGGGGCAAGGTCATCCGGCAGGCGGGAATACGGGCAGATTGATGATACCCGCCGGCGAGCCAGTACAATCGGCCCCTATGGATTTCAAGACCAAGGAGGAGTACGTCGCCGAGTTCCTGCGCGAAGGCATACTCTCCGGCCGCTTTCCGCGCGGCGCCCGCCTGAAGCAGGCCGACATCGCAGAACAACTCAAACTCAGCATTACGCCCGTGCGCGAGGCCTTCCGGATTCTCGAAGCTGAAGGATACGTGCTGAACGAGACACACCGCGGCGTCGTCGTCGCGCCGTTCGATGCCTCAGCCACACGCGAGATCAACGATTTGCGGATGCTGCTCGAAAGCCGCCTCGTGCTTGCAGCGATGGAACAGATCACGCCGCAGAATTACGCGGAACTGGGCAAGCTTCAGCGCGAGTTCGAAGACGCCGAGGCCCGGGAAGATCGCGAGGCGGTGCGCGCGCTGAATTACCGTTTCCACCGTCAGCTCTACGCGCTCGCAGGACAGCCGCAGACGTTACATTTCGTGCAGGTACTCTGGGCGAAGTATCCATTCGATCTCATCAACCTGATCGGCGGTCGGGCGGGCCGCGCCGCAGCCGAACATCGGCGGCTGCTGAAGGCGATGAAGGCCGGCGACAGGAAAACAGTTATGAGCGCGCTCCGCGAGCACATCGATGCAGGATGGCGTGAGCTGCAGGCGCATCTTGCAAAGCAATCGCCCGCGCCAGTCATGGTCGGTCAGAAAAGAAAGCGAGCGGCTGTGGAATAGCACCTCGCGCCGCTGGCGTGCGTGCGGTGCCCCTTCCAACACTTACATCTGTCGATCAGTTCGAACGATTCAGCATTGCAGCAAGGAGAACGGCAATGAATGCACCGGAACCCCGGTACGAAGTCGTGTGGCCTCTCGGTAAATCACATTGGGACAAGCGGGCTCTGAGTCCCGGCATCGGCGATCTCAACGGCAAGACGATCGGCGAAGTGTGGGACCGCGTGTTCCGCGGTGAAGAGATATTCCCTGCGATACGCGAGGCATTGAAAAAACGCTTTCCGCGCGTGTGCTTCGTCGAATACGACACGTTCGGGGACACGCACGGGGTGCATCAGAAACAGGTGTTGGCCGACATGCCGGCGCTCTTGCGCAGGCATGAAGTCGATGCCGTGATCTCAGGCGTCGGCGCCTGAGGCGCCTGCACGCCCGCCGTGTTGCGGGCGAGTGCAGCGATCGAGCGCGCGGGATTCCCGACGGTGTCGCTGGTTTCGACGGGCTTTCTGAAACAGGCCGAGGTCGTCGCGCGCGGACTCGGGATCGACGACTTGAAAATCGCACATTATCCCGGCACGCCGATGGTCGACAGCCGCGAAGAATTACGCACCAAAGTCGAGCGCGACCTGCTGCCGCAGATCATCGAAGGGCTCACGAGCGGCCGCACAGCCGAGCGCAAGCGCGACGCTGCGCGTGAGCCCACGCCGCGCGACATCGTTTTCAGTGGCACGCTGGAGGAGGTCAACGACAAGTTCTACGCGGAGATGTGGACGGACGGCATGCCGGTGTTCCCGCCCACCGTCGCGCACGTCGAGCGCTTCCTGCGCTACACCGACCGCGCCCCTGAGGAAGTGATTGGCGTGTGCCCGCCTGATAATCGTGAAGCGACCGTCTGGAACATCGCTCTCACCGGTGTGATGGCGGGGTGCCGTCCGGAGTACATGCCGCTGCTCGTTGCGGTGGTCGAAGCGATCACGGATCCCGAGTTCAGGGTGCAGGATGCGGGCTCCACGCCCGGTTGGGAGCCGCTGATCACGGTGAGTGGACCGATTGCGAGCGAGCTCGATTTCAACAGCGGTGCGAGCGTGATGCGCGTCGGACGCCGAGCGAACAGCACCGTCGGGCGCTTTCTGAGGTTAATCCTGCGGAACATGGCGGGCTTTCGTTTCGCGCCAGGCGCCGGGGACAAAGGCAGCATCGCGCAGAATTTCTTCGTCGCCCTCGCCGAGAACGAAGCGGCGTGTACGGAGATCGGCTGGGCCCCCTACTCCGTCGATCGCGGTTTCGACGCAGGCGCCAACGTGGTGACGGTCCAGAGCGTCGTCAGCGTGAGCCCGCCGATCTACACCGGAAGCGACGATCCCGCGGAGCACGCGCGTGTGCTCGCCGAAGTCATCGGGCAAAGCTGTGGATACTGGTCGCCCGTCGCCATGGCGTATGCGAAAAACAATCCGCTGATCGTGATGGGGCCTAGCATCGCCAAAGTATTCGCGGATCATGGCTGGAGCAAAGATCGGATCCGGCAATATCTCCATGAAAACGTCTGGATCGCGGCCGACGATGCCGAGCGCTACGCCTATTACATCGGATTAACCGGTTTCAAGCTCAAAGACCAGGTCGGCAAAGGTTTGCTGCCAGCCGAGTACTGCGCATCCGAAGACCCCAAGCGCCGCGTGCGCGTGTTCATGAGACCGGAATGGATCGGTATCGTCGTTGCGGGCGATAGCGGCCGCAACCAGTCAAAAGCGTACTGCAGCAATCACACGCAAGGCCCGCCTGTGAGTCGTGAAGTGAAGCTGCCTCGCAACTGGAACGAGCTGCGGACACGGCACTGAAGGAACGAGAGGAGAACGCATTGAGGACCGCTTTAAACATCTGCAGCTTCGTTGCGCTTGCGGCAGCCTGCGCCGACACGACTGTCGCTCACGCGCAGTCGTATCCGCAAAAGCCTGTGCGCTTCGTCGTGCCGTTCGCCGCTGGAGGCGCCGGCGATATCTTCGCACGCACGATCGCTCAGAAGCTCAGCGAATCTTTCGGATATCAGGTGATCGTCGACAACCGTCCGGGCGCTAACGGCATTATCGGAATGGAAATGGTCGCCAAATCGCCGCCCGACGGCTACACCATCGTGATGGGCAATTCTGCGCCTATGGTTCTCAACCCGAGCCTCTACGCCAAGCTGCCATACGATCCGATCAAGGATTACGCGCCGGTCACGCAAGGTACGCTCTATCAGTACATCCTGATCGTGCACCCATCGATCCCGGCGCGCTCCGTCGCGGAGCTCGTGAAGCTCGCCAAATCGCAGCCGGGCAAGCTTCAGTACGGCTCGTCCGGTCCGGGCGGCGCCAACCATCTAGCAGGTGAGATGTTCAAGCGGGTCGCAGGCGTGAACATCGTGCACGTGCCATTCAAGGGGAGCGCGCCGGCGCTTGCCGACGTTCTCGGCGGACAGATCTCGATGATGTTCGACACCATCGTGACGACTATGCCGCAACTGCAGGCCGCCAAGGTGCGCGCGCTAGCCGTGACCGGAACCAAACGCGCGCCGCAAACGCCCGACGTGCAGACGCTGCGCGAGCTTGGATACGCCGGTTACGAAGTGACTTCGTGGCAGGCGATACTCGCGCCTGCGAATACGCCGCGGGTGATCGTCGACCGGCTGTATCAGGAGACCGTCAAGGCGCTGAAGATGCCCGACGTCATCGAGCGCCTTGCCACGAAAGGCGGCAACGAGCTCGTAGGGAACACACCCGACGAGTTCGCGAAAGTCATCCGCAGCGAGCTCGCGCTGTACGCAAGAGTCATCAAAGAAGCGAACATAAGACTGGATTGAGGCACAGGTTGAAAATATTATTCGTTCCCGGCGACGGCATCGGCCCTGAAATAACAGTCTCGAGTGCCTAACAAGAATCCAATCAAAAAGAAATCAGCCGGAGGAGAAATGACGAGAGCTATGTATTACGTTTGCACGCTGCTCGCGAGCGCAGCTTGTTTGTATGGTGCAGAGGCAAGTGCCCAGCAGTGGCCTAACCGCGCCGTGAGAATCATCGTGCCGTTCCCGCCCGGTCAGGCGGCGGACATCATCACGCGCATTGTCGCCGAACGCCTGACGCCGGCGCTCGGCCAGCAGGTCATCGTCGATAACCGGCCCGGGGCAGGCGCAGCCGTGGGCACCGAAATCGGCGCGAAGTCAGCCCCGGATGGTTACACCTTCGTCGCCGGCGGCAGCGCAGCGCTTGCAATCAATCCCCACCTCTACAAGAAGCTCGGCTACGACACGCCGCGCGACTTCGCGCCCGTGACGCAGCTCGTGGACATTGCGATGGTGTTCGTCGTGAATCCCAGCCTCGCGGCGCAGAACCTGAAGGACCTCATCCAGCTCGCTAAACAGCGGCCCGGCGAACTGAACTACGGCTCATCGGGCAGCGGAAGCACTTCCCACCTCGTCACGGCCGCCTTGGCTGCACGGGCTGGCATCACCCTCATCCATGTGCCCTATAAAGGCGCAGTGCAAAGCCTCACCGATCTGATCACGGGGCAGGTGATGCTGGTCGCGGACACACCGCCGACGGTGGTGCCGCACATACAGTCGAAAAAAATCCGGCCGATTGCGACGTCGATGTCCAAGCGCATTCCGCAGTTGCCTGACGTGCCTACGGTCGACGAACAAGGCGTCCGCGGTTACAACCTCAATACGTGGACGAGCATCGTTGCACCGAAGGCAACCCCGGAAGCCATACTCGACCGCATGAATGCCGAAATCGTCAAAATCATCGCTCAACCGGAAGTGCAGAAGCGCCTGATCGAAATGGGGTTCATCCCGGTTGGTAACTCGCGCGAACAGTTCGGGACCTTTCTCGCGGCCGAATATTCGAACTGGGCAAAGATCGTCCAGGCCTCGGGCGCCAAAGTCGATTAAACAAAAAGTCCGCCAGAGAGTGAGCTTTCACCCTGGGACAAGCTGCCTTGTTTACGCGTCCAACCGTTCACCCTCCGACTCGCTCAGGGCGAACGGAGGCCGTCGAGGCATCAGGCGAACGTGATCAACAGAAACCCGTCCGTGGTGAGCCTGTCGAACCATGAACGGTCGGAAAACATTTTGTTACCCACTCTGATGCAGATGTAATTTGTCCATAAACTCTATGAGGTTGCCATGACCGAATCGATGCTCGTTTACGATCCCACTGCGCCGAGTCAAAACGAACCCCAACAACTGCGCCGATCGCTCGAGGGACTTCGCGGTGCCGTTGTCGGTTTCATCGACAATGCAAAACCTAACTTCCAGTACCTCGTCGATGACGTCGCCGAGCTGTTGACACAGAAGTATGGCGTTACGAGCATCATCAAACGCCGCAAGCGCGGAGCGGCGATGCCTGCTGCCGAAGATGTCATAGACGAGCTCTCCCGGGAATGCGATCTCGTCATCACCGGCTCGGGTGATTGAGGGTCGTGCACGTCGTGGAGTGTCCACGACAGTGTGCAGATCGCGAAACGCCGCAAAGCGAGCCTGACGATCTGTTCGACCGCGTTCGAGACTCTCGGCCGGACTCAGGCCAAAGCGCTGGGACATCCCGAGCTGCCGCTCGCGATCATCGCGCATCCGTTCGGCATCCGGACGCGGAATGAAGTGAGGGCGATGGCAGAGCGGTGTGTTGAGGATATCGTTCGACTCGCGACGAAGAAGACATGAGCACTCGCCTTTCGCCGAACCACGCGCGGCTCGTTGAAGCCCCCGCGGACCTGGATGAGTTCCATCGCTACGTCGCCGAACGCAAGTGGGGTGATGGACTGCCGGTGATTCCGCCCACGCAGGACAGAGTCGAGCGCATGCTGCGCCATACGACGCGCGAGCCTGATGATCTCGTCGCCGTGATCGCGCCCGGCTTCGGCGCCGCCACGCCGCGGCGCATTGCGATCAATGCCGTGATGGCGGGATGCGCGCCCGAGCTCATGCCCGTTCTCATTGCCGCCGTCGAAGCAGTTGCAGCGCCTGAATTCAACCTGCAAGGCATACAGGCGACCACCAATCCGGTCGCGACCTGGATCATCGTCAATGGCCCCATCGTTGAGCGGCTCGGCTTGAACGCTGCGTTCAATTGCCTCGGGCAGGGCAATTCGGGCAACGCGAGTCTCGGGCGCGCGCTGCGGCTCGTGCTGCAGAACGTAGGAAGTGCGCGGCCCGGCGAGATGGATCGCGCGACCCAGGGCCAGCCGGGCAAGTACACGTTCTGCTGCGCGGAGAACGAGAACGAGAGCCCGTGGGATCCGCTCCACGTCGAGCGCGGCATCGCGCGGGAACGCGGCGCCATCACGGTCGTCGGTGCTGCCGGAACGCTGAACATGAACACGCATGCGAAGGATTCCGACGATCTGCTGCGCGTGATTGCGGACACGCTCGAGCATCCGACGAGCAATGACTACTGGATCGGCGGCGAGCCCTGGATCGTGCTCTCGCCGGAGCACGCGCATATTCTCGCGCGCGACGGCCTGTCCAAGAGCGAAGTCAAGAAAAGACTATGGGAGCGTTCCAAGATGCGCGCCGGGCGCATGGCGGCGAAAGACCTTGCGCGCACCCAGACCGGCCGAACTGCCGAGCTTGGACCGATCGACGAGAACACGCTGCTGCCGGTTTCACCCACGCCCGATCTGATCGGCCTCGTCATCGCCGGTGCGCCGGGTACCCATTCGGTTTACGTGCCGAGCTTCGGAGACACGCGCTCGGTTACACGGGAGGTCGCCTAGGTAGGTAGGGAGTGACTAAGTGACGCGAGTGACGAAGTGACGAAGTGATGCAGTAGTAGCCGAGGCGGCCGATTTGTTCGACCGCTTAGATCAGCCCTCGAGCGATGCCGCCGTCGACGAGTATCGACTGGCAGTTCACATAGCTCGCCTTATGCGATGCGAGAAAAACGACCATCGCGGCGATCTCTTCGGGCTCGCCGAAGCGGCCCATCGGGATTTCTTCGCTGAACTCGTGGATGATTTGTTCCGTGGCAACGCCACGGTCTTTCGCTAGCTGTTCTGCGCGCGTCGTCCACAGCGAGGTGAGCGTGCGGCCGGGAGACACCGAATTGACGCGGATCTTGTACTTCTGAAACTCGGCACCGAGTGTCTTCACGAGCGCGATGAGACCGGCTTTGTGCACGTTGGAAACGACCTGATTCGGATAAGGCATGCGCGCACCGGCGGCACCCAGAATCACGATGCGCCCTGCCGCCGATTTCTGCAGCAGCGGCAGCGTTGCGCGGATGATGCGCACTGTGCCGAGCACGTTGAATTCATAATTCTCGAGCCACTCCTGATCGTCGAGCTCTTCGAACAACGCCCGCCTGCTGCCGCCGACGGCAGTCACAAGGATATGCAGGCTTGGAACAGTCTTCGAGAGCCACTGCTGTAGCGCATCCACTTCAGCAACGACAGTCACGTCGGCTGCGAACCACTTGACGGCGCGACCCGTGGCGGACTCGAGTTTACGCGCGGCGGCTTCGAGCTTGGACGGATTGCGCGAACAGATCAGAACATCGGCGCCCTCCTCCAACAACCCTTTCGCCGATTCGTAACCGATTCCTTCACTCGCGCCCACCACCAGCGCGGTTTCACGTTGAATGCCGAGATCCATCGTTTCTCAATCCACGTTCATGATTCAGGTTTCGTCCCGACGTCACGCCACATTCTTCGTCACTTCATCACTTCCTCAGCTCGTCACCTCGTCACCACGTCACCACGTCACTTCGTCACCCATCATTCCACCTTCGCCCCCGTCATCTGAATGAGCTTGCCATACTTGTCGTAGTCTATCTTCAGCTGGCGGTTCATCTCGTCGGGCGTGGTAGGCCATGGATCGAGCGCCTGGCTCACCAGCTTCTCCTGTATATCGCGCTGCGCAAGCGCTTTGTTGATCTCGCCGTTGAGGCGATCAACGATAGGCTTTGGCGTAGCCGCGGGTGCGAACACGGCGATCCAGGGCGACATCTCGTAACCAGGCACGCCAGACTGCGCGATCGTCGGCACGCCGGGCAAGCTCTGCGAAGGCTTGGCCGAGGAGACGCCCAGCGCTTTGAGCTTGCCACCACGAATCTGATTGACCACCGTTGAAATCGTCGCCAGCGAAGCTTGAGCTTCACCGGCCATGAGCGCGGTCACCTGGGGTGCACCGCCCTTGTACGGAACATGCACGAGATTGATCCTTGTCATCGACGCAAAAAGCGCCATGGACAGATGTGGTGCACTGCCGTTCCCGGACGACGAATACAGAATCTGTCCCGGTGTTTCCTTGGCGAGGAAAATGAATTCCCTCACCGACTTCACCGGGAGCGAAGGGTGCACCGTGAGCGCTCCGGGTTGTCCCGACAGCAGTCCAACGCCTGTGAAATCCTTGAGCGTGTCATACGGCAGCTTCTTGTAGAGATGCGCGTTACCGACATGCGTCGTGGAATGAACCATGAGCGTGTACCCGTCGGGTGGCGCCTTCGCGACGACATCAGAGCCGATCGAACCGGCTGCGCCCGGGCGATTGTCGATGATGAACTGATGGCCCATCGCCTCGGCAAGCTTCTGCGTGACGATACGGCCGACGACGTCGTTCGAACCGCCGGGCGGCCACGGGATCACGACGCGCACGGGTTTGGAAGGATAACTTTGAGCGGCGGACCACAGCGGAACGCATGCAGCTGCGATAAATGCAAGGCGTGCGAATGCGTTCATCGTTTCCTCCATTTTGGGTTTTGTGATGCAGGCGGGCGTGACGGGATATTATCGATCACGCTGCCGGGCGCTTCAATGCATTAGGCACGCTCCAGCCGCCGGGCACCGACGGATGAATAGCGTGGTCAGTCTACTTTCGCGCCTGAAATCCTGATCACCTTCTCGTATTTGTCGTAGTCCGATTTCAGGCGCTGCGCGAACTGCTCCGGGGTCATCACGAGCGGATCAAGAGTCTGGCTCTTCAGTTTCTCGGCGACGTCAGGCATGCGCAGTATCTTGTGGATTTCGGAATTGAGCTTGTCGACTACCGCTTTCGGCGTACCTGCAGGGCCCAGTGCGCCAATCCATGCGGTGAATTCGTACCCGGCAACGCCCGACTCCGCAATGGTCGGCACGTCCGGAAACGCTTCCACGCGGTAATCTGAAGTGACTGCAATCGGACGGATACGACGTGTTGCAATCTGCGGCATCACTGCGCCTATGGTAGCAATCATGGCCTGGACTTCTCCGGACGCGATCGCAATGGCTGCGGGCCCACCGCCCTTGTAAGGCACGTGCACCATGCGCGTATTCGTCATGGCATTCAGGAGCGCCATCGTAAGATGCACGAAGCTGCCGTTGCCGGACGATCCGTAGACGACTTGCCCGGGCTTCGACTTTGCAAGGGCGACGAGCTCTTTCACGGATTTCACCGGCATCGAAGGATGCACTACCAGCATGCCGATCTGCACACTGATCGGAGCTATTCCGACGAAATCCTTCAGCGTGTCGTACGGCAGCTTCTTGTAGAGGTGCGGATTCGCCACGTGAGTGGCGGAATGAATCATGAACGTATAGCCGTCAGGCGGACTCTTCGCGACGAGGTCGGACCCAATCGTACCTGCCGCGCCACCGCGATTGTCTACGATGAACTGCTGGCCGAGGATTTCGCTCAGCTTCTGCGCCACGATGCGCCCGACAATGTCGTTCGACCCCCCGGGCGGCCACGGGATCACGACGCGCACGATTTTAGCCGGATAGACTTGAGCGCGCACTGCGACAATTCCCAGCGACAGGAATGCCGCGAGCGCCATCGCGATGTTGGCACGCCTCATACTTCCTCCTCGTCGATTATTTACAGCCCGAGACGCATTCACTGCTCGAGTCCATTATGGTGGAGCCCCATCGTGAGTTCAACGCGCCGGGAACTGAGGCGTGCGGGCTTCTGCGCTAGAATTGTCGAATCTATTCTGCAGCCCGCCTGCCGGGCTATCCCAAAGGAGAAGTCTGAATGGCGCTTCCGCTCGAAGGCGTCCGGGTGCTCGATTTGACCAGCGTGATGGCCGGGCCGTACTGCACGATGGTCCTCGGCGACATGGGTGCGGAGGTCATCAAGATCGAGAATTTCCCGGAAGGCGACGCTTCACGCCGATTCGACCCGAAAATAAATGGAGAGTCCTACTGCTTCGCGGTGCTCAATCGCAACAAGAAAAGTGTCGGGCTCAATATGAAGGATGCTCGCGGCAAAGAAGCTTTCATGAAAATCGCTGCGCAGGCGGACATCATCACGGAAAACTTTCGGCCGGGCGTAACGAAGAAGCTCGGTATCGATTACGACGCGATCAGCAAGCTCAACCCGCGCGTCATTTACGCGTCGATGTCGGGCTTCGGTCAGACCGGCCCGTACGGCAGGAAAGGCGGCTTCGACATCGTCGCGCAAGGCATGTCCGGCATCATGATGATGACCGGCTATCCCGGCGGGCGTCCGGCGAAAGTGGGAATCGCGATGAACGATATCGCAAGCGGCGTAACCGCCCTCTACAGCATTTTAGGCGCCTACATCGGGAAGCTGCGCAATGGTAAAGGCCAGTACCTCGAGACTTCTCTGCTCGAAGCTGGACTCGCATGGACGCACTGGGAATCCGGCGCGTATTTCGGATCCGGCGAGTTGCCCGAAGCGACAGGAACCCGCCATCGCCGGTCGACCCCGTATCAAGCCTACAAGACGCAGGACGGCTATGTCACCGTAGGCGGCAACAACGCGAAGCTGTGGACGGCCTTCTGTACTCAAGTCTGTGACAAGCCTGAATGGCTCGACGATACGCGTTTCAACCCGCTATCAGAACGCCTGAAGAACATTGACGAGCTCGAGCGCGAGATCGAAACGGTATTCGCGAAACAACCCACGGCGCACTGGGTCGAAAAACTCGACGCTGCCGGGGTCCCCGGCGGTCCCGTATATACGTACGATCAGATCCTGGCCGATCAACACATCAGGGCTCGCAAGATGGTCGTCGAGATCGATCATCCGCGCATCGGTCGCATGAGGTCTCTCGGGATTCCGGTAAAGTCGACCGGCGAGCTGCTCGAGATTCGGAAGCCGGCGCCGTGGCTCGGGCAGCACACGAATGAAGTGCTGAACGAGATGGGATACAACACAGCTGACATCGAAAAGCTGTATTCCGAGGGCGTCCTGTACGACAAGTATCGGGACCAGCCTGCGGCGCAGGCCAGCGTGCCTCACTCGTCTCCGGCGACGGCTGCCGAGTAGCGAGCACGAGGCCGGCCACGCCCGCACGGCTTAGCGCTAAAGGCCCTCGAATTGTCCTGGCTCTATCTATTGATCGCAGGGCTGCTCGAAATCGTGTGGGCGATCGGGCTCAAGTACACCGCAGGTTTCACCCGCCTTGTGCCGAGCGCGATTACGCTCGCCGCGATGATCGCGAGCGTAGGGTTTCTCGGGCTTGCATTACGAACGATACCGGTCGGCACCGGCTACGCTGTGTGGACGGGGATCGGTGCGGTGGGTACGGCGATACTCGGTATCGTGCTTCTCGGCGAGCCTGCAACGGCCGCGCGCCTGCTATGCATAGGCGTGATCGTCGCAGGGATCGTAGGGCTTAAGCTCGTTTCATGAATGCGGCGGGAAAGATCCCGCCGTCCAGTTCTAGGGTTCCTTGGCGCCGTCGGGCACGGAGGACTGCTGGACCGGCACGGAATCCGGCATCATGCCAGACGGCGGCTTATCTTCCTCGCGGTTCACGAAAGACTTACCGAGGGGAGTGCCCTCTTCCATGATGCCGTCGAGCTGGCACTGCGGGCTTCCCTTACGGATCGTCAGGCTGCCATTGATCTGCCCCTCCATGCCGCAGTAACGCTCGCGATCGATATCGCGAAAGATGAAATGGTATTCATTTTTCTTGTGCTCGATCAGGAAAGCGCCGCGGTCGAGATTGACGCTCGTCACATTGCCGTTGTCCTTCCACTTGCTGTACATGTCGCGGTTGCGCTGAAGGTAGATCGAGCAGGTGCGAGGCTTCCACTTGCTGTAATACGCGAAACTGTCCGTCTTACCCCCGACCAGGACGACCGCGATGCGTGCGTGGCGGTCCTCGGTACCGAGCCGGCACGAGAGCGTTTCTGTTTTCTGCGGCGCGCGTTTGACGGCCTTCTGGGCCGCAGCGCCTGAGATGCTGACCGACATGAGTACTGCGCAGCAGAGCGCGCGCTTGCTAAACATCGTGATTGACCTCCTCGGAAGCCGCGCCACTCAATGGCGACATCGGCGTAGAGAGTTTACGTCCGCGTATCCGCGCTTCAAACTAAAAACCTCACATCGCGCGGGTGATGGCATCTCCCATTTCGGCCGTGCTCGCTTTGCCGCCGAGATCGCCGGTGAGATGTCGCGCTTCAGCGACAACTTTCTCTACGGCTAACGCGATGCGCTTTGCGGCTTCGACAGCGCGCGAATCGCTGCGCTTGCGGCCTAACCATTCGAACAGCATCTGCCCGGACATGATCATCGCGTATGGATTTGCAATGTTCTTTCCCGCAATGTCTGGCGCCGAGCCATGTGTCGCCTGCGCCATCGCCTGTGTGTAACCTACACAAAGACCCGGCGCCAGACCGAGGCCGCCCACGATTCCTGCGCCTTCGTCCGTGAGGATGTCACCGAACTGATTGGTCGTGACCACGACGTCGTATTGCTGCGGGCGCATGACGAGCTTCATCGCGAAGCCGTCGACGAGCACCTCTTCCAGTTCGACGTCGGAGAACTCTTTCGCCACCTTCCGACATTCCTCTGCAAACATTCCACACACCAGGCGATAAACAGGCTCCTTATGGACTGCGGTGACCTTCTTTCGGTTCCTCGTCCTTGCGATTTCGAATGCTTCGCGCGCTACGCGGTTCGCACCTTTGCGAGTCACGACGCGAGAGCCAATCGAGATCTCATCGTTCGGCCGGAATTCACCGCTGCCGGCAAACACCACACTGCCTGACTGCATGCCTTCCGTGACTTCGCGCAGGAACACGATGTCCACATCTTTGTGCAGAGAAGGCAGATTTGGATAGGACTTCACCGGCTTCACGTTCGCGAAGAGCTCGAATCTCTTGCGCAGCGGGGGATTCAGCCACGTCGGGTCGTTACGCGGATACGCATTATGTCCGATCGGTCCCTGTATCCAGCCGTCGACTTTGGCGAGCGCATCGACGGTGACCTGCGGCATCGTGTGCCCGTGGCTTTCATGGCCTTTCCTGCCAATCGGCAGCGGCTGCCAGTCGACTTCGAGCCCGGTCTTGGCGGCCGCCGCTTTCATGACCTTGACGCATTCGGGCACAACTTCGAGCCCGATATCGTCGCCTTCCAGAATTCCTATGCTCAGCACCGCTGCCGTCCTTTGTCGAATTACAACGTAAATTATAACGCGGCAAGCAGTTCGAACGCGCCGTTGCACACCAATCGACGGCGGTGCACAGTAGCCGATATTTGCCGATCGCAGCTCTCCTGCAGCGGCCGTATTCGTCGGCGTCTCGGGAAGGGTTGGATACCGGGCGCGTCAAAGCATAATGTTCGATAACTCGACGCTAAAGCCGAAAGATTTCCATTGATCAACGCGAATCTCGTGGCGCCAAAGACTCCGCATCGGGTCGGGCTGTATTTCGCCTTCCTTCAGTTTTTCTTCGCGATTACGTGGACCGTCTACGTTATTTTCCTGCCGAAGCTCGCCGTGCAGGCGGGCATTCCGAAGCAGGCGGTCATCTACATTCTCATGCTCGACCAGTTGATCTTCGTCGCGATGGATCTCGCGATGGGTGCGATTGCAGACAGGGTATCGCGCGTGCTCGGAAGACTCGGGCACGTCGTGCTCGCCGTGACGCTCGGTTCGTGCGTCGCGTTTTTGCTGCTCCCGTTCGCGGCTCCGCAAGGCGCCCCGTGGCTTTTTGTGCTGCTCACGGTCCTGTGGACAGCGAGCTCGTCGGCCCTGAGGGCGCCACCCCTGATGCTGCTCGGGAAGTACGCGCCAAAACCCAGTGTGCCGTGGCTCTCGGCGTTGTCTCTTGTGGGTCTTGGCGTGGCGGGTGCAATCGGACCGTATCTGACGATCGTTCTGCGCGACGTCGACCCCCGAATACCTTTCGCGTTGTCCAGCCTCGCGCTTGCGCTAGCGACGATAGGCATCATCTGGTCCGAACGCACGCTCGCACTGACGTCTATATCCGGTGCTGAAGTCAGTGCCGCCTCTCCGGCAAAGCCGACGCGGCTGACGGTGCTATTTATGCTTGCAGTGCTGCTGCTTGGGCTCGGCTTCCAGATCCATTTCTCGATCAACAGCGCTTCGATGTATTTACGGCACACCAAGCCGGATCAACTGCCCTACCTCATGCCAGTTTTCTGGATCGGGTTCAACGTGCTGATGCTTCCGGCAGCGCTTGCGACCCGACGTTACGGAGGACTGGCAGTCACCGCCGTCGGTGCTTTGATTGCTGCCGTTGCTACGCTCGCGGCCTCCACCACAGGCAATCTCAATACGCTCATAGTCATGCAGTTCATCGCAGGCGGCGGATGGGGATGCGTTCTCATGAGCGCCGTTTCAGCCGCGCTGGCGATCGGTCACACTGGAAGCGAGGGGAAAATAACAGGTGCCCTGTTCTCGCTGCTCGCTCTCGCCGCGTTCGCGCGCATTGCGATGGTCGCCGTAGAGCTCAACAAGGATCCAGGGTACAGCGCGCTACTCACATGGTTGCCCGTGGCTGCGTGGGGGCTGGCAGCGGTGCTGCTGCTGATAGTGCTACCCAGCCAGCGCGAACGGTTTGCGGCCGCAACGGCCTGAAAACAGCTGCATTGATCGAAGGAGATATTCATGGCAATGATCGTTCGTGCATTTCCGGTCCTGGCTGGCAAGGAAGAAGCCGCGCGCGGCTTCGCCGACACCGTCGGCGGACCGCGTAAACAGGAAACCGCCTCGTTTCTGCAGAGCTTCGGCGTACGGCGCGAAAGCTGGCATCTGCAGCAAACGCCTCAGGGGATACAAATCATCGTTGTAACGGATGTCGAAGAGCCGCCGCACGAAAAGGCTAGAGCTTATGGAGCGTCTCAGGGTGCCTTCGAGCGCTGGTTCAAGGACAATGTCCGCGAGCTGTGCGGCGTGAATGCGGACGAGCAACCTCTCGGGCCGCCGACTGAAACGATTTTCAGCTGGGACAGCGCAGCAAATCGGCGCAAATCATTCGATGCACCGATAGCGTCGTAGCGTTCACCGCAGACGCTTCACCTGCCGGGCATTGATGCGCGCGCGACCTCGCCCGCATCCTTCAGCGTGCCGATTTCCCAGCAGAGCGTGATAAGACGGTCGCATTCAGCGTCGCTCAGGATGCCTTTTGTGAGCCCTCTGAACTTCCTTTCGAGATCCGCATCGCTCATGGGGCGAGCGAGGCTGCCGATGGCGTGCTCTACGAATTTCTCGACTGTCTTGCCGTTCTTCAATTTGATTGCAACACGCGTTTGATCTTCGTGCATGCCGTTCTCGACGACGGCCGTGACGCGGTCTCGCAAAGCCGTCACACGCGGGTCGCTCACGCACTGATCGCTGTACTCGGCCTCTCCCCCGGCGCCATGAATGATTGCCACCGCCGCGGAGTGATAGACACTGAACTTTCCTTCCAGACCCACCCGCGGCGTTTTCTTGCCAGTGAGCTCGAGCACGAGAGGATGCACTTTTGCTTCGATGGACTCGATGTCCTCCGCATTCAATCCGTGCTCATTCCGCAGCTGGATACAAGCATCGATGATCGGATGAATGACGATGCCGCACGCGAAAGGCTTGTACGTATTGAGCGAAATTTCCCACGTCTCGCCCAGCCGTTCGGTAATTTCCTCGGGTTTGAAAGCGGTCGACAGGACGTGCGCGAAGCCGCGCTTCGCTTCGATGCCCTGATTGGAGCTTGTGAAGTTCTGCTGCGCGAGCAGCGCGGCGAGCAGGCCGTTGCGCGCAGCATTGCCCGGATGGAAGGGTTTGCACATGGTACCGAACATCTCGCGTAACCCTGAAGACTGCGTCGCGGCGACGCCGAGTGCCCAGACCATCTGCTGTTCGTTGAGCCCGAGAAGCTTGCCTGCCGCCGCGGCTGCGCCGAAAACGCCTGCAGTGCCCGTGATATGCCAGCCGACGTCATAGTGCTGCGGATACACCGAGTTGCCGATGCGGCATTCAACTTCCACACCCAGTATGAAGGCATGAAGAAACGCTTCGCCTGAAACGCGCTGGCGCTCCCCCAGCGCCAGTATCGCCGACGCCACGGGACCGCTTGGGTGTATCACCGTCTTCAGGTGCGTGTCATCGAAGTCGAACGTGTGCGACGTGATGCCGTTCATGAGCGCGGCCTGCATGATATCGAGGCGCTCGCGGCGGCCGAGCACGGTCGCCTCTGCAGGACCCGAAAACTCCGCGAGCGCAGCAAGAGCACACTCGACCGTCTCGTGACGGCTCGCGCCCACTGCGCAGCCCACCCAGTTCAGAAATGAGCGCGCGGCTTCATGCCGCACCGGCTGGGGCACGTCGAGCGACTTGTGCTCGACGACGAAACGGGCGAGCGTGCGGGTTATTTCCATTCAGGATCTCCGTAAATCGTAAGCCGTAAGCCGTACCGGTGCGCGCCGTAATTCATGTCGGGTTAACCGGCAGCGGCCAAGCACGACTCAGATGTCAGACAGCGCGTGGAGCTCGGAAAGTGCGGCTGTTCGGCTCACGGCTTGCGGCTCACGCTCGACGTTGTAAGAACCTGCTCTCCCACTCTTCCACATCCGAGAGTCCGAGCGCTTCGTTGTATTCCCTGAAGTCGAGCATGCGCTCACGCGCTTTTTTCGTACTGCCGTCGCGCTTCAAAACACCCAGCGCTTCGCGTATGCCGAAACCCGCTGCATAACGCGCGAGCCCCGGATAGATCGCGAGCCGGAAACCCAATGCATCGAGCTCGGCAGCACTCAGGTCTCCGACCTTGCCTGCTTCCTCTACATTGACGAGACAGGGCGCATCGATTTCGCTCGTCACCCGCCTCAACTCCTCCACGATATTCGGGCTGCCTTTGAGCTCGACGAACACCACATCCGCACCCGCTTTGCGATAAGCCTTCCCGCGGCGAATCGCCTCATCGAGACCGTGGGCTGCCGCTGCGTCTGTTCGCGCAATGATGATGAAATCGGGATCGCGACGCGCAGCGATCGCGGCTTCGATCTTGCCCACGTGCTCCGCCATTTCGACGACGGGACGCGAACCTGGCAGATGTCCACAGCGCTTCGGTGACACCTGATCTTCGATGTGGATCGCCGCAACGCCGGCGGCTTCGAATTCCTGGACCGTGTGGCGAACATTGACTGCATTGCCGTAGCCGGTATCCGCGTCGCAGATCAGCGGGATGTTCACACACGCAGCGGCGCGATGAGCGTGACTTGCAAAAAGGGTGAGATCGATAAGCCCGACATCCGGGCGGCCGAGCAGACTGGCCGAAACGCCGTTGCCCGTCATGTACACCGCATCGAAACCCGACTGTTCGACGAAGCGGGCGCCGTAGGCATCGTAAATACCCGGCGCAACCAGCATCGGTCCTTTCAATAATCTTTCACGTAATCTCTGCCGGATCGTAGCCATAGCCTGGACCATCCTTGTCTCAACCTTTCCTGGAGAACGACTGTTCGTTTGCCAACTCGCCGCTTCTTACTGCGTCACGGCAAGCTCGTTGGCGCGCTTTCTGGGTAGCGCCAGTGAGACGGTTCCCTTACGGACTGTAGACCAGCAGAAGCGGCGTAAATATTTGTATCCAGCGGTGATAGCCGCATCAACACGCGGCTTGCACCCGAAGCGTAAGCGGAAACGCGCGTACCCCTTTACGCTGCGGCTTAGATCCCGAACCGGTTCATGCGACTTTCCAATCGGGATAACGTTGGAGGAAGGGTATGAGCCCACCCGCCGCGAGCAGCGTCTGAATCGCTGCAGGCAAAGGCGGAAACACGCGCTGCAGCCCGGGATCGAGCACGTTCATCACACCGGCGGTCAGGTCGATTTCGAGCGCGTCGTCTTGATCGATGCCCGAGATGTCACATTCCACCACCGGCAGGCCGTTATTGATCGCATTACGAAAGAACTGTCGCCCGAACGCCGGGGCGACGACAGCAGCTACGCCCAGCAGGCGCATCGCATGAACCGCCTGCTCGCGAGACGAGTTGATGCCAAAGTTTCTGCCCGCAACGATCACGTCGCCGGGTTTGAAACCCGACACGAACTGCGGCGCGATCTGCTCGAAAGCGTGTTGCGCGACATACGCAGTGTCCTTGCCGGGCATGTACTTCGCGGAGCAATGCAGATCGGTGTTTATTTCTTCCGGGAGGAGATGGGCCCTGCCTTTGATTTTCTGCATGTAGTGTCTCAACTAGTTACACATCGTGCTCGCCGCTCGACGGCGTGGACCGTGGACCGTGATTCGTGATTCGTGAAATCGTAGATGCCCGCCGGACGTCTGATCACGGCTCACGGATCACGCTGTTCCGCGCCTAAGCCGCCGCCCTCCACAGTCCGCCCGCGACTTCGCGCGCATCCGTGATCCGACCGGTCAGCGCAGACGCCGCGACAGTGGCCGACGACGCAATCCAGATTTCCGACCGCGGATTTCCAAGACGACCTTTGAAGTTACGGTTCGCACTCGAAATAATGACCTGGTCGTCGCCCGGTATGAGATGACCGGTGATATTGACGCAGGTTCCACACCCTGCTGCTTCGACCGACGCACCCGCTGCGGTCAGAGCTTCGATCAGTCCTTCGCGCAGTGCCGCAAGATAGATCTGCCGCGATGCGGGCGTGACGATCATGCGCACGCCTTTTGCGATCCGCTTGCCTTTCAAGATGGCGGCAGCCTGGCGCATGTCATCGAGGCGGCCGTTCGTGCAGGTGCCGATCAATGCGATATCGATTTTTTGACCGGCTACTTCAGGCACGCCGATGACGTCGTCGATACGATGATTGCGTGCGACCTGCGGCACAAGCGCGGCGGCGTCGATTTCGATGCGCTGTGCGTAAACGGCGTCGGCATCGGCCTTTACGCTGCGCGGCTCACGTGCACCATGCGCTTTGAGCCACGCACACGTCTTTTCATCGGCCTCGAGAATTGCCGCTTTCGCCCCGAGCTCCGCTGCGTGGTTGGAGAGCGTCATACGGTCGTCGATGTCCATAGCCGCGACGGCTTCCCCGCAGTATTCAAGCGCCCTATAGTTCGCGCCTTCCGCGCCAAGCCGTCCGAGCATCGTCAGCGTCACATCCTTTGCCCAGACGCCGGGCTGCAAGCGGCCCTTCAACTCTATCCGGATCGTCTCGGGAACGCGGAACCACAGCTTTCCCGTCATCATCACGGCCGAGACATCGGTGCCTTCGACACCCGTTCCGAACGCATTGAAAGCGCCATACGTCGTCGAATGCGTGTCCGTTCCTACCACGAGATCACCGCAGGTGAGATGGCCGCCTTCGGGCAGCACCTGGTGGCAGATGCCGTCCCCGATGTCGTACAACACGGCGCCGCGCTCATCGGCAAACCGGCGCATGGCGATGTGCGTATTCGCTGCTTCAGGATTAGGGGGTGGCGAGTAATGATCGAGCACGAACGCGGTGCGCGAAGCATTCGGCAGACTCTTCGCGCCGAGCTTCTCGAGCTGTTTCAGCGCATTGGCCGCACGTGCGTCGTGCACCATCGCAAAATCGACGCGCGCCACCACGACGTCTCCCGCTTTGACCGTGCGGTCAGCGTGTGCGCCGAGAATTTTTTCGGCCAGCGTGTAAGCCAACGGACCTCCAGATCGATTTGGACCGTTACAGCCCAACCGAAGAATAACCGTGCCTATTCTAGCAGCGCCGAACGCCGCCTCGTGCGCCCGGTCGAGATCGGTTCAGCCTCGCTTGGCGCCAACGAGGACCGGGACGTGTGACCTCAGCTATTGCGGCGTGAGTCGCGCTGCAAACACGATACGCGAGTAGCGCTCGATGTCCGCTGTAAGGCGCATCTGAAGCTCACCCGGCGTGCTGCTCACGGCTTCGTAGCCGAGTGTCGAAAGCAGCTCTTTGAAAGCGGGCTTGTTGACCACAGCAGCGACGTTGGCATTGATGTTACGCACGAGGGTCACTGTCGCGCCATACGGCGCGAGTATGCCAACCCAGTTGTTCACTTCGTACCCTGGAATGCTCTCGCCAACAGTCGGCACTTCCGGGAGGGCTTCGGCTCTCGTCTTATTGGTGACCGCGAGCACCCTGAGGCGCCCGGCGCTTACATACGGCATCACGGATGACAACGGCAGCATCGCGCACGAAACATGGTTCCCCATAAGCTCTCGAATCGCCTGCCGCGCGCCGCCGTAGGCTACATGGTTGAGATTGGTGGACATTCCGAGCCTCAGCAGTTCCCCCGCGAGGTGACCGACGGTTCCGTGGCCGGCACTCCCGTAGCTCATCTGCCGCCCCTTGACCTGCGCGAAAGAGATCAGCTGCGCCAATGAAGTGAATGGCGCATTTGTGTTTAATACAAGCGCAAGGTACTGGGTCGCGACCAGGGATATCGGCGCGAAATCGCGCAGCGGGTGGTACGGCAGTTTGTTCGAAAGAGCTTCGTTGATCGCCAGGCCCGCGTTGGCTACGAGGAGCGTATGTCCATCCGGTTCTGCCGTCGCGACCTGCTGAGTTCCGAAAGTCGACCTGCTGCCGGGCAAATTTTCAATTGCGATCGGCTGACCCCAGAGTTCGGCGAGACGAACGCTCAATAGACGGGCAACCACATCGGAACTGCCGCCCTCGCGGTACGGCACGATGAATCGCACCGGCTTATCGGGAAAGGCTTCGACGCCCGCCGAAAAAATCGAACAGACGAATACGATCAGCACGCAAGTCCCGGCGTGTAAAGCTTTGCGCCGCTGCGCACTTTGTAGATGAGGAAAGGCCACGAGTGCACGCGATAGTACACGCTTTTGGGACGACGCTCGCGCGCCGGCGCTTGGCTCGAACAGCAGCGTATGGTATTAAGCGGTGGTTTTCGCACCGATATCCGTTTATGCCGAAGGACACATCCCTTACCGAATACGTCGCCCGCTTCATCGTCGATACGACGAGCCGGCGCATACCGCGGGACGTCATGCAGCTCGGAAAGCGTTCGATCCTCGACGGGATCGGCCTTGCGCTGGCGGGCAATGCGGCCGAGTCCGGTCATCTCGTACGCACTTATCTCAAGACGCTGGGGTGTGCAGACGACGGCGGCTGCACCGTGATTGGAACCAATCTCAAAATGCCGCCACGCTTCGCGGCATTTGCGAACGGCATCGCGATCCATGCAGACGACTACGACGATACGCAACTCGCCGTCGCCCATGATCGGGTGTACGGACTCCTCACCCACCCGACTGCGCCTGCTCTGCCGCCCGCGCTTGCGCTCGGCGAGCGTGACAATCGCTCCGGCCTCGATGTCCTGACGGCTTATCAGATCGCAGTCGAAGTGGAAACCAAGATTTCGGAAGCGATCAACCCTCGCCATTACGATGACGGTTTCCACTCGACCGCGACGATGGGCACGCTCGCGTCTGCCGCGGCATCCTCGCGTCTGATGGGTCTCGACGTCGAGCAGACGCGTCGTGCGTTGGCGATCGCGGCGAGTCAGTCTGCGGGCTTACGCGAGAATTTCGGGACGATGACGAAGCCATTCCATCCGGGCCGCTCGGCGGAATCCGGAATCGTCGCGGCTGAATTTGCGAAGCTCGGTTGGACCGCGACTCCGGTCGTGCTCGAAGCGGACCGCGGATTTTTCAAGGCAGCCGGCGGTGGCTACGATCCTCAGGCGATAGACGGCCGATTGGGTAATCCATGGACGTTCGCCTTCCCGGGCGTTTCGATCAAGCCGCATCCCAGCGGCTCGTTGACGCACCCCGGTATGGGTCTCATGCTCGACCTCATACGCGCTCACGATGTACGCTCCGAGGACGTCGTCAAAGTGCGCGTCGGCACCAACCGCCATATGCCCAATGCGCTGATTCATCACAGGCCGCAAAACGAGCTGCAGGCGAAATTCAGTATGGAGTTTTGTATGGCCATCCTGCTGCTCGAGCGCAAAGCGGGACTTGCAGAATTTACAGACAACATCGTGAAGCGCGATGACGTCAAAGCAATGATCGAAAAAGTCGATTTCAGCGTGCACCCGCTCGCCGAAGCCGCCGGGTACGAAAAAATGACCACCATCATCGACATCGAGCTGGCGGACGGGCGCACGGTAACCGGAAGCGCGGATTTTGGTAAAGGCAGCCCCACGAATCCGATGACGGATCAGGAGTTGGCCGAGAAATTCCGCGAATGTGCGGCGTGGGGCGGACTTGCGAAACCAAACGCTGAAAAGATTGTCGATCTGGTGCTCGATCTCGAGAAGGTGAAAAGCATACGCGAATTGATGCGTCTGCTGGTCATCGACGGAACGGGCAGAGCGGCTCGGACGCGGATCGCGACGAAGGCAAAGCCCCCGTCAAAACGCTCGGCGACAAGGTCGCGCGGAGCTACGAAACCCAAAGCAAAAGCGAATGACCGCAATGCACGTGGAGGACGGAAAGGAAGATCGAACAAATAGGGATGCGTCTGTGGCGCGAAGGTTCAGGCGTTCTGTTTCACGCAGCCCTGACCCGCTTTAATTGGCCTTCACTGCGTCTTCACGTCCGCCTCCCACTAAGCGTTCTTCTTCCCGCGTTTCGTCGTTTAACAGGATACCCATGCCTAAGCTACCCACCATCGGCGTCATGCTCGGTGACGTCACCGGAATCGGTCCCGAGGTCGCAGCGAAAGTCCTCGCCTCGGGCGCCATCAAGGAACTGGCAAATCTAATCGTCATCGGCGATGCGCGCGTGCTCGAGCTTGGAATACGCGATGCAGGCGTTACGCTGCCCTACACGCGGTACTCGAGCATCGACGACGTGCGCTTTCCGCGAAAAGACATTGCGCTCGTCGATCTTGGAAATATCGATCCCGCGCAATTCAAGCGCGGCGCAGTATCGCCGGACTCGGGTCGTCTCACAGGAGACACGCTTAAAGCGATGATCGACCTGGCTCTCGCAGGCAAGCTCGACGGCATCAGCTTCGCGCCTCTCAACAAAGGCGGTCTCCACCAGGGCGGCTGGAAGTTTCATGACGAGCACCAGATGTTCGCCAAACTCACGGACCATAGCGGCTTCTTCGGCGAGATGAACGTCATCAAGGAGTTCAGCACCTTCCGCGTGACGTCGCATGTCGCATTGCGCGAAGCGATCGGAATGATTACGCCGGAGCGCATCACGAACGCCGTAAAACTCGCACAAGACACACTGCGCGCATCAGGTCACGCGAAGCCGCGGATCGGCGTTGCAGCGCTCAATCCGCACAGCGGCGAGAACGGTCTGTTCGGAGACGAAGAGATCCGCATCATCCGTCCGACAGTTGAGAAGCTGCGCGCAGGCGGCATTGATTGCACCGGCCCCATATCGTCCGACGTCATCTTCATCAAGGCGCTGCGGCGCGAATACGACGGCGTCGTCATGATGTACCATGACCAGGGGCAGATCGCGACCAAGCTCCTGGGCTTCAATAAAGGTGTAACAGTCACGGCAGGACTCAAGACCGTGTTCACTACACCTGCCCATGGCACCGCGTTCGATATCGTCGGCCAGGGTGGGGCGGACCCAGGTGCGATGGAGCACGCGCTGCGGCTCGCGGCGCAGCTTGCATCAGCCCGGCTCTCGGCGCGCTCAGCTGCGCCTGCCGCCTGATTGAGTCAGTCGAGCGGCCATAGCTGCGTAAAGCACACGTTTGCGCCCGAATGTAGCGAAGGCGCGGGATAGAAGTTTCCATAACAATCGAGGAGAATCATGAAATCCACCGCAATGCGGGCGCTGCCCGTGGTAATCGCGCTTGCGTCTTTCTGTTCAGCGGCTTCGGCGGCCGACAGCGAGGCATACCCGAACAGACCGATTCGAATGATCGTCGGCTTCGCACCGGGCGGCGGCACGGACACGACCGCGCGCGCCTTGACGCCGAAGCTGAGCGAGCGGCTCGGACAGCAAGTCATCGTCGACAACCGGCCGGGCGCAGCAGGCAATATCGCAACAGACATCACCACCAAGGCGCCGGCTGACGGTTACACGATACTGATGGGCACCATCGCGGCCCTATCGATCAACCCGACGCTGTACGGCAACCTCCCCTTCGATCCGCTCAAGGATCTCGCACCCGTCAGCCAGGCAGTGGATGCGACGAACATACTCGTGGTACACCCCTCCGTCGCGGCGAAGTCTGTGAAAGAGCTTATCGCCCTCGCGAAAACCAAACCGCTGAATGCCGGCTCTTCGGGTGTGGGCGGCGCAGGTCATCTCGCGCTCGAGCTCTTCAACGTAAGCGCCGGTACGAAAATTACGCACGTGCCCTATAAGGGTGGCGCACCCGCCATGACGGATCTTTTGGGTGGACAGATCAATCTGGTCTTCGCAACCGCGGCCAGTGCGGTGCCGCATATTCAGTCGGGAAAGATTCGTGCGCTGGCGGTGACGACGACCAAGAGATCGCAGCTCGTTCCGGATCTGCCGACCGTTGCGGAAGCCGGGCTGCCGGGTTTCGAGGCGAACAATTGGTACGGACTGGTCGTGCCGGCGAAGACACCGCGGCCGATCATCGACCGTTTGCACAAGGAATTCGTCGCAGTGCTGAACATGCCCGATATCAAGGACGTGCTGTTCAAGCAGGGGCTGGACGCAGCCCCGAGCACACCGGAAAAGTTCGGCGCGTATATCAAATCGGAGACGGCGAAGTGGGCCAAGGTCATCAAGGCTTCGGGCGCCAAGCCTGAATAGCCACCACTTCTAAGTCCGAATAATTGCATCGGCGGACGTGGCTGACTACGCGCCATGACCGCCGCCGATGAGGTCACATCGAGGATGTCATCCATGCGCTACCCAGCAGTTCTGAAACTCGTTCGTTCGTTATGCCTGGCAGGTGCGGCTTCTACGCTCCTGCTCAGCACCGCGGTATTCGCAGCAGCGGATTGGGCGCCGAGCAAGCCTGTTCGAATGATCGTCGGCTTCCCTGCCGGCGGCGCGACCGATCTCGTCGCCCGCATCATCCAACCGAAGATGTCGGCCGGTTATGGTAAGCCGGTGATCATAGACAACCGTCCAGGCGCTAACGGTGTGATTTCAAACGAGCTGATCGCGCACGCCGAACCGGACGGCCACACCATCGGATTCGGGCACATCGGCACGCTGGTGATCAGCCCGACGATACAGAAGGTACCCTACAACATTCATAAGGATTTTGCGCCGATCGGCCTCGTCGTCTCGCTGCAGAACATCATCGTTGTCAATCCGACGGTTCCAGCGAAAAACCTGCAGGAGTATCTCGCCCTCGCTAAAGCGAAACCGGGCGCAATGCTTTACGCGAGCTCCGGCTCCGGCAGTCCGGGGCACCTCGCCGCCGTGCTGCTCGAATCGATGACCGGCGTGCAGATGACGCACATTCCGTACAAAGGCGGTGCGCCCGCGATAACCGATTTGATCGCGGGCCATGTGCCGTCATTCTTCGCTGTGATCTCCACCGGTGTGCCTCACGTCAAGTCGGGCAAGGTGCGGGCGATCGCCGTGACCGGGGCAAAACGCGCCGAAGCCGTTCCTGATGTACCGACGGTCGCCGAATCCGGAGTAAAGGGTTACGCCGCCACGAACTGGTACGGAATGCTCGCCCCGGCCGGGACACCGCAACCCATCATCGACCGCCACAATCGCGAGCTCGTCGCGGCGCTCAAATCGCCGGAGGTGATTCAGCAGCTCAAGGATCAGGGGATCGATGCCGCGCCGACGTCCCCTGCCGAGTTCGCGAAATTCATCGCAGCCGAAGAGAAGAAGTGGGTTCCGATCATTAAGAAGTCGAACATCAAGGTCGAATAAATTCGACCTTCATAAAACGAACAGAGGGGAACCCAGGTTCCCCTCGCACCGCGAGGCGGGCCGGCGAACGAACAGAGAGGAACCTAGGTTCCCCTCCGTAACCTCCCCCTCCTTAGGCGATCTAACGATCGCTCCGTCGCATCGAGCGTAAGGCGGCGCAACCGAAGGAAAGAGGTAACGGGGAGAACCTTGGGTTCTCCCTGTTCGTTACGGTGCTCTACGATTTAAAGAAATCGTAAAGCTCCTGGTAAACATCATCGGGCGCTTGCTCCGCCGGATAATGCCCGCATGGCAATGCGCGCATGCGCACGATGTTCGAGGCGTACTGCGGCCAGGCGCTGCGCGGGTCGTAAAATTTTTCAGTGTGGCTGAGCTCACCCCAGAACACCGCCGTCGGACCGCCAATCTTGCGGCCCGCTTCAAAATCAGCCGTGTCCATCTGCATATCGACGGTAATAGCAGCTCGATAGTCTTCGCACACGCCGTGTATGTTCTCTGGCGTGCAGCACCGCGCGTACTCTTTCAGCGTTTCTTCCGAGAATCCGCCTTTGCCTATGCCCATCTTGGTGAGCTTCTTGAGAATGTAATAATCCTCTTTCCCTTCGATCAGCTTCTCCGGAATGTCGTAGGGCTGTGCCATGAAAAACCAGTGGTAGGAGTTGAGCGCCCACTGATACGTCGCATGAGTGAGCACGTGGTGGGTCGGTAGCACATCGAAGCTCGCATACTTAAGCACCCGTTCAGGATGATCGAGCGCCATGCGGAAAGCCGTCCTCGAGCCACGGTCGTGACCCGCGACGAAAAACTGCTTGAAGCCAAGGTGCTCCATCACTTCGATCTGATCGAGACCCATCCGGCGGAATGAATAGTTGCTGTGGTCCTCGCGGCCACGCGGTTTGCCGCTGTCGCCATAGCCGCGCAAATCGGTCGCCACGACCGTAAAGTCCTTCGCGAGACGCGGCGCTACCAGATGCCAGTGAACGTGTGTAAGCGGATTGCCGTGTATTAGCAACACGGGCGGACCGTTGCCGCCGTAGCGCAAATTGATCTTGACGTCGGGGTCGCTCGTCTGTACCTGGATCTGCTTGAAGCCTTCGAACATGCGTATTCTCGCTGGCGGGATTGCAGGAAGAGAGCCACACCCTACACGAGCGTTGACAACGACGCCACAACGCGGTCTGCACGCCTGGTCGGGCGAAAACGCTGTGCTAAGATTTGGCCACGTTTTGCACGCAATCTCCGCGGCTCGGTACTTAATGAAGCGCCAGTCGTGATTCGATACATGCTGTCGCTCGCGCGCACCGCATCAATCCATGTTCATCAATGGCTGACCTCACATGCTGAACCCATTCAAACCGCTCGAACTCGTAAAAACCGAAGTCTTTTCGTCGATGCCTGGAAAGTTTCGCAAGAAAAGCCGCACCGGGTGGTCCGATCCCAATCGTCAGCACGCTGAAGTCGAATGCTTTCTCGAAGGCCCGGCGTTCGATCGAAACGGCAATCTGTATATCGTGGACACGCCTTTCGGCCGAATTTTTCGAATCGATCCCAAAGGTGAATGGGATCTCGTCGTCCAGTACGAAGGCTGGCCGAACGGAATGAAGTTTCACAAGGATGGACGGCTTTTCATTGCGGATTACCGCAAGGGCATCCTGTCGCTCGATGTGAAATCCGGAAAGCTCGAGTCGATTCTGGAAACAGCGTACAGCGAAGGCTTCAAGGGCTGCAACGATCTGCACTTCACGAACAACGGGGACCTGTATTTTACCGATCAAGGCCAGACCGGCATCGCGGATCCGACGGGCCGCCTCTTCAGACTGCGGGCGAACGGCTGCCTCGAACGCCTCATCACCAATATCCCAAGCCCCAACGGAGTGACGGTGAGTACGACCGAGAAACACGTCTATGTCGGCGTCACGCGGTCCCAACAGGTCTGGCGTCTGCCCGTCATGCATGACCTCGCGTTCTCCAAGACAGGCGTCGCGATCCAGCTTTCGGGCGGAGTGGGCGGACCCGACGGCGTGGAGATGGATGCGGACAACGGAATTCTGGTGTGTCAGTTGGGCGTCGGCGTATGGCGCTTCGACGCGAACATGCTCCCAACGCACCTCGTTCATTCCGAAGATTCGCGCCACCATCACCTGGCGAACATCGCTTACGGCGGCCCGGATCGAAAAACCGTCTACATCACGGAATCATTGTCGGGCGATGTCCTGATGGCGCGGCTGCCGATCGCAGGCAAAGTACTGTTCGGACATCTATAATGTTGGCGGTTGTTTTCGACTAACAGGACAATCGTGAAAATTCTTGTGCTCCCCGGCGACGGCATCGGCCCCGAAATCACCGATGCGACGCTCGCCGTGCTCGACCGCGCCAACGCGCGCTACAAGCTCCGCCTCGAGTGGCAGCGCGAAGCGATCGGTCTGGTTCCACTTAAAGAACGCGGCTCGACCCTGCCGGACGAGGTCATGGAGGCAGCCCGTAAAGCACCCGGGATCATCCTCGGCCCCGTCTCGCATCTGGATTATCCGCCGCGCGAAAAAGGCGGCATCAATCCCTCGGGCGAGCTGCGCGTGAAACTGGACCTCTTTGCAAACATCCGGCCAGCCAAGTCTCGCATGGGTGTGGGGCTCACCGGCAAACCCGTCGACCTCGTGATCTTCCGCGAATGCACGGAAGGTTTTTACAGCGATCGCAACATGTTCATGGGACGCGGCGAGTTCATGCCGACCGAGGACATCGCGATCGCGGTGCGCAAGGTCACGGCGCGGCAATGCGAGCGCATTTCCCGCGTTGGATTCGAGTGGGCCCGCAAGCGGCGCAAGAAGGTGACTGCCGTGCACAAGGCGAACGTGTTGCACATATCGGACGGCCTGTTTCTGCGCGAAGTGCGCAAAGTCGCGAAAGAATATCCGGACGTGGAGCTCGACGAGAAAATAGTCGATGCCATGGCGGCTTTGCTCGTGCGCGATCCCTCCCGTTTCGACTGCATCGTCACGGGCAACATGTTCGGCGACATCCTTTCGGACGAGGCTTCCGAAATCTCAGGCAGCCTCGGACTTGCCGGTTCCGTCATGGCGGGCGATGACGCGTGTTGCGCGCAGGCACAGCACGGTTCGGCCCCTGACATAGCGGGCAAGAACATTGCGAATCCGACTTCGCTGATCCTGTCTGCTGCGATGCTATTCGAATGGCTGGCAGCGCGACACTCGCGGCCGGAGTTCGAGCAGGCCGCAAAGGCAATCGAATCGGCGATCGATAACGCGCTGAAGTCGCCCCAGACGCGCACTCGCGATGTCGGCGGCTCACTGAATACGGATGCGTTTGCCAAGCATATCGCCGAGCAGATCGGCTAGACGTCAAAGGCCGCACTCAACGGCTGATCGAACAAGGCGCGGGCTGTGAACCCCCGCGGTAGAGCAACCGTCCGTACTCTATGCGCTGGCTTGAGTCAGGACTACTGCTGCACGCCCTCGCAGGACCTCGCCGCCCGCGGCCTGGATTCTGAACTCATACAAAAGTCGAGTCTGGTCGCCCCAGAGCCTTTGTGCGTCGATCGTGAGCTCTCCCCTAAGGTCGTCCAGCCGGTCGACGTTCAAGGTGAGATCGCGCACCGCCGCCAGCACGCCCGGCCTCACGTCCTCGCTGCCCATCAATGCACCGTGCACGGCCATCGCTTGCGCCGCGTACTCCACACCGCAGATCGCTGGCAGAACCCCGTCTTCGCGCAAAGGATGCGAAGCGTCGTGGTGGTTGATCGCGACGCACGTGATGGTGTGATCGTCATAGCTCACCACGCGGTCAAGCAGGCACATGGCGCCCTGATGAGGGATCAGCGCAGCAATTGCGTCATGGGACAGCATTAGCTCGTTCGCTCAATCGTGGCATTGTTGTTCTGTCCTATTACGCTCAGGGCCGGCACGAACGGACAGCGGCAAGGATAAAGAGGCTCGCAGTATAGCGGTTCTAATGACGCCGAAAGCGAAGGCTGTGCTAGCATTTGCAACTCATGGAGCAGACAAGCCACTGCAGTACGTTGGACAAAGGGGACGAGGTCGCATCAGGCCGCAACTGGCGGCCCACACCTGCAATTCGCGTTTCCGCTGCTGTTCACCTGACCGCCCTCACGGGCTTCGCACTGGCTCCCGTGCCCTGGGACTACATCGCCGCTGCGCTCGCCGGCAATCATCTTGTGCTCGGCCTCGCCGGAATGTGGCCGCGCAGCACATTGATAGGGTCGAATCTTCGGCGTCTGCCGGAAGAATCTGCTGCACGACACGAAATCGCCCTGACTTTCGATGACGGTCCCGACCCCATCGTGACGCCACGTGTGCTGGATCTGCTCGATCAGCACCAGGCGAAGGCGAGCTTCTTTTGCGTCGGGGTCAAAGCGGCTGCCCACCCGGCGATCGTTCAGGAGATCGCACGCCGCGGACACAGCGTCGAAAACCATACGCAAACGCATCCCGCTGCTTTTGCCGCATATGGCGTTAGCCGCTTGCGGCGAGAAATCGAGTCCTCGCAGGAGACGCTCGCAGCAATCTGCGGCCGAACACCCGCCTTCTTCAGGGCTCCGGCCGGCTTGCGCAGTCCGCTGCTCGATCCGATCTTGGCGCGGCGTGGGCTGCAATATGTCTCCTGGACGCGGCGCGCCTTCGATACGATAGACAACAATCCTGTGACTGTGTTGAAGCGCGTGGCTCACGGACTCGCTGCCGGGGATGTGCTCGCCTTGCATGACGGGCCGGCAACTCTCGCGCGCAACAGACCGGCCGTCGTGCTCGAAGTGCTGCCGCGCCTGCTGGACACCATAGAAGCCGCGAAGCTCCGGCCCGTGCCGTTGCCTACGGCTTGCAGAAGCTGATTATGGTCCTCACAATCGCGTGCCTCCGAAATTCAAACCCAAGCGACCGGAGCGAACACCTAAAGCGCCTGAAGCAATGAGCGCCCAAATACAAGACTTAGGCTTTTCGCGCGCCGTTCCCGGACTCGACATTTTTTACGCCGCAGAATCGTCAGCAGACCGTTGGCTGAGTGATGATTCAGTTCTGGCACTTATCCGTTTCAGCACCCGTACCGAGGTCAGCGCCGAGGATCCTCGATTCATTTCGATCGGCCTGCCGCCGCTTGGCCCGCAACGCTACGTCGAGGTATGGCGCACCCGATTGCCGGTCATCAGAGGCCATGACGGCGATTTGCACTACGCGACGGATGGCGAAATCCTCTTCGGATCTCTCCTCCTGGAGGAACACGGCAACGGCGCTCTTGAAGGCGCGGCACGCGCGGGCTATTCGAAGATCCTGAAAGTTACGCAAGACCTCGGCTTCGACCACCTCGTCAGGCTGTGGAACTACTTTCCCGGCATAAATCTGGAGATCGACGCCCTGGAACGCTATCGCACATTTTGCGTCGGGCGTTACGAGGCGTTTGCCGCTTCAGGCCACCTGCGGCAGCGCCACGCCGCGGCGAGCGCGATCGGCACGCACGCCCCTGGTTTGCTGCTCTACTTTCTTGCCGCGTCGAAACCCGGGATGCCCATAGAGAACCCGCGTCAGGTGAGCGCGTTTCGTTATCCGAAGGTTTACGCGCCCCGCCATCCATTGTTCTCGCGCGCCATGCTCAAGCAGTGGGACGCGGGCACACACCTATATATATCGGGAACTGCGAGTGTGGTGGGGCATCGTACTTGTCATGTGGGCGACACGCTCGAACAGCTGCGCGAGACCGCGCGCAACCTCGAGGCAATTGTGTCCAGAACCCATGAGCTGCAACCGCTCGCCCTCAAGAGTGCCGCCCAACTGAGCCTCGCAAAAGTCTACGTGCGTCGTGCGGAAGACCTTTTCCGTATTCAGTCTGAGTTCGATCGTCTGTTCAGTCCCGCATTGCCGCGCACATATCTGCTCGCAGATATCTGTCGCTCGGATCTGCTGCTAGAAATCGACGCGTTCTATTGCGAGCCCACGGCGTCATGAGCGTGTTGCTAGCACTGCAACCGGTCATTCCGCCGTCTCTAAACTTTTCCAACAGCCTCCAGGTTTTCTGATGAGATTATCAGCCTTGATGTGGGGCGCAGTCACTGCGCTCGCTCTCTCTGGTACGGCGCGAGCTGATCAGCTTCCCCTATGGGAAGCAGGAGCCGGCCTTGCCATAGTGGATTTTCCGGAGTATCGCGGTTCGGATCAGCGACAGACCTATGCGCTGCCATTACCGTATGTGGTGTACCGCGGTGAACGGCTCAAAATCGACAGACAGAAAGTGCGCGGTCTGCTTTTTTCCACTGAGATTGCGGAGCTGGATGTCAGCGTGAGCGGCACGGTCCCCGTGAAAAGCCGCGACAATCGAGCGCGGCAGGGCATGCCTGACCTCGATCCGACACTGGAAGTGGGGCCGTCGCTCAATGTCTTTCTGTATCGAGGCCTCTCCGACAGAATGAGTGTCGAGCTGCGGCTTCCGCTGCGCGCGGTTGAAGCGACTGACTTGCGCAGCGTTCGTCACCAAGGCTGGTTGTTTCACCCGCATGTGAACGTGGACCTGAAAGGTGTTCCCGGTCCGGGTTGGAACCTGGGTTTGCTCGCCGGTCCGGTGTTCGGCAGCCAGGGCTATCACAATTATTTCTACGGGGTCGCTCCTGCGTTCGCGACGGCGAGTCGCCCGGCGTACGAGGCGAAAGGCGGCTATTCGGGCTTACAGTTCATAGGGGCCGTCAGCAAGCGGTATCAGAAGTACTGGTTTGGAGCATTCATCAAGGCCGACAGTCTGCACGGCGCCGCGTTCGAGGAGAGCCCGCTCGTAAAACAAAAATACGCGTTCGCTGCCGGAGTTGCCGTGGCTTACGTGTTTGCGAAGTCAGGTGAGCTCGTGGAGGCGAAGGAGTGAACGTGTGCCTTCACTCTTGGCCCGGCCAGGAGGTTTTGTTCGTGCTGCCCTCGAAACCGGGTCCTTTCTTCTGCCCGCATACAGCCCCGGATAGAAAGTTCGGACACAGCTCCGATATACGCTCAACGTCAGGTTCGACCTGCTGCACGTGAAAACCGGCGTGCGCCAAAGAACGTCGCCACTGCTGGGCCGGGAGGAACCCCGGGGCAGGACGGAACGCGGGATCCGTTCGAACGGTACTGAAGCTCTCGAGCATCTGAAAGATGAACTCGGGGAAAATTGGCTTGTGACGACTCAGGCATTCGCCCATGACGAGCCACCCATCTGAGCCAAGAGAGTCCCGGGCCTGTCCCAGGCTATAGGCCAGATCGTGGGCGACATGCATTACATTGATTCCGTACACGAGGTCGAAGCTCGCCTTTGAGGCGCTCTGAGGCCGCCAGGGGCTGTTGATATCCAGAGCGCGAAACTCGAGCGGTAAATCAGGATAGCGCCGCGTAAGGTTGCGCTGGGCACGGCGCAGAAAAAACGTGCTCGGCTCCGTGACCACGTAGCGCTCGATTCGATCTGCAAGGCCTCGCGCGTTCAGCACTTCGAGCAGAATCTCGGCGCCGCTGCCCGCGCCAGCACCGATCTCCAGTATGCTGAATTGCGAACGGCTCGCCATACGACGCGCCGCCGCGAGTGCGGCTATCCAGTTATTTACCGCGTACGTTGGATTGTCGTTGCGGAAGTACGCGAGCCACAGTGCGATTTTCTGCGGCTCGAACAGGACCTGCTCTGCAGTCGATTCGCCCCGTGCGAGCAGCGGGTAAGTCGCAGCTGCGTGATCCAGCAGATCGAGTGTTGCCGCATTTGCTGGATCGACCGCGAGCGCGCTCTCGCGCACGGTCGTGGAGTCCGGGCGGCTGGCTGCTGAAACCCTGTACTTCCCGCCCTCATGTGGCTCGCGTGTGAGATCCCCGAGCTCGACCGCTGCTTCCATGAGCCAGTGCAGCATGGGACAAAATTTCGGATCGAAGGACAAAATGCGGCAGAGGTCATCAGGTGTGCACCACGAGTCGAGCTTTGCGTACACGCCGAGGCTTCGCAACAGCCGGCTTGCAAGCTCGAGCGTGTAGCGATGAATCAGCTCAATGCTGAAATGGAGCTTCTCATTGAAAAGCTCGGCCGGATATTCTGCCAGGAATGACGATACGCGCGGGTCGAGTGCCGCTGGAGTGAAAACCGGCGCTGACGCGATCGACAAGATGGTGTGCGCTAGGCCTTCCGGCCGCAGAGCCCGCGTAAATCTGCGTGCACAGTTCGGGATCGGATAAGCGTCATTGAAGAGATTCCGGAGACTCGGCGCGTCCGCCAGCCAGCTTGAGAATCCCGCCGGAAATCAGCGTCTCGCCGCGCAGTACACGGAAGTGAATAGTACCGTTCGCGCTGCGCTCCAGCACGATACTGAATTGCTCGTCAGGCTTGAGCCGCGCATGAAATTTCGCGACGGTAACGTCACTCACCGCGGCGCCAAATGAGCTCGCAGCTGCTTTGAGCACGCGTTGCAGTATCAGCACGCCCGGAACGATTGGATTGCCTGGAAAATGCCCGGGCAGCGAGGGATGGAGCGGTTCGATCTGGTGCGTCTCGGAGTAAACCATCAGACTTTGAGTGCGCTCGCGAAACATGAATCGGCGCGGCATAAAAATCGGCGCGCGAATTCCGGCCTGGCGTTATGAGCTAGGCGGGCCTTTCAGCTCGATCACGTTGCCTTCCGGATCATTTATATAGATGGATGGACCATACCCGTCGGCGCCGTAACGGTTCTTGGTCTCGCCTGGCACCACGCCGTGTTTGATCAGGTGTGCAATCACGGCAAGCGGGTCGAACGGCTCCACGCGCAGGCACAGATGATCCATGTTGCGGCCTTCTACGCCGGGAGCTGCGCCGCCTTTCTTCCCAAGCTCGCCGTCTACCGGAACCAGGTCGATGAGCGACTGGCCTGCCCTCATTTGAATCAGCCCGATGTCCTGACGCGCGCGCTCGATCTGACAGCCGAGCACGTCGCAGTAAAAGCGGGTCATGCGCGACGCATCCTGTACGCGCAGGACGACGTGATCGAGGCCGAGGACGTGGATCAAAGCGGGTGACGGTCAGCCACAGCCGCAGTCAGATTACCAATATGCGCACGAATGATGAGCACCGTTCCCCGTTTAGCGTTCAAGAAGACCAAGCGCGAAGCGGCTTGCCTCACTTTGTGATGTCTCCGAGGCACAGATATTTCACCTCGAGAAACTCTTCGATCCCGTATTTGGATCCTTCGCGGCCAATGCCGGATTCCTTGACGCCGCCGAACGGCGCGACTTCGGTGGAAATGATGCCGACATTGATACCGACGATGCCCGACTCGAGCCCTTCGGCAACGCGCCACACACGACCGATGTCGCGGCTGTAGAAGTACGCGGCCAATCCGAATTCAGTATCGTTCGCAAGCTTCAACAGCTCTTCCTCGGTCTTGAACCGGTAAAGCGGGGCTACCGGACCGAATGTTTCCTCGTGCGTTACCTTCATGTTGGTCTTCACGTCAGCGAGCACAGTGGGCTGGAAGTATTGCCCGCCTTTGTCGTGGCGTTTGCCACCCGTCAATACACGCGCGCCCTTGCTCAGCGCATCGCTGATGTGCTCTTCCACCTTTTCGACGGCCTTCATGTCGATAAGCGGCCCTTGAACGACGCCCTCTTCGAGGCCATTGCCGACCTTCATTGCGGAAACCTTGTCCGAAAACTTCTTGGCAAACGTCTCGTACACGCCGTCCTGGACAAACAGGCGGTTCGCACATACGCAGGTCTGACCGGTGTTGCGGTACTTGGATGCCATCGCGCCTTCAACGGCAGAATCGAGATCGGCGTCGTCGAACACGATGAACGGCGCATTGCCGCCGAGCTCGAGCGAAACCTTCTTCACGGTGCTCGCACATTGCGCCATCAGCTGCTTGCCGACTTCGGTCGACCCGGTGAACGTGAATTTGCGGACGAGTGGATTCGTCGTGAGTTCCTTGCCGATTGGCGCGGCCGATCCCGTTACGCAGGACAACACGCCTTTCGGAATGCCCGCACGTTCCGCCAGCTCGCACAAGGCCAGCGCCGAATACGGGGTCATGGATGCAGGCTTAATTACCATCGTGCAGCCTGCCGCGAGCGCCGGACCGGCTTTGCGGGTGATCATCGCGTTCGGAAAATTCCAGGGGGTCACCGCTGCGCATACCCCGATCGGCTGCTTCAGCACGACTATTCTGCGATCGGGCGTCTGTGCCGGGATCGTATCGCCATACACCCGCTTCGCTTCCTCTGCAAACCATTCGATGAACGAAGCGCCGTAGGCGATTTCGCCGCGAGACTCCGCAAGCGGCTTGCCCTGTTCGACGGTCATGAGGATCGCGAGATCTTCCTGGTTGGCCATCATGAGGTCGTACCACTTGCGCAGGATGGTGGAGCGTTCTTTCGCGGTCTTCGAGCGCCACGACGGAAACGCGGCATTGGCGGCCTCGATCGCGCGACGCGTCTCAGCTTCCCCCATTTTGGGCACCGTGCCGATCTGCTGACCATCTGCCGGGTTATGAACAGAAAGCGTCGCTTTATCATCGGCGTCCACCCAGACGCCGTCGACGTAGCACTGCTGCCGGAACAGGCTCATGTCTTTCAACTGAACCGCAGGTTTCACTTTTTGTTGCATGGCTGCGTCTTCCGTGGAGAGTAGAAACACGGCGGTATCGCCGCGGGAATGGGCCAGTATAACAAACCGGCGTAACGCTTCCGCGCGCCACCCGCACAGCAGAATAAGGGCGCCTGCGAGCTCGGCGCGAAAAGCGCGTCGCGTCGGTATACCGATTGCATAACCTGACGCCGTGATTTATTAGCAATCAGGCTGCATTCCTCCAGCAAAGGCTTTACCTCGCGCGCAAAACGCTTGATATAATGAGAGAAGTTTCGGAGCGCCCGATGTTGAGCGCCGGATGCGCAAGAACAATAGGAACGAATAGATGGCTTCAACCCGCAAGCGCAGGAAAGTTCCACTGGCCTGTATCTCGCTGTCCATCGTTTTGCTTGGCGGCTGTGCGACCAACAATCCGCGTGATCCCTTCGAACCGGTGAATCGCGGTATCTATCAGTTCAACGAAGGTGTCGATAAAGCCATCCTGAAACCGGTGGCGCAGGCCTATCGCGCGGTGCTGCCGCAGTTCGTCCGTTCCAGCGTCAGCAATTTCTTTTCGAATATCAACGACGTCGCCGTCGTGTTCAACAATCTCCTCCAAGGCAAGTTCACGACAGCCTACTCGGACTTCGGTCGCATAGCGATCAACACGACGCTGGGCCTCGGCGGCCTGTTCGACGTCGCCTCTGAAGCCGGCATCGAAAAGCACGAGGAAGACTTTGGCCAGACCCTCGGTTGGTGGGGGATCGAAGACGGCCCCTTCCTCATGCTGCCGCTTTTGGGTCCGAGCACGGTGCGTGACGGCGTCGGACGCTTCGTCGACTACAAGACGGACCTGGTCACCTACGTCTATCCTTACAATGTTCGCAACATCATGTGGGGCACCCGGCTGGTCAACCGTCGGTCCGAACTGCTGGATGCAAGCACCGTGTTGCAGACCGCGGCCCTCGATCCGTACGAATTCGTGCGGGATGCGTATCTGCAGCGCCGCCGCAACCTGATTTACGACGGCTCGCCACCGCCAGACAAAGAGTTCATGGATCCGCCGCCGGCGCCCAAGAATACGCGCGGCCCTCAGGCTCCTTTCCCGACTGCCGCCGAATCGACCGGCGCGGGTTCGACGCTGGTAAGCGGCGAGGAACGCGCACCGGTAAGGTCGGCATTGCTGTCCGAATCGCAAACAGTTGCGTCGGGATCGTCTGATTCGGTGCCGGCCGCACGATCGAATGCGCCCGCGCCTCGGCAAAGCCCGCCGGCATGGTTCAAGCGCGAAAGCTCGGGGTGGTATAGCGGGGAGTCGCTCACCCCCGCCGAACTTGATGCGCTCGAGCAGCCACAGCAGCAGCCGACGCTCGCCGCAGCGCCTGACAAGCAGCGCCAGCACTCGACGCTCGTGCGGTTATGGCGGTCGTTGATCCCCTGAGCGGGAACCCTTCCCGGGCAAGCCGCAACGTCTAAGTCGCGGCATCAAACCCCTGCTCCGCCAGCCATGTCCTGATCGCGACAGCAACGCGCAGCCACTCTGGCTCCAGCATCATTGCGTGCGCCATGTCCGGAAAGACCCGAGGCGAGGCGCCATGGAAGCGTGCCGCTTCCTCGAGTGCGCCGGCAGGAAAGAACGCGTCGTGTTCCGCCCCCAGCACGAGCGTCGGCAGTCCGACGGACTGACGCATCCACAGGTGTTGCGGCCACGCGAGGTCACTCAGCGCGCGCTGCGATTCACGCTGCATGCGTAGAAGATGCCGACGTGCATCGGGCTCGCTTAGGGTTTGCGAAAATAGATAGTCCCGCACGCGGCGTAAACCGGGTGCGTCACGTCCATTTCCGAGCTGCATCGCATTGAGCGCAAGAAAAAGCGGTGGATCGCGTGTGGCCAGTGTCAAGAGACTGCCGGCGAGTCCGTGCGGCGGCACGGGGGCCATGAGCACCATTGCGGGCGCTCCACAACGTCTCGCGGCGCGCTGTACCACGACCGCGCCCATCGAGTGCCCGATGAGGATCGGTGGAGAATCGAACCGGCCCGCCGCCAGCAGCGTGTCGGCAACGTAATCGTCAAGTCCGGCCAGGTCGAGCGGGCCCTGCACCGGGCTCCCGCCATGGCCTCGCAGGCTCACGGCGCGAGCGTCATAGCCCTGCTCCGCAAACCATGGCAAAAAATATTCGTCCCAGCACCAGGCGCCCACGAAGGCGCCGTGGACAAACAGCAGCGGAATGTTACGCGCCCCAGCCGACGGCGAACGCTGAACGATCTCTAGCAGTGTCGAGGAATCGGGATTCATCGCGTGCTCACCGGCGCTCGCGCGCGCGAAGCTATGAAGAGGCCTGAAAAGATCAGCAGCGCACCGACGTAGTGATACCACAGTAGCGACTCATCGAGAAATATTGCGGACAGCAATGCACCGAACAGCGGCATGAGATGCAGGAATGTACTCGCGCGCTCCGCGCCGACGCGCGCAACAGCCGTATTCCAGAAAAAATACGCCAGAACCGACGGAAATATCGCGAAATAAACGACTGCCCCCGCGGTGACGGCACCCCATTGTGTGCGATGCCCCAGGTCGTAGTCCCACGCGAATACAGGCAGCAGCGCCACTACACCGATTGCGATCAGTGCCCCGGTAAATGCCACCGACGATAGTTCGCGCGGGCGCCAGCGCAGACATACCGTATACACCGCCCAGGCGAGCATCGCGCTGAGCACCCAAAGGTCTCCTGGATTCACGCGCAGGTGCTTCAAGGTCTCGATTTCACCGCGGGCAATGATCGTCACGACACCGGCAAGCGACGTCAAAACGCCGCCGCCCTGACGTACATTCAGTGGCTCGCGCAAAAATGCCACATTGATCGTGATGACAAGAATGGGTATCACGGAGTTGAGCAGTACGCCGTTCGTCGCGGTGGTGTACTTGAGTCCAGTGTAAGTCAGCGTGTTGAACGCGCCGACACCAATGACGCCAAGCAGGGCAAGAATCTTCCACGAGCGGCGGATGGCTGGCCATTCCGTGAGAATGGGCCGCACGATGAACGGCAGGAGCACGATAAGGGCTGCGAGCCAGCGCCAGAATGCCATTGCAATCGGCGACATGTAGCCCTGAATGCCGCGGGCGATTACCCAGTTGCCGGCCCAGAACAGCGCCGTAAATGTGAGCAGCGCGTATGCGGCCGTGACGCTCGGCCGGGCGGCGCCGATTAACTCCGAGGGCAAGCGAATTGCCACTCTTCAGTTCAGGCGCGCAGCCACAGGTTCGAGCTCAGCGATATGGGCGGTCACGGCCTCGCTGTCGGGCGCATCCGGCTTCACGCGCAGGTAGCTGCGGAAATCCTCCAACGCGGCCCGAAAGCATTCAAGCTCCAGATACAGCTGCGCACGATCCCGGTATTCCTCTGCAGCGCCGGGCGTGAGTGTAATGATCCGGGTCGACGCACCGAGGGCCCGCAGCCGGTCACCTTTGCTCAAATGGATTGCACGAAGGTTACGTAAGATGCGCGCGAAAATGTCCGTGGGACTCGCCGGCGTCAGCACGGTGTTCATTACAATCTGGTCCAGCTCCACGTCCTTCACGAGCGCTTGCATGCGCTGCTTCAGATCTTCGAGTCCGAGGGAGGCGCCGCGCGCGTAAGGGTCGAGAATGATCGCACCCTCGCGCAGAACGCATTTCACCAGGAAGTGACTGGGAAATGAGACGCCCTGCAAAGGCAGACCGATTCGGCGGCCGATTTCGATGTAGATGACTGCGAGCGTAATCGGTATACCCAGCTTACGATCGATGACGTCATTGAGATAGCTGTTGCGCGCATCGTAGTAATCGTCTGCATTGCCGCTGAAGCCAAGCTCCTCGAATACGTACCGATTCAACGCAAGCAACGCTTCCGTAGTGCTGATGTCCGAACGCAGCCTGCGGCGCAATGTGGCGCCCATCTCGTCGACGCGATGAAGATAGCCGTCGACGTCAAGATCGCGGTATTCCTCGGCGGCAATGAGCAGTGCGCCTTCGGCGAGGCTCACGTCCTCGGAGGCGCCCGTGATCCGAGCCCACCGATCAATTTCTGCGGCCTGTGCGCTCACGTGTGCCTCGCTAGCGGCAGGTTCATGAGGAGATTCTGCGGTTTCATGCGTAGTATCGATTGGGCTGTCATGGCAAGGCCGAGAAACACCGGTGCACCGGCGAGCTCGGGCCGTACGGCAGTGGGTTCTGAGAATTCAAGCCGAAACAGACCGATGACCCTTTTTAGCCGATCCTCCTCCACGTCGGCGCCATTATAAATGTCGTTCAGCATTGCCGTCGCCTCTGCATCGAGCCCGACGTGCCATACCCATTCGTCCTCCGGTATTTCGCGCACCGAGCTGATGCTCACGCGAACGCCGTGGAAATGCTCGATCCAGCGTTCGAGCACGCGGGCAAAAGCCATAGCCCCTGCGCCATTGGGCGTCGCGTTGAGAACGAGGTCATAGCGTTCATCACGGGCGAAGTATTCGGCGTGGTTGGGCTCGTCCAACACTTCGAGGTCCGCGGTTTTCAGCGGTGCCTGAAGCTCGATCAGCAGACGGCCTACATTGCCCAGCTCAGAGTGACTTGCATAGCGCTGGACCGTTTCCTGATCCGCCAGCATCACTGCACCGCGTTCAGTGCTGACGCTTTGCGGTCGGAAAAACATCTCCGCGGCTCTGATTTCAAGCCCGTTTTCCGCACCGTCGAGGATACCGCGCAATATCACCTGAGCCGTGTCATGGATGAATGCGGGCGGAACAGCGACCTCACCTCGAAAAACATTCATGTAACAGGCTTCGACAGTAGGCCAAGCCAGAAGCTGCTGTCGGAAGCGCAGTATGATCCGATAATTCTCGCGTGTGACCTCGTCAGCGATGGCGTTGAGTTCGTCTTCGCTGACATCGCAGCGCGGCTGATTCAGCAAGCGTTCGTGAAGGACCAGCTCATCCGGGCACGATTCGGCAACCGGGGCGAGCTCCGGCCGTTTGAAGTACATGCGCAGATAGTCGTCTGTGACGATGAGTCGGCCATCATCACCGCGCTCTAGTAGCCGATAACCACAGCTGGCCCAGAAATCAGGCATCACATGTGCGGGGCCGGCGCGTCAGCGTCGCGCCGGCCGCTGTGTCACGATCGCGCAGCACAATGGGCATCCGTCTATGAACGTCCTGAACGGCGGCACCAGCAGCCTCTGTCCCGCGGGCTCATTTCGTCGGAGCGCGCGCTAAGGGTTCCGAGATCTCGATCAGGTTACCGTCAGGGTCCCTGACGTAGACCGAGCGTATCGGAAAACGTGCACCGGCACGCTCGCCAGGGCCCTCCTCGATCGGCACACCGCACGCGGAAAGCCGAGCGATGACCTCTTCAAGAGGGCGATCGGCCAGAAAACACAAGTCCAGCGAGCCCGGCGTCGGGATACGCGCCTTGATCGAGGGGGCAAAGCCCGCCGGGTGGACATTGAATTTGTGAGGACCGAATTTAAGCGCAATGCGTCCCTGCCCATAGCGCTCTTCTTTCAACCCCAACACTCGAGTATAAAAATCGAGGCAGCGCTCGAGATCGCTTGTCGAAAGGACGATGTGGTCAACGCTCGCAAGCATGGCGATTATTCCGGGTGACGTCGCGCCGAAGAGATCAGGCTTTCTACGCTTCGCGGACACGCTGGAAACGAGTGCTCCAGTATGCCCGATTTTTTCCTAGCGGTCGCAATACCTCGCGTTTGCTGGGGAGACATCAAATAATCAGTCGGGCACATTCACGTACTGAGCAACGGATCCTCTGTCATGACCCAACCGGTTTATCGACTCGGCCAGGAAGTGCACACGCCCGCGCATGGCGACGGCGTAGTCGTTACGATCAACCGGGGTGCACCCCGTGGACGCACCTGGCGCGAGATCTCCTACACCATCAAGCTCCCCGGGGCTTCCCATCAGGTTGTCTACTACGAAAGCGAGCTCACGAAGCCAACGTCTGCGAACTGAAGGGCGCCCGTAAGCGACCTCGCGAAACTGGTCGCGAGCGATCCGCACACGGCCACCGGCGTCAGGTGTCATCGCCCATTGCACGGCGCGCCAGTTGCGCGTGCCCGCGTGCGAACCGCGTTACGAAGCACAATTCCTCTATTTTGCAAGTGCCCGCCGGTAGACTGCTTATCGGAAAACAATTTCACAAAGTACGGTAATGAGGCTGTGGGAACTCGTAAGGAGGTGGCTCTACTCGTCTTCCCGCACGCCCTCCAGAGCACAGTACCCCCAGATTTATCAGCTCGATATCGATCGCATTGCCCGCGAGCTCGATCTTCAGAGCGAGGCAAGGAAGCTTGCTGAGGCCCGACTTCCCTCGCCGCAGCAGACGGTCATCACCGCTGCAGAAGCAAAAGCGGTACAACGCATCGAGAGAGCCCGCCAGGATTTCGTCGAGTGGGCGACCTTTCGGCTCGGCATCATCAATGAAGGTTTCGCGCGACGCGACGTCACTGCGCTGGTAAACCGCGCTCTCGAGGCAGACAAAGCATTCCAAAGCAAAGCCCGCACGTACCTCACGGAAAGTGAAGCGCTGCTGCAGGGCCTTGCGGCAAACGCGCGAATGCGACAGCGTGAGCTCGACGATTTCCGCACGCGCAACAGCCTGACGCGAGCGGCAACGTATCCGGAGTGCAGCGCAACATTCGCCCGTTACGCCTTGCTTCTCACGCTGATCGTTTGCGAAGGTGCGGCGAATGCGTATTTCTTTTCTCAGGGGATGGACTCGGGCCTAGTCGGTGGCTTTATAGGCGCAGCGGTATTTGCTGCACTCAATCTCGTCGTTGCCTTCGTACTAGGTAAATTTGCTGTACCCAATGTTTATCATGAGGATCCCTCGATCAAACTGCTGGGCGCCCTTGCCATAGCGCTCGCGGTCGCCTGCATGACTGCAGTCGGCCTGACGATTGGCCATTTTCGCGATGCACTCATGGCGGAGGCTTCTGAGCCGGCGAGAGTTGCGTGGGCGAGCCTTCAATCAGCGCCATTCGCCTTGCGGGACATCAACTCGTGGGTCCTGTTTTTTGTCAGCATACTTTTTGCCGTGTTCGCTCTTTTTGACGGCCTGTCATCCGATGACCGCTATCCGGGATACGGCAGAGTCGACAGGCGAGCACAAGCAAGCCGAAATGAATACCTGGACGAATTGCAGGCGATCCGCAGTGAGATCGAGAAATTGAAAGAAGAGGAGCTGGCGAGGCTGGACGAGGACGTTCTGAAAGCACGCAATATCATCGCAGAGCTCGAAGGATTGATCGGCGACAAGGAGTCGGCACAGAATAGATTGGGGACAGCACTGCTCGATGCGGAGAATTGTCTCGATGCGCTGATGAAGGTGTTCCGAGATCAGAACGAAATTCACAGAGGCGGCCTTGGTCGACCGCAATATTTCGATTCACGTCCGACTCTTCAGAAAATCGCCCCACCAGACTTTCACACCAATGGCAACAAGGTGACGCTGTACGAACAGCAGCAACTCGTGGAGCGCCTCATCGCACGGGTTGAGCTCTTGAGAGCAGCCATACAGGCGAGCTTCGATGCGCTCGCACACACTCTCGGGCCGCATGATTTCGCAGCTCAGAGCCGCCGTGCAGACTCATGAGACAAAGTAAAGCGGCGCGTAAGCGGCAAGTCAAAGACGTGGCGTTCGGCGTTTTGGCACTGCTTTTTTTTGCTATAGCAGTTGCGGGCGCTGTCTTTTACGCCATATCACGTGAGTCCTCGCTCGATCGCACGACTTTGTGTCCCGGCAGTGGACCCACAGGCCATATCGTTCTTCTCGTCGACAAAACAGACCCGTTGAATTTCACCCAGAAGCAAGCGTTCTTACGCTTGCTGGAAGACCTCGTGGACCGGCGCGTGTCTGCGGGTCAACTCGTCTCCGTATATGTGCTGGGGGAGAACTACCGCGATGCGGCTGTACCGGTGGTCGAAGTCTGCAATCCAGGGAGGGGCGAAGGAAAGAGCGAGCTCACAGCCAATATGAGGAAATTGAAGGCGCAGTTTGACGAGCGTTTTCGCGAGCCTTTGCTGAAGCAGGCTGACATTCTGATTGCCAGCACGCCGACACAAACGTCTCCAATCCTGGAGATGGTGCAGCTCGTCGCAATCAATGGCTTTCGAAAGCACGCAGTGAATGGTCCCCGTCGGCTCATCATCGTATCCGACATGATGCACAACACTGCACCCTATTCGATGTACCAGGGCGTCTACGACTACCCGCTTTTCAAATCCTCAGACTACGGGCGGAAGATGCAGACCGAGCTCGCGGGTGTCGAAGTCGAACTCCACTACGTCCTGCATTCCCCCAAGCTGCAAACGCGACGGCAGCTTAAGTTCTGGGAGGACTACTTTTCCAGCAGTGGCGCACGCGTGGTCGCCGTAAAGGCGATGGAAGGATAAACGTGCTGCCGCTCAAAGCAATACCGGTGCAGAAGCTATTCATTATCGCGATCACTGCGAAGATCGCGTCTTCCGGCCTGGGCTGGTGGCTGAACGACCCCTGGGTTCTCGGCTTCTCTGGACCCCTCCTCGTCATGGCGATATATGTCGCGCTTGGCCTCGCACGAGACGAGTCCGACGTATCCGATGAGAAATTTGCAGACAGCTGCTACTACCTCGGATTTATTTTCACGATTTCGTCAATCGTTTTCAGTTTGTTCGACCTCCCCCAGATAGGCGAGAAAATAGCGGTCATCGCCGTGCGTTTCGGCGCTGCGATGGTGAGCACGGTCGTAGGACTGATCGTTCGGGTGTATCTCGTCAGCTTCAAGGAAGAGCCGGCCGACGCGCTGCGCGCTGCCGAGGAAAGCGTGGTGGACGCTCACGCGAGGCTGCGTGAGCAGCTGCTGATAACGCTCGAAAAAATGCAGGAATTCCAATCAGAGATCGATCTCGCGGCGAGAGGTAGCGTAGAGCGGGTCAACATCCAGATCGAAAATCTGACCAAGTCCTATGGCGGCAAACTTCAGGATTTTTTCCAGCAGCTGACAACGGAAAAGCGCGACACCGACGCGAAGGCCTGCGCAGAGTTAAGTACGGCGAGTGTGCGCATCTCAGACTCCGTAAAGAGCTATGCCGAGTCGCTGGAAAAAGCTTTGGCGCGGATGGACGAAACAATTCACGGCTACTCTCTTGATGTGACTGGGGATGAGTCGAGGGGCAGCTACCTTGCAGCGACCTTCAAGCACGCGCATGGCGGCCAGGGCCACGATCGATCCAGCCTGTACATGGTGCCCACAACATTGGGGGCTGCGCTCAACAATCTTCGATCTGCAGCTCGGAATCCGTATATGCGATCGGCGAATGTGATCGAATTGCCGCCATTGGCGGGTCCGCGGCGCGAAGCACCACCCTCATTTCAGCAGTTGCAATCCGCCATTGCTGCCGTCTGCGATTCACTGCTGCATCAGCAACAGGCGACATCCAAGTTGACTGCTGCCGTCGAAGAGCTCCTCAAGCGGGATGAGCAGGCTGCTGTTCGACTCGCAAGTCTGGATCAACGCGCTGGCGACACAGCCGGACGATTACTCCCCGTCGTGCACGCCTTGAGCGAAATTGCCAAGGACGTACGCGCCATCGCGCCAGCATTCGAGGCCTGCCAAACCGATCTGCGCGCCGTTCGGGATGCCGTCTCGGCCGAAGTCAGACGCAACCGGGCGAGACTGGGTTATTAACTCAAGAGCCGCCCCGCACCGACTGCAGGCGATCCGGTCACGACTACCTGGAGAGAGCACGTGAAACGAAATGATCAGGTTTTTCAGCTCTCACTCACCGAAATCGCCTTCATTCTCGTATTTCTTCTCCTCCTCTTGCTGGGTTGGATGGTCTTCCAGACCGAGCGAGACCGGAACAACCTGTTGGAGCAGGTTAAGAAAGGTGCAGATGCGAGCGCAGTCGTCGCGGCGGCGCAGCGTGCGAAAGAGGACCTTGAGCGCCTCGCGCGCGAAAGCGGGGCCGTGGATCAGTCAGGCGTGATATCTCAGTTGGTCGATCGTGAAAAGCTCAGGGCCGATGAGGCAACCGTGCGCGCGCGTATCCATGAGCTCGACAAGACTGTATCTACGCTGACCGAAGTGAAGAAGACCATCGACGACCACAAAGCGAGCGGACAAGCCGGAGCAGATTCTGTAAGCCGAGACATCGTCACCGGATTGGCACTGACCGCGGCTGTACAGCGCAGCATGGCGGACGTGCCTCCGCATGAGGGAGCGGCGCGAGGACGGCCACAGGACTCACCGTCGCGGGAGCAACTGCTGACCGAAGCGAAATCCGCACTCGCGCTCAAAGCCGCTATCGAGCGCCAGCTCGCATCACGCCTCGGCCGCAGACTGCAGATCGGCACGGAGACGCAATTAGCTGAGGAACTCGTGACTGCAGCTGGCAAAAGCGTCGGCGATGATCGCCGGCACCCAATGAAATCGGCCGAGAGTGAGGCGAAGGATCTGCGCGGGCAGGTGGCGTTCCTGAAGGCATCACTCGGCTCCAAAGGCGGTAGAGACTATCCGCCGTGCTGGGCTGAAGAAAGTAGCGGCAGGCTTCAATACCTCTTTACGATCGATATCCGGCATGATGGTTTGCTGATTCGCGAGGCATGGCCCCAAACGCGCGACGCCGACGCGAAGCTACTGCCGGGCGTTGATAAACTGCTCGTCCGTTCGGCTATCAGTGTTGCTGAGTTCAACATAGCCATGTCGGGGATCGACCGCGCGAGCAAGACAAAGAACTGCCGCCATTACGTCCTGCTGCGCAACCACGTGAAGGATCTCGCAGTGTTCAATACCTACCGGTACGCTATCGAGAACTACTTTTACAAACTCGAGATCCGCTCGTAGTATCCGCTGAGTCTGGGAGCCTTTCGCTTGAAGAGCTTGCAAGCCCGTCATGTACAATACAGCCCCACGCCCCGGTAGCTCAGTGGATAGAGCAACCCCCTCCTAAGGGGTAGGTAAAAGGTTCGTTCAGTCTTGCAAAGGTGAGTTGGCTCAATGATTTAAACAGCCAGCCACGCGCCAGAACAGCGCTCCGCCACATTTTTGCCACACTACGGAGGCAAAACAGTGGCAACAATCCGGCATCGCACAGGGCGTTGGCGAGTTCAAATTCGCCGCGGCGGTTTCCCGCACCAGTTCAAATCCTTTAAGACAAAACCCGAGGCTTTGGCGTGGGCTCGGCAAATCGAGTCCGAAGTCGACCGTGGCGTGTTCGTGTCTCGCTCGGAAGCGGAGCGGACCACGGTCGGCGAGCTACTTGACCGATACCTTCGGGAAGTCACACCCGGGAAAGCATCGGCAAACCGCGAGGCACTGCGCATAGCGCTTCTTAAGCGGGAATTCGCCTATGTTGCCCAACTTACATCGCGCCAAATCGCGGCGTTTCGCGACGGCCGGTTAGCACGAGGCCTGGCAGATGCCACTGTCGTTAAAAGCGCTGAACACCCTGGCCCACGTCATAGAAACGGCGCGACGGGAATGGGGCATCTTTCTGTTTGAAAATCCATCAAGGCTGGTTAAAAGACCTAAAACCAACCCGGGGCGCAACCGACGACTGCTGACCGGGGAGTTCGAAAAGCTTATAGAAGCGTGCCAAACGAGTCGGGCCCCT
>JAQGNH010000510.1 GCA_028291945.1 Betaproteobacteria bacterium
CGGGTCCGAACATCCTGACGACGCACTACTGGTCCGGCGAGCGGGAATTGGCGACCGATGACATGCTCAAGATCGGTGTTCGCTCCGCCATTCATGGGTACTACTCGCATCTCTATCGAATGGCGGCGGTCGGACGCGCCAGCGATCGCCATCGCAGCTGGTACGAGAAGGCGCGGGACGTGCAATATCGGGCCATCGATCGCCTGCGTCCGGGCGCTCGCGCGTGCGACCTCTATGCGGCAGTGAAAAAAGATATCGAAAGCGTGGGGGGCTCGTATCGCGGCTCGCTGTTTGGACACAGCACCGGAATTGCGTTACATGAGAACCCGCGCATCCAGCCGAACGACGAGACGGTGCTGAAGGCAGGTATGGTGATCGCGTCCGAGCCGCGCGTCGTAGATCCGGATTATTGCGCCTATCACCTGGAAGATCTGGTGCTCGTCACGGACAAGGATCCGATCCGGCTGTCGGACCGGACGAATCTCGACGAGCTGTTCGTCATTCACTAACCTGCAGGTTCGAACAGCGTGAATCGTGATTCGTGATTGCTACGGCGTGATTCGGTCCGCCTTCGCTCTGTCCGTCCTGTTCTCCCTGTTTTCGGAGACGCATTGATATATCGGTCGCTTGCTCTCGTCATTGGCCTCCTCGCAACAACCCTCGGCCACGCCCAGACATACCCGGCTAAAGTGGTGAAGGCCATCGTACCCTCCGCACCATCGGGCAGCATCGACATCGTTGGGCGGCTTGTCGCACAGAAGCTGTCCGAGTCGATGGGGCATCCTGTCGTGGTCGAGAATCGTGCAGGCGCCGCCGGTACCATCGGAGTGACCGCCGTGGCAAAGGCGCCGCCGGATGGTTACACGCTGCTTGTCGCCTCCCAATCAGGGGTGTCGGCGGCACCGAGTCTCATCCGCAATCTTCCTTACGACTCCGTGCGTGATCTGACGCCGGTCGCCCTGATGGTCATTCAGCCGAGCGTGCTGGTCGTCCATCCCTCCCTGCCGGTGCGTACGACGAGGGACTTCATCGCTCTGGCGAAGGCCAAGCCGGACACACTGACCTACGGCTCTTCAGGCGTAGGTGCGACACAACACCTGTCCGCCGCGTTGTTCGGCATGATGACCGGCACGAGTGTCCGGCACATTCCGTACAAAGGTGGAGCGCTCGCGATGACCGATCTGCTGGGCGGGCAGATTTATTTCATGTTCAGCCCGGTGCCGACGGCGACGCCGTTTCTCAATGCGAACAAGATGCGTGCGATCGCCATTACGTCCATGCGTCGAATCGAGTCGATACCGGACGTCCCCACGCTCAACGAGTCCGGCGTGCGGGGCTACGATTTTTCAAGTTGGATCGGATTGCTCGGTCCGGCAAACCTGCCGAGCGGTATCGTGACGAAACTGCATGCCGAAACCACGAAAGCGATCACGGACCCCGTCCTGAAAAAGAAATTGCTCGATCTGGGTCTCCTGATCGCAGGAGGAACGCCAGAGCAATTCGCCAGTTTCATCAAGCAGGATATCGCAGTCACTTCAAAGATCATCAAGGCCGCTAACGTACAGCCGGAATAGAGGCTCCCCAAAGACACGGGACGCCAGCGCCATCCGGAATCGTGCGGCCTCAATCGGGTTTGATACCGGCCGCCTTCACGACTTTGGACCACTTCGCGTGCTCGGTATGCACGTAAGCCGTGAATTCTTCGGGCGTGCTACCTCCGAGCATCGCCTCCTGGCTCGAGAGCTTCTCGACGATGTCGGGCGTGCGCATCGCCTTCACGAATTCGGAGTAGACCCGGTTGCGGATCTCTTTGGACATGCCGGCAGGAGCGAAGAGACCGTACCAGCCGACCGAGTCGTATCCCGGCACGGCCGCTTCGCTCACCGTCGGCACGTCCGGCAGCGAAGCGAGGCGTTGACGGCCGGTGACGCCGAGTGGACGCAACCGCCCCGCTTTGACGAACGAAAGGACGGCGAGCGCATCGGGAAATCCCAACTGCAACTGGCCGCCCATCAGATCGGTAAGCGTCAGACTTCCGCCCTTGTACGGAATGACAGCGATGTCCACACCCGCCATGAGCTTGAAAAGCTCCGCAGAAAGCCGCGTCGTCCCTCCGGCGCCGCCCGTTCCCAGGTTGAGCTGACCGGGTTTCGCCTTGGCAAGTGCAATGAGCTCTTTCACCGATCTCGCGGGAAGCGACAGATTGACGACGAGCACATTCGGCAATGAGGCTACGAGGGTGAGCGGCTCGAAGTCCTTGAAGACGTCGAACGGCAGCTTCTCATAGAGCGACGGCAGCACGGCAAAGCTGTTCGGCGCAAAAATGACCGTGTAGCCGTCGGGCGGCGCTTTGGCGGCGAGCGCTAGGCCGATCGTCGTGTTCCCGCCGGCGCGATTGTCCACGATCACGGGGCGGCCGACGTTCTCGCTCACTTTCTGCCCGAGTGCGCGCGCAAGTATGTCGGTCGCTCCTCCGACCGGAACCGGAACGATCACGCGGATCGGCCGGCTGGGATAATTGTCCACTGGTCTCGTGCCCGGAGCGCTCTGCGCCCAGCTCGATGCAGACGCGACGATCGCCACTGCCAGCATCACACTTGTCGATCGCGGAACACGCAACACACGACTGCTATACCGTATCGTCGACATCGAATCTGACCTCCTTTTCTTACTCGGGCTTGATGCCCGTGCAGCTCGAGCTCTTTCTTGATGAATGGCGCAAATTCCTGGGGCCCGCTGCCCGACACGACAAACGCGAATTCCCTTTGCTTCGGCATGAGGCTGCCGCCCAGCGCCTTGACGATCTCCCTATGCAGCGTGTTTACGATTTCCGGCGGCGTGCCGCCGCAATTGAAACCGGCCCCGCGTCACGCTGATGCCGAAAGATGCTGCCTCTCTCAGGTTTTGAGCAGGTTGGACTTATTGAAAGAGCGTGGATCGCGTGGGCGCCAGCGGCCGCTGTCAACCTGTGCGAGAAAGTCACCAGTGATCCGGTTGAACAGATCGACCTCCTCGAGGTTGACCGCATGCCCCGTTGAGGCGAAAACCGTCAGCGAGGCTGAGGGACACACGCGCTTGACGAAAATCCCCGGTTCGAGACAGCTGTTGTCCTCGTCGCCCGTGATGATGTGCAGCGGGACCTTCAGCTCGCGCAGCTTGCGCTCGAGACTGTAAATCGTCGGGCGTCTCATCTGCACGCCGCGCAGCGTGCTGGCCGAGCCGAGCGCCGAGTGTTCGGCGAACTGCTGGCAAAATTCTCGAAAGCCGCGAGGGTCCTTGTTCTGCAGTTGCACACGCGCCGGGCCGATCTGGTACGGCTTGATCGCCTCGGCCGTGCCGAGCTTGTCGAAACGCGACGCCATCTCCTCATTGTCGCGATAGAACTGTTCACCCTTGTCGGGATCGGCGCCGGAGCCGGTGCCGACGGCCGTGAGCGATTTCGCCATGCGCGGATACGTGAGACCGAAGTGCACGGTAGCATACCCCCCCATCGAGCAACCGATGATGTGCGCACTGGCGACGCCGACGTGACGCATCACGTTCGCGATGTCGTCGCACGCGATCCGCTGCGAGTATGCAGACTTCGCTTTGGGCACGTCCGAAGGCGGATACCCGCGCGCGTTGAATGCAATGCACCGGTAGCGCCGGCTGAAATGACGAATCTGCGTCTCCCAGCTTCGCAGATCTCCTGCGAACTCATGCACGAATACGATAGGCGTTCCCTTGCCCGCTTCTTCGTAGTACAGGCGAACTCCTTTTGAATCTGCGTACGGCATCTCTTCTCCTAGGTTTTAAATATCGCGCTGCGGCGCACCTGAATGCGCCGCCATGGTTTGGAAAGCAAGCTCGACGAGCGCGCGCGCCGTTCGCTACTCGGACCGGATGCCTTTTTCTTTGATGATCTTGCCCCAGCGCGCCATCTCCGCCTTGATGAACGCGCCGAATTCATCCGGCGTGTTGCCGACCGGCTCCGCACCGAGCGCGGCCAGACGCTGTGTCACCTCCGGGGTGCGCAGTATTTTAGCCACTTCGGTATGCAGTCTTGCCACGATCGCAGACGGCGTCCCCTTCACGGCAACAATGCCGTTCCAGCCGATGACCTCATAACCCGGTACGCCCGCTTCCGCCATCGTCGGCAACGCGGGCTCGAGCGGGGAGCGCTTCGCGCTCGTGATCGCGAGTGCGCGCAGCTTCCCGGCCTTGACGAAGGGCATCGTGCCCGGGACGTTCTCGATCATGAACGACAACTGTCCACCGACGAGATCGGTGAGCGCCGGCGCTCCTCCTTTGTACGGTACGTGCACGGCGTCGATTCCCGCGAGCGACTTGAACAGCTCACCGGAGAGATGCGGTGTGCTGCCTACGCCACCGGACCCATAGTTGAGCTGACCCGGATGCGACTTCGCATAGTCGATCAGCTCCTTCACCGATTTCGCAGGAAGCGCCGGATGCACGACCAGCAGGAGCGGCGCAGAGTTGACCATCGTCACCGGCATGAAGTCCTTCAGCGCATCGTACGGCAGCTTGGGATACAGATACGGATTCACCGCAAGCGCGACGTTGGTCATCAGGAGCGTATAACCGTCGGGTGCAGCTCTCGATACCACTTCCGTTCCCGGAATTCCCCCGGCTCCGGGGCGGTTGTCGATCACGATCTGCTGACCTAGGCTAACGCCGAGGTGTTGTCCGACGAGACGGGCCATGATGTCCGTCACGCCGGCACCTGCGGAAAACGGAACCACCATCCGTATCGGGTGAGTCGGATACGCTTGTCCGAACGCGACGCCTGAAACCAGCATCGTCAGCGGGACGATCGCAGCGCCGTAAAGCACGCTGCGTGTGTTGAATGACTGCATTGGAACATTCCTTACGCGTTATAAAAAAATGCGCGAAAACGCAAGGACCATGCCACGGGATGCACAAGCCATGATCGATTCGTAGCTGCGCAAGTCGGAGGCTCCGGGGTAAACTGTTCTGGATACGCGCACGTCGCGGTGGTATGCATCGTAGCCGCCATTCGATAGAGATGCGAGTAGTACCCATGAATGGCGGAGCGAACACCGATCTTGAGCATGTCATCGGTCGCCAATTCCCGCTCGCCGGACCAGTAGTGCGTCGTCAGGATGTTCGGACCCG
>JAQGNH010000172.1 GCA_028291945.1 Betaproteobacteria bacterium
GCAGAAGCCGAGCAGGTTCTGCAGGACGCATTGAGACTCGATGCGGCGCAGCCGGGATTCGCAATGGCAATGGCACGGATTCAGGTCGACCGCGGCGATACGACCGCAGCTGCCGAAACGCTGCAAAGCGCCGTGCACGTTTCACAAGCGAACCCCGATTATCTCGCGTTCTATGCGGCGCTGCTGCAGCGGCAGGGACGTCACGCGCAGGCGGTCGAGTACTATCAAAGCGCGCTTGCACTGGCGCCACGCTCCGGCGTATGGCTGATGGGGCTAGGTATCTCGCTACAGGCACTCAGCCGTAACAACGAGGCACGCGAGGCGTTTCGCCGTGCGCGCGTCGCCGACGGACTCAGCGGCGAGCTGCAAGCCTTCGTCGATCAGCGGCTCAAGCAAGTGCAGTAGACGCCCGTTCGCGTGCTCGGAGCACAGCTCCTGCAATCACGCTGATCGTCTCAGGATGCGCCGTTGTAGCCGAGTTGCCGCCACGCTTCGTACACCACCACGGCTACGGTATTGGAGAGATTGAGGCTTCGGTTCGCAGTTCGCATTGGCACGCGTATGCGTTGCTCCTCAGGTACCGCGTCGATCACCCTATCCGGCAAGCCGCGCGTCTCGGGCCCGAAGATGAAAACGTCATCTGCGCGGTACTGCGCGGCGTCATAGCGCTGCACGCCTCGCGTCGTTACCGCGAACAGGCGGTGGGATCCGAGCTGCGCAAGGCACGCGGCCCAGTCATCATGTACGGTGAGGCAGGAGAGATCGGCATAATCGAGACCGGCTCGCAGGAGCTGACGGTCACGCAATGTAAAACCGAGAGGCCGCACGAGATGCAAGCGGACTCCTGTATTGGAGGCGAGCCTTAGCGCGTTACCCGTATTCGGTGGAATCTCAGGCTCGAATAATACGATGTGAAACACGGCAACACCTGCGAAAGCACCTGCGTCGGGGGCTGCAGACTCGTGACAAAGAAAGGCGGTCTGGGTCAGCCTTCTTCCGATGCCGAAGCTTCGCGGGCCGCAGGTGCGTGAGTGGCTGCGGGAGGTGACGAAGCCGGCGAACCTGCTTTGTTGCGATCGCGAGTGTTGAGGCGGGCGCCGAACTCCTCGAAGCGTTGATCCATCAGTAAGCGCGCCTCACCGATCGGCGCGCGAGGACGGACATCCGCAGCAACTGGCACGGCAGATGAGCTGCCATCCTCGCCGAGACGTATTCCAATTGCGATTCCTACGACGAGCGCCGCAGCAGTCGCGGCCCAGGCGCGCCAACTGGTGCGCGCGCGTCGCGCTGGGCCGGCGTCTTGCGAATGGTCGTGAGCGGAATTTCCGGACGCCCGCCGGCGCGCATCCACGCCCGATTTTTGCGCCATCGACTCGAGCTCACGTTCGGTGCGCGTTCGCACTGCCGTTTGGATCGACGCCTCGTCCTCCGCCGTCGCACGTTCGAGCGCCGCGGCTTGCGCGCGCTGTTCAGCGTGTAAGCGTGCCTGCGCTACTTTCCACGCCTCGTTTTCAGCAGCCGCGCGCCGCTCGGCCGCGCTCTTCAGTTCCAGCTCCGCGGCGGCTCGCTGATCCGCAGCTGCACAGGCCTGAGTCTCTGCCTCGATTTTCTCGCGTGTAAGGCGCTCCATCTCGCGCTCGGCTTCTTCCTGAGCCGCGAGCTGCTCTGCTGCCGCTTGCTCGGCGCCAATCCGTTCCGCGGCCGCGATTTGCGCGCGCTGCTCCGCCTCCTGCTTTGCACGAGTGATCTGCAATGCGTCCGCGACCGCCTGCGCCCGAAGGTCGGCTTGTGATTGCGCTTCGAGCTCCAACGCTTCACGTGCCTGCGCCTCCTGCAGTGCGCGCGCGTCAGCTTCTGCCCGCGCCTTTGCGGCAATCGTACCGGCTTCGTCGGCTTCGATACGTTTCCGCGCTTGCCGTGCCGCCTGGACGTCGAGTTGTGCGCGCTCAGCGGCCGCCTTCAAAGCCCGTTGCTCGGCGGATTCACGCGCAAGCGCGGCGGATTGCGCTTCGTGTTCCGCCTGCAGGCATGTCGCCGCTTGCGCTGCAGCGCGTTCTTCTGTTTCGGCCCGCTCCCGCTCCACACGAGCCGTGTTTTCCTCTGCCGCTGCGCGCATCTGGGCGTGCTGCAATGCTTCAGTTTCAGCCGCGGCGCGCCGTTCTGCTTCAGCTTTCAGTTCGAGCTCGGCGGCCTCGAGTGCGCGTGCGGCTTCCGCTGCACGTTTGTCCATCTTGGTACGGTTGCGAGCAACCTGAGTTGCGTCGCGTTCTACGCGCGCGCGCACTGCTGCATGATTTTCCGCCTGCTTGTCGGCCGCGAGCCGCGCGAGCAGTGCTGCTTCTGCCTGTTGCTCGTGTTCAAGCCGCGTCGCGGCGATCGCCAGCGCTTCGCTTTCGGCGCGCGCGCGCAGTTCAGCCTGGGCTTGAGCCTCAAGCTCGAGCGCGAGTCGTGCCCGAACAATCTCTACGGCACGCGTGTCTGCCTCGGCGCGCTCTTTTGCGGCCGATTCCGCGCCGCGATCCGAGTCGAGTCGCGCAATCGCCTGCTGCTGCAACTCGGACTCCGACCGCTCGCGTTCGCGTGCCGCATCGAGTGCTTGCTGTTCCGCCGCCGCACGCGCTTCAGATGCGAGCCGTGCCTCGCGCTCTGCACGCATGTGTGCGTCAGTTCGCTCCTGCAGCGCGGTCAGCGCAGCGGTGCGTGCTTGGGCCTGTTCGAGCGCCTGCTGTTCGGCAGTCACACGTGCCTTGGCAACGGCTTCGGCTTGCGCTTCTGCCTGTTCCCGCGTTCTTGTCTTTTCTGCGGCGCGAGCGTCAGCCGCAGCTCGCCGAGCTGCTTCCTTCTCAAGAGCCGCCTCAGCCGCAATCCGTTTCTGTGCGGCGATCGCGGCCTGCCGATCTGCCTGGGCACGTGCGGCCGCCTCCTCGGCGGCACGCTCTTCTGAAGCCAGGCGCTCTAATGCGTTCGCTTCAGCGCGCTGCTCCGCGGCCACCCGTTCCTCGGCGACCTGCCGTGCTTGTGCTTCCGCTTGAGCGCGGCTTTCCGCCTGAGCTTTCGCTTGCAGATCGGCTGCTTCGCGCGCGTGAGCCTCTTCGAGAGCCCGCGCGTCCGCTTCTGCGCGTGCTTTCGACACCGCCTCGACGGACCGATCGGCCTCCGCTCGCGCTTTGGCCTGCTTTTGCAGTGCACGCTCAGAGCTCGCCTGCGCTTTCGCAGCTTCTCGTGCCTGCTGCTCCGCAGCTTCCCTGGCTTGTGCCGCGGTCTCTGCCTCAGCTTCGATCTGCAGCCGCGCAGCCGCTTCCTGCGACGCCTGTCTATCGGCCGCGGCGCGCTCGAGCGCAGCCGCCTCAGCCTGCTGTTCTGCTTCCAGTCTGAGGTGCGAGAGCTCGCGAGCCTCGGCTTCTACTTCCATGCGCCGGTCGGCCTTGGCCTTCTCTTTCAGCTCCGCGCTTTCGCGCACACGAGCGGCCTGCAAGGCGCGCGCATCCGCTTCGGCGCGTGCCTGAGCAGCGGCTTCTGCCGCCTGCTCCGCGTCAGCTCGTCTTGCCGCCTGGTCTGCGAGCGCTGCTTCGGAGCTCGCCCGCTCGTTTGCCGCTTCGAGCGCCTGCTGTTGCGCGAGTGCGTTGGCGAGCGCCGCCTCTTCGGCGTCGCGCTCGGCGTGCATGCGGGCAGCCGCCTGCTCGGTGGCGACCAAGTCTGCTGCGGCACGCTCACGCGCGGCGGCTTCGGCGCGTTGATCTGCATCCAGGCGCGATTGCGCGAGATGGAGCGCCTGTGTTTCCGTATTCGCGCGGCGTTCACTTTCCGTTTTTAGCGCGAGCTCGGCGGCTTCGCGTGCCTGTGCAGCGGTAAGGGCGCGGGACTCGGCTTCGGCACGCAAGGCGGTCGCCTGCTCGGCCTCTTGCTCGGCTTGCACACGTGCAGCCGTCTCCGCTGCAGCTCCAGCATCAATGTTCGCCCGCTCGAGTGCTACAGCCTCGGCGCGTTGCTCGCTTTCGAGACGCGACTGCGCAAGCTGCTTGGTGTGCTGTTCAGCCTGGCCGCGACGCTCCACTTGCGTCTTTGCTTCGAGTTCGATTGCTTCACGAGCCTCCGCGTCCTGAATCGCACGAGCCTCGGCTTCCGCACGCGCCTGAGCAGCGGCCTCAGCCGCACGATCCGCTTCGATACGAGCATGGGCCTGGTGCTGTAACTGCGATTCAGCGCTTATGCGCTCGTTTGCCGCCTGGAGCGCTTTCTGCTCTTCGGCCTCGTGCGCTCGTGACGCGGCCTCGGCTTGTTTTTCCGCCTCATGTCGCGCGTGCGCTTCCTCGCGCGCACGCCTTTCGGCTTCCGCACGACGGTGCGCTGCTGCCGCCACCATCGTTTCCGCCTCGGCGCGCTTGCGAGCAAGTTGCGCAAGCTCCTGCTCGGATTCACCCCGGGCCTGCGCGGCGGCAGTTGTTTCAGCTTCAGCCACTTCTCTTTGGCGCAGCGCTTCTTCAGCTCGCGCCTCGGCTTCCGCTCGGCCGCGTGCAGCCTGTTCTGCAGCACGCTCGGCATGCGCACGCGCGTTTGCTTCCTCAGCTGCGCGTGATTCAGCCATAGCGCGCTCGGCGGCAGCGGATTCAGCTTGCTTTTCTGCTTCCTGCAGCGCCAGCGCGACCTTGTCCGCCTCCATGTCGGCCTCGGCCCGCGCCTGAGCTTGTGCCTGCGACTCGCGCTCTGCGAGTTCTCGCGCCTGTGCCGCGACGTGTGCCCGTATGTCGGTCTGTGCGCGGTCCTTGGCAGTTGCTTCGGCGGCCCGATCCGCCTCCAGGCGCGCGAGTGCCTGCTGCTGCAATTCGCCTTCAGCGCGCTCGCGTGCACGTGCAGCCTCGAGCGCTTCTTTTTCCGCCGCGGCGCGTGCCTTGGCTGCCTGTGTTGCAACGCTTTCTGCGGCGGCCTTCGCTTTCGCGACCGCTTCAGCGCTTCTTTCCGATTCTGCGCGTGCGGCCGCTTGACGTTCGAGGTCCGCTTCCATTTCCGCGCGAGCCTGCTCGGCATCGAGCGCCTTCTGCTCGGTCGCAGCCCGCGCTTTGGCAGCTTCAGCGGCGCGTGCTTCCGCCGCGGCGCGCGACTTGGCGAGGGCTTCTGCGGCCCGCTCTGCCTTCCGGCGTGCAGCGGCTTGCTGCTGAGCTTCCGATTCCGCGGCAAGGCGTGAATGTGCCGTCTCGACTGCGCGCTGGTCTGCGTTGGCCCGTGCCTGGGCCGCGAGTTGCGCTTCTACTTCGGATTGTTCGCGCGCCTGTGCTTCTTCGATCGCGCGCACATTGGCAGCGATGCGGCTTTGCGCTCGCGTCTCGGCCTGACGCTCCATCTCAGCGCGTTGCAGAGCAAGGCGGGCAGCATTGCGATCCGCCTCCGCTCGTGCCGAGGCTTGCGCTGCATTCGCCGTTTCGGCAGCCTTGCGTGCGCGTGCCGCTGCCAGCAGACGCCGTTCTGCATCGGGGGCTTGAACTTCGAGCGCGCTCCCGCCGGATGGCGCAGGCGACAGTTCGGTAAAGCCGTTGTCTTCGGGTGTTGAGTCAGCAGGCGCGTCTGGCTCGGAACCGATTTCGGGGGGACGCCCAAGCTCTTGCTCGCGCCGCACCAGTTCCGCACGGCGAATGTCACGGAAGAGCTTACTCAATCTGATCTCCGTGCCGCATGATGTGCCTGAACCGGCCTCTCGCGTTCTATTTCGCCCGGCTCACATTATACGAGCTTGTTTTTGGGACAGATGTGCCGCGTTGCCACACAGCGTCCAAAAACGCTGCCGCCGGCGGTACCCTCAAGATGCAAGGCGCTTGTCACCAGGCATGCCGGCGGTTATCGTCTGGTCGCTTCTACGGTAGTAAAAAAGCAGCGTTTAAGGGGTTGCCGGGTGCGGCTGATTTCGGCTGAAGCAATCAAGCTCGACACACTATCAGATCATGAGCGCCGGCGCGTGACCGGCTGGATGGGAGACGGGATGCGGCGCCAATCAGCGGGCATTCCATGACCGAGGCTTACAATTCCCGTTCGAGGTTTTCCCTCCCGCGCAAGCTTTCAGGCCCCGCACTGCTCGGCATCGGCTTTGTAACAGGCGCAATTTGCGCATGTGTGGCGGTTTATCAGCTGTACCCCGCTCGAGGCTCTGCACTGACAGCGGCGGCCGACCAGGCTTTAAGCGGCCCCACGCCGAAATTGGCCGCAGCCGATGTTGCACGGGACGGCGCCGCGCGTGTCGCTCCTAGAATGACGTACGAATTGAGTCGTCCACCCGCGGAAAAAGCTGCGGGTTCGGCCACTCAAAAGGCGCGGACGTCATCGCCTGCGATCCCATCGAGCGCAGCCTCGGTCGCAGTGCCCCAGCGTTCATCGGGGCGGCCGCTTGACGAGCCTGCGGTAAAAGTCGCTAACGCGCGGCCGATTTACGCAACGCCGCCGGAGCCTCGTGACACGACGCGGGAAATCGAAAAAGAGTCACTGCGCCCTTACCGGGATCCCGCCCGGCAACAGCCGCAAGCGTCCACGGTGCCTGCACAGCCGCGCATCGTGGAAGGACGTGACCTCGTCCTGCCGCCGAAGAAGCCCACTGACAAGACGTCCACTGAGCGCCATGCGCAGGCAGCCGGGGCCGCCTCGGCCGCGGAATCCCCTGTCCGGTCTTCGTCCGATCGCGCCGAGCGGGCTCGCGCAACCGGTGCGAAAGCTGCGGTTGCTGCGCGCTCCATGAGCGGCGACAGTGCACGTGCAGCCCCCGCAGACGTGGAAAGCCGCCTCGCCGCCACCCGGGAATGGCTCAGGTCAGCAGCGCCTTCCACGCATACCATCCAGATCCTGGGGGCGAGCAATGACGACCAAATGAGGGCTCAGCTGAAAACGCTGTCGGGGGTGCTGGAGCCGAGCAAGGTTTACCTGTTTCGCACCCGCGCCCAGGGTAAGCCGTCAGTCACGCTCGTTTATGGCGCTTACGCAGATCGTTCAGCCGCATTGGCTGCATTGGCAAAGCTGCCCGACGCCGCAGCGGCGAGTCGCCCCGTGGTGCGCACAGTGAAAGGCATCCGCGCCGAAATCTTGCAACACCAGGCGGGTTCCTAGTCATCGAATCCAGTCGTGCAGTTCGCGGCAACCCCCTAGCCAGGCGGTACGCGTGGTGTCCCCAAACGACTCGCGCCACTCATCTAGCGCAGAGTGCGTGCAACCACCCAGCCATGCACCTGTGCAGCGCCTGCTCGTTTTATGTTTTTAGCCAGCTCGTTCAGGGTCGCGCCGGTCGTCAAAACGTCATCGACTATGGCCACACGCTTGCCGCTGAGGTCTGCATCGCAGACGAAAGCGCCGCGCACGTTGCGAGCCCGCTCAGTCCAGCGTAGCGCCGCCTGTGGTGGCGTGTCGGTCACTTTTCGGCAGGCGTTTGTCATTACCGGGAGCGCCAAAGCGTGCCCGCTGCGCCGCGCAAGCTCGTGCGCCTGATTGAACCCGCGTTCGCGCAAACGCGCCGCTGCGAGCGGCATTGGGATGATCGCGTCGACGTCCGCCCTGAGGTGACGTGCGAGATGAGCTGATAAAAGCGGCGCGAGCGAGAGATCACGACCATATTTGTACGCCTGAATCAGCGCATCGATGGGAAACGCATACGCGTATGTAGCGCTGACGGAGTCATATGCAGGCGCGCACTCGAGACAGCTGCCACACACAGTCCCGCTGGTGAGCGGTAGAGCGCATATGCTGCACCGGAGAGACTGCAGGCGCGGAAGTGACGACACACATGATTCGCAAAGTGCGTCCGAGCACGCACGGGTGCCGCACAGAACGCAATGCGCGGGCAGACATGCACGTGCAAACCGCGAGCAGCAGTTCAAAAACGCGGCTTTGGAATTTGACAATGGTGCTCCCTTCCGCGAAGATTCAAGCCCTCAAAAGACGCCGTTTTTCGGTAAACGCTCCTCATGGATGTGACCTCTCTTAACGAACGGGCGCCCGCTTGCGCCGACAAGTACAGGAACTCGACCAGCAAGTGGACGGTCGCTGCAGTAGAAGAGCTCTACGCGCTACCTTTCAACGATCTGATTTACCGCGCCCAGGCGATCCATCGGGACCACTTCGATGCCAACGCTGTTCAGCTGTCGACGCTGCTTTCGATCAAGACGGGCGGCTGCCCTGAGGACTGCGGCTACTGCCCGCAGGCTGCGCGCTACCACACCGACGTCGACAATGAAGCGCTGATGTCGGTGGGCGAGGTCGTAGCAGCGGCGCGCTGCGCCAGGGAGAAAGGCGCCACACGTTTCTGCATGGGGGCTGCGTGGCGCGGGCCCAAACAGCGCGATCTCGAGCGCGTGATCGATATGGTGAAGGCCGTAAGAGGCCTCGGCATGGAAACGTGCGCAACGCTGGGCATGCTCAAGCCGGGGCAAGCGCAGCAACTGAAGGCCGCCGGTCTCGATTATTACAATCACAACATCGACACGGCCCCTGAGTTCTACGGCGAGATCATCCGTACCCGTACGCAGGACGATCGGCTCGGCACGCTCGATCAGGTCCGCGAAGCGGGCTTACACGTCTGCTGCGGCGGCATCGTGGGCATGGGCGAATCGCGCCGCACGCGGGCCGGCCTCATCGCGCAGCTTGCAAACATGGATCCGTATCCTGAGTCGGTGCCGATCAACAATCTGGTGCAGGTCGAAGGCACGCCTTTGCATGGAACGGAGCCACTCGACCCGTTCGAGTTTGTGCGGACCATCGCGTGCGCGCGTATCACAATGCCCAGAGCCGTGGTGCGGCTGTCGGCGGGCCGACAGGACATGTCCGAAGGTATCCAGGCCTTGTGCTTTCTCGCCGGAGCAAACTCGATCTTCTACGGGGAGAAGCTCCTGACCACGGGCAATCCGGAGGTGGAGAAAGACGCAGCGCTGTTCGCCCGTCTCGGATTGCGGCCGATGGAGTCCGAAAATGCGGGGTCGAACAGGTAGCCTGCAGCCCGGCGAGCCACAGTACCGGTTTTGCTACGTCTCGCGCAGACGTTCGATCCTGACTATTCCTTACACCTGAATCCCATGTCGCCGGCATCACTTGCGGCGGAGCTTGCCTCGCTCGACGCCGAAGGCTTGCGCCGCCGTCGCCGCGTACTCGAGACGCCCCAGCGCGCGCATGTAGAGGTGGACGGTTGTGAGTACATCGCTTTCTGCAGCAATGATTATCTGGGGCTCGCTGCGCACCCTCAGCTCGTAGAAGCCGCGTGCGAAGGGGCTACTTTGCACGGTGTCGGCGCCGGCGCTTCGCACCTGATACTCGGGCACATGCGGGCGCACCATAACCTCGAGCTCGCGCTTGGCGCATTCGTCCGGATGCCGGCCGCCTTGTTGTTCTCCAGCGGCTATATGGCCAACCTCGGTTTGATCACCGCACTAGTCGGGCGCGGAGATGCGATTTTTGCCGATAAGCTCAATCACGCTTCTTTGAACGACGCGGCATTGCTGAGCAGGGCCGAGCACAAGCGTTACCCGCATCTGGACCTCACGGCGCTCGAGCGTCTGCTGCGCGGCTCTTCTGCCCGCACCAAGGTGATCGTGAGCGACGCGGTGTTCAGCATGGACGGTGACATCGCGCCGGCGCGTGAACTGCTTCAGTTGGCGGAGCGATACGACGCCTGGCTGGTACTCGATGATGCTCACGGATTCGGGATTCTCGGGGCTAGCGGTCGTGGCATCCTCGAATATGCGGGTATCCAATCTCCGCGCATCGCATACATGGCGACGCTGGGCAAAGCCGCTGGGGTTTATGGCGCTTTCGTCTCCGGCGAACCGGAGTTGATCGAGACACTGGTGCAGCGCGCACGCACGTACATATACACGACTGCGGCGCCGCCCTTGCTCGCGCATACGCTAACCCGGAGCCTGGAAATCATGGCGTCTGACCCCGCGCGTCGGGCGCATCTGTTCGAACTGATCGCCGCGCTCAAGCGCGGCCTGCGCGACAGCGGCTGGCGCCTCATGCCTTCGGACACCGCGATCCAGCCGCTCCTCGTGGGTGGCGCCATCGAAGCTCTGGCGCTTTCAAAACGACTCGCTCAACGTGGGCTGCTTGTCCCGGCTATCCGTCCACCGACCGTGCCACGCGGCACTGCGCGGCTGCGTATTTCACTCTCGGCGGATCATGGGCACGCGGACGTGCAGCAGCTGGTGACCGCGCTTGGATCGTTGTGACTGGCGCCGTGAAAACCGTGGTTCTCCTGCATGGCTGGGGCATGAATCCGGCCGTGTTCGACGATCTGCGGATGCGATTGTCCGTTCGCTGCGACGCGCAGCCACGGGCGTTGCCGGGTTATATGGTCATGCCTCAGTGCGAACCGTACACAGTGCACGCCATAGCTGCTGCCCTCGCGACCGCTGCGCCTGAAAAGTGCTTCGTTGCGGGCTGGTCGTTAGGGGGACTGGTGGCCCTTGCCTGGGCGCGGTTGGCGCCCCAACAGGTCGAAGGTCTGGTGCTGCTGGGCACGACACCTTGTTTCGTGCAGCGTAAAGACTGGACCACTGCAATAGAAGCACGTGTCTTGCAAGAATTTGCGGCGGGGCTCGAACGCGATTGTGCCGGCACGCTCAAGCGCTTCCTGAGTTTGCAGACGCAAGGCGACGATGCGGCTACGGACGTTCTCAGGGACTTGCGGACCGCTCTGAAACGAGACGAAGTACCGAGCAAAAAAACGCTGACTCAGGGCCTGCAGCTTTTGCTCCACGCCGATTTGCGTACTACATTGCCGCTGATCGCACAGCGCACGCTGGTCATACACGGCGAGCGCGATGTGCTGGCGCCGCTTGCTGCGGGCGAGTTTCTCGCAAGCGCGCTACCCTCGGCCAGACTCTTACCCATATCCGGTGCCGCCCACGCACCGTTCCTGTCCGCTCCCCACGCAGTGAGCCGGGCGATGCTGGAGTTTTTCGATGAGCGATGAGCTTGCGTTAGACAAGCGTCAGCTCAAGCGATCGTTCGAGCACGCTGCGGAAAACTACGACGCGGCCGCAGTCCTGCAGCACGAGGTTTGCAACCGTATGCTCGGGCGACTGCAGTACATCAAAGTCCGTCCACGCCTCATCCTCGACGCAGGTAGCGGCACCGGCAACGCCCTCGCCGAGCTCATGGCGCGATATCCGGGAACCCCTCTCGTTGCGCTCGATCTTGCGCTCGCCATGCTCGAGCGGGGCCGCAGACGCTTGAAATGGTGGCAGGCCTTGCCCGGCCTGCGGCCGCCGCTCTATCCGGTTTGTGCGGATATCGAGCGCCTGCCTTTTGCGAACGAGTCGGTAGGCCTCGTATGGTCGAATCTCGCGTTGCAATGGATGACTGATCTGCCGCAAGCATTTGGGGAGATGTATCGTGTTCTCGAGCCGGGGGGGCTGCTCATGTTCAGCACGTTCGGTCCGGACACGCTCAAAGAGCTGCGCCTCGCGTACGAAGGCACGGACGGCCGCACGCACGTCAACCGCTTCGTCGATATGCACGACATCGGAGACATGCTGGTTCACGGTGGATACGGGGATCCGGTGATGGACATGGAGCCGTTTACGCTCACCTACGACGACGTGCGTGCGCTCATGCGCGACCTGAAGTCTATAGGCGCTCACAACGTCACGCGCGGCAGGCCGGGCGCTCTCTCAGGAAAGTCGCTCATTACGAACGTGGGCCGCAACTACGAAGTGTTTCGCAACAACGGTAAGCTGCCGGCAACGTTTGAAGTCGTGTACGGGCACGCATGGAAACCACAGCCGCGTTTGAGCCCGACTGGGCGGCGGGTGATCGATATCAAGGCAAGGGGGTGACTCGTGAGCGGTGATCCGTTCGTAAGAACGACCTGCGAACGCTGATCCCTCCGGGACTCGAATAATGTCCAATCGCGAATCACGGATCACGAGTCACGGGTTTTTCATTACGGGGACGGACACCGGCGTCGGCAAAACACTCGTCGCATGCGCGCTGCTGCATGCTTTGAGTGCTCGAGGCTCGCGCGTGGTCGGCATGAAGCCCGTGGCGGCTGGGGCGCGAAAGCACGCGGGGCGTCTCATCAATGATGACGTCGAGGCGCTGGCAGCGGCGAGCACGATCAGTGCACCCGCTGACGAAGTGAATCCCTATTGCTTTGAACCCGCCGTTGCGCCCCACATTGCGGCATCGAAGGCCGGCGTGCGTATCGATCTGGGCCGTTTGCGCGAGGCCTACTCAGCGCTTGCGCGCAGGGCCGATTGCGTCATCATCGAAGGCGCTGGGGGTTTTCTCGTCCCCCTTGGAGCGGATTTCAACACGGCTGACCTCGCTGCGGATCTGGCGCTGCCCGTCATCCTGGTCGTCGGCATGCGCCTCGGCTGCATCAATCACGCGCTCCTTACTGCCGATGCAATCCGCGGGACAGGCTTGCCCATTGCGGGCTGGGTCGCCAATCATATCGATCCGCACATGGACTGCGCTACAGAAAACGTCGACACGATCGATTCGCGTATGGGCGCTCCACTGCTGGCGCGTATTCCATACTCGGCAAAGATCGATGCGGTGCGTATCGCGCGCGAGCTGAACGTCCAACCGCTGTATTCGAGCGGACCCGTGTGAGTGTCGAATGCGACGGCGCGCAAGCTTAGCTTTGAAGAGAGCCCTGATCGCAATTGCCACCGCTCCCTCGCCTATGCTAAATTTCGCGGGTTTATTGGTGCTAGTGCGGCAGCTGGGGAAGCTCGGATGAATTGCGTCGCCGGAGGGGAAACGGCCGAGTACGTTTACACCGCGCGCCGCAACAACTCACTTTCCTCGTCAGGGCGACTCCTCATCTTCAGTTTCATACTGGTTGTTTCACTCGGAATCGCAAGCGGGTTTTTCCTGATTTTTGGCGCATGGCCCATCCTGCCGTTCGCCGGTCTCGAAATGGCGGTCCTGTATTGCGCGTTTCGCTACATGGACCGGCATGCCGCAGATTACGAACGCATCACGATAAGGGGCAGCAGTGTGGAGATCGAGGTGCATGAAGGACAGAGCGTCACACGCCACGAGCTCAACCGCTACTGGGCGAAAGTGGTGTGCTCGGCAGAAGGCAGCCGGCTTGCGCTGCGCTCACATGGTCGCGAGATCGAGCTCGGGCGCCATTTATGCGAAGAGCAGCGCCTGGTAATGGCGCAGGACCTCAGGCGCGAGCTCAACGGTTGAAGCGCCGAATACGAATCAAACTCACAGGTGAGGAAAGCATGACCAGCAAGTTGGGGAGCACGTTTGCGGCTGTATTGGCGGCGACGCTCGGGTCCGTCGCAGGCGTTGCTGGGGCCAATCAGTACAACCTGCAGCCGCCGCAATCCATTATCGCGAATCAGATCTACGATCTGCACACGCTGATCATGTGGATCATTTTCGCGATTTTCGTGCTGGTTTTCGGCTTCATGATGTACGCGATCATCAAGCATCGCAAATCGGTCGGCCATCAGGCCGAGCAGTTCCACGAAAACACCACGGTCGAAATCATCTGGACGATTATTCCCTTCGTCATTCTGATCGGGATGGCATATCCGGCCACGAAAACGATCATCGCAATGAAGGACACGTCGAACCCGGATATCACGATCAAGGCGACCGGCTATCAGTGGAAGTGGGGTTACGATTACCTTCAGGAAGGCGTCAGCTTCTACGCGAACCTCGCGACGCCGCGCGACCAGATCGATGGCAACAACAACGATGCGCGGAAGAACAATCCGAACTACCTGCTGGAAGTCGATAACGCAGTGGTAGTGCCCGTCGGCAAGAAGGTGCGCATGATCATCACGGCAAACGACGTGATCCACTCGTGGTGGATTCCCGCGTTCGGCGTGAAACAGGACGCGATTCCGGGGTTCGTTCGCGACACCTGGTTCAAGGCAGATCACGTGGGCATCTATCGCGGCCAGTGTGCTGAGCTCTGCGGCAAGGACCACGGTTTCATGCCGATCGTCGTCGAGGTGGTCGAGCAGGACAAATATGCGGCGTGGGTTGCGGAGCAGAAGAAGAAAACCACCGCAGTGGCGGTAGATCCGGCCAAGCAGTGGACACTCGACGAGCTCAAGGCACAGGGCGAAAAAGTGTTTGCAGCGAACTGCGTCGCATGCCATCAGGCAAACGGCATGGGTATTCCCAATACTTTCCCTGCGCTGTCCGGTTCGAAGATCGCGACCGGCCCGAAGGATGCTCACATGAATATCGTTCTGAACGGCAAGCCGGGGACCGCGATGGCGCCGTTCAAACATTTGAGCGATGTTGAAATCGCCTCAGTCATAACCTACGAGCGTAACTCTTGGGCCAACAAGACCGGTGACATGGTCACGCCCGCAGAGATCAAAGCCGCACGTAAATAACGGAATACGGAACGCCAGGAGACTCGTTACATGGAAGCTGCACACGGTCACGGCTACGGCCACGACGAACACGCGCATCATCCCTCAGGCCTCATGCGCTGGGTCACCACAACCAACCACAAGGATATCGGCACGTTGTACCTGTGGTTCAGCTTCAGCATGTTCATCGTCGGCGGCATTCTCGCACTCATGCTGCGTGCCGAGCTGTTCCAGCCCGGACTGCAGTTATGGGAGCCGCATTTCTTCAATCAGCTCACCACCATGCACGGTCTCATCATGGTGTTCGGCGCGATCATGCCGGCGTTTGTCGGTTTCGCGAACTGGCAGGTGCCGCTCATGATTGGCGCGCCCGACATGGCGTTCGCGCGCATGAACAACTGGAGCTTCTGGCTGCTGCCGCCGGCCGCGATCCTGCTCGTGACGTCCTTCTTCGTTCCGGGCGGCGCGACTGCCGCCGGCTGGACGCTCTACGCGCCGCTGTCCACCCAGATGGGCCCAGGGATGGATCTCGCGATCTTTGCGCTGCACATCATGGGCGCGTCTTCGATCATGGGCTCGATCAACATCATCACGACGATCCTCAACATGCGCGCGCCGGGGATGACGCTGATGAAGATGCCGCTATTCGTATGGACGTGGCTCATCACGGCGTATCTGCTCATTGCAGTAATGCCAGTGCTGGCCGGTGCCGTCACGATGGTGCTGACCGACCGCCACTTCGGCACGACGTTCTTCAACGCAGCCGGGGGCGGCGACCCGGTGATGTTCCAGCACATCTTCTGGTTCTTCGGCCACCCAGAGGTGTACATCATGATTCTGCCGGCCTTCGGTATCGTGTCGCAGATCGTGCCCGCGTTCGCGCGCAAACCCCTCTTCGGCTATTCGTCGATGGTGTACGCCACCTCGTCGATCGCGATCCTGTCGTTCATCGTGTGGGCGCATCACATGTTCACTGTGGGGATGCCGGCTGCCAGCCAGCTCTTCTTCATGTATGCGACCATGCTGATTGCGGTGCCCACCGGAGTGAAGGTGTTCAACTGGATCGCGACGATGTGGAAAGGCTCGATGACCTTCGAGACGCCGATGTTGTTCGCGTGCGGGTTCATTTTCGTGTTTTCCATGGGCGGATTTACCGGTCTCGTGCTCGCAATCACGCCGATCGATATTCAGCTGCAGGATACGTACTACGTGGTCGCGCATTTCCACTATGTGCTCGTGGCGGGCTCGCTCTTTGCAATTTTTGGAGGCGTGTACTACTGGCTTCCGAAATGGACGGGTCACATGTACAACGAAACGCTCGGCAAGGTGCACTTCTGGCTGACCATGATCTTCTTCAACGTGACGTTCTTCCCGATGCACTTCTCGGGGCTTGCCGGTATGCCGCGCCGGGTTCCGGACTACGCGCTGCAATTCGCGGATTTCAATATGCTGTCGACGATAGGTGCGTTCGGCTTCGGTCTGAGCCAGATGCTTTTCCTGTACGTCGTGGTGACGTGTATACGCGGCGGTGCCAAGGCGCCCGATAAGGTGTGGGAGGGCGCGCAGGGTCTCGAGTGGACCGTGCCGTCGCCTGCGCCGTACCACACATTCGAAATCCCACCAGTCGTGAAATAGGCTGGCTATGCAGACCTGGAGCACACGTTGGACAAAAAGAGCAGGACCGCTCTGATTCTTTTCTCCATCGCGCTCGTGTTCTTCATCGGCATCTTTGTGCGGCACTGGCTATGGTAAGCAACGTACAAGCGAACAACGCCATGATGAGAAAGCTCGTCATCGTGGCCTGCGGCATGTTCGGCTTCGGCTTTGCGCTGGTTCCGTTCTACAACAAGATCTGCGAAGTCGCGGGCATCAACAACGTTGCGAAAGCGGACGCTGTGACGAACACGCAAGTCGACTCGACTCGCCTGATCACCATGGAGTTCGACACCAACCTGCGCAATGGTTTGAACTGGACTTTCCGTCCGCTCGAGAAAAGCGTGCGGTTCCACCCGGGCGAGCTCGTGAACGTGAGTTTCGAAGTAAAGAACAATTCCGATCGGCCGGTCACCGCCCAGGCGATCCCGAGCTGGGCTCCGCAGGTGGCGGGCCGCCACATGAAGAAGCTGGACTGTTTCTGCTTTACACAGCAAACGCTGCAGCCCGGTGAGGTGCGTCGCATGCCGCTGGTATTCGTAATCGAGAACTCGCTGCCTGACGATGTCCACGTGGTGACCATGTCATACACGTTCTTCCCGGTCGAAGGCAGGAACGGGAGCGCGGGGTGAGAGTCGTGACAGAACCCGAATACAAACCGCGCAAAGCAGGCCCTCTCGAGGTCGCGAAAGCGGTGTTCTGGTCATTCCTCGGGATCCGCAAGCGCGCGGCGCACGAGAAGGACGCGGTAACGATCAAGCCCGTTCAGGTGATCGTCGCTGGTATCATCGGCGCAGTGATATTCGTTTTGAGTCTCATCATGCTCGTGCGTTACATCACGAGCTAGAGCACTCCAGCACATCAAGAATAGGGGAGACTGATCCACATGTTGAGCCAATCCACACGTTATTTCGTTCCGCAGCCGTCGACGTGGCCGATCTTCGGCTCGTTCGCGCTGCTGTCGATGGCACTAGGCGCCGCATCATGGTTCAACGGTGTCGGATGGGGCAAGTTCCTCGTGTTCGTAGGTCTCGCGATATTGTTCTATATGCTGGCCGGCTGGTTCACGACCGTAGCGCACGAGTCGGAAGGCGGGCAGTACAACAAGCAGGTCGATGGTTCCTTCCGCTGGGGCATGGGCTGGTTCATTTTCTCCGAGGTCATGTTCTTCGGCGCTTTTTTCGGCGCGCTGTTCTACATGCGCACCATTTCGATTCCAGACCTCGGCAATCTCGAAAGCCAGCAGCTCATCTGGCCGGGGTTCAAGCCGAGCTGGCCCACAGGAGGACCCGGGCTCGGCGAGCAGTTCACGCCGATGGAAGCGTGGGGCATACCCGCGCTGAATACACTCATTCTGCTCACCTCCGGCGCAACAGTGACGTGGGCGCACTGGGGTCTGCTGAAGAACAACCGGTCGCAGCTGATCTGGGGGCTTGCGCTCACGGTGTTCCTGGGCATGATGTTTCTGATCTTCCAGGCCTACGAGTACATTCATGCTTACAGCGAGCTCAACTTGAAGCTCACGATGGGCGCGTATGGCTCCACCTTCTACATGCTGACCGGCTTCCACGGGTTTCACGTGACCGTCGGCACGATCATGTTGACGGTTATCCTGTTCCGCAGCGTTGCGGGTCATTTCCGCCCCGAGCATCATTTCGGTTTCGAAGGCGTGGCCTGGTACTGGCACTTCGTCGACGTCGTCTGGCTTGGACTGTTTATCTTCGTCTACTGGCTATAAGCCGCTAACAAAACCCAACAAAAACCCACAACAACAAGGCGCCAGAATAATAAGGGGGATCCCCGTCAGTAGGGAGAGAGCGCCGCACCAAGTGCGGCGTTTTTTTTACGCGCACGTGAACGGTGGCGCGGCCGGCGAGTCCACCGCTTACACTCTTACGATCCGAGCCTGTGAGAAATGAAGCCGAAGCGATAACCCAGCATCAACAGTGCGAACAGCAGGATCGAGAGCACGACGCGAACTGTCAGCGCTTTGACGGTGCGCTCTGATCGGCCCTTGTCCTTCAGCAGGAAATACAACGCTGAGAACAGGCTGACCAGAATGAAAGCGATGAATAGAAGTACGAGAAAGCGCATGGAACGAGTCTATAGGACCCTGCAGGTGCCTGCCAGCAATGCGTGGTCCTGACCGGCATGGCCGCTTCTGGCCCACTGTCGCCGCAGTAGTCGCGATCGCCCTGACGATAGCGCTCGGCAACTGGCAGCTCGGCCGCGCCGCGCAGAAACGTGACTTGAAGCTGCGCTTCGAGGCGCAAGCTGCGCAGCCGCCCATTCACGTCGGGGCCGAAGAGCTCGTTGCGCATGACGTCGATCTAAGAAGGGTCGAGGCACGCGGCATTTTCGATCCGCGCTACTCGATTTTCATCGATAACCGCATTTATCATGGGACTCCGGGCTATCAGGTGGTGATGCCTCTGCGTCTGGAGCGCAGCGACCGTTACGTGCTGGTCGACCGCGGCTGGCTACCGCGTCCTGCCTATCGCACCGAGCTGCCTGAAATCCGCACGCCGCGCGAACCGGTGACGGTGATCGGCGCGGCCCTGGTGCCGAGCGGGCGCATGCTCGAACTATCGGGCACCGTGATCGAGGGACGAATCTGGCAAAACCTGACGATCGAGCGCTATCGCAAGACGATGCCAATCAGCGTGCAGCCGTTTGTTCTGCGTCAGGAAAACGCATTCGATGACGGGCTCATCCGTGCATGGGACCCGCCTGACTTTGGCATCGATAAACACTACGGCTACGCGTTCCAGTGGTTTGCCATGGCGGCTACGATACTCGTCTTCTATGCAGTCACTCAATTCAGACGCAAAGATCCCCCCTCGCCGTAGCAAGCTGACGCTCTGGATCATACTGGCCGTGTGCGCGGCGCCGATCGTCGGCTCGTATATCGCGTACTACTGGTGGCAGCCGGCGGGTCATGTGAATTACGGTGAATTGCTCCAGGCGCGAACGCTGCCAGACGAGAAGCTGCAGACGCTCGATGGACGGCCGTTTCGATGGCGTGACGTGAAAGGCGAATGGGTGCTGCTGACAGCGGACCCATCGAGCTGCGACGATAAATGTCGAACCAAACTGATCTATACACGCCAGGTGCGCCTTGCTCAGGGCAAAGAGGCCGAGCGCATAGAACGCATATGGCTGCTGACCGATTCCGGAGCACCCGATCCTGTGCTGCTCGCTGAGCAACCCGGGTTGCTCGTACTGCGCGCGGCGGATGCCGACATCACGCGCACGCTGCCGGCAATTACGTCGCCACTTCATCACATCTACGTGGTCGATCCGCTCGGCAACCTGATGATGCGCTTTCCCCCTGACCCGGACCCGCGGCGCATGCTGAAGGATCTCGCGCGGCTGCTGCGGCACTCCAAATGGAGATGAAGCGCGGCTACCGCGCACTCGTTCTGGTGACGACGTGCCTCGCGTTCATAGTCGTCACTGTGGGTGCTTACGTCCGGCTTATGGATGCCGGCTTGGGTTGCCCCGATTGGCCCGGATGCTACGGTGAGCTGAGCCCGGCGCATGCGGCAAGCGACATTGCCGGAGCCGTTGCGGCGCAGGGCGGCGAGCACGGTCCGGTATCGCTGCGCAAAGCGTGGAAGGAGATGTTTCATCGTTACCTGGCGGGTACCCTCGGCCTGCTGATACTGGCGATTACCGTCGTGACCTGGCGAAGGCGTGCCGCGCTGCGCGCCTCCCCCGGCCTCCCCGTGGCGCTGCTCGCATTGGTTATCCTGCAGGCCGCGCTCGGCATGTGGACAGTCACGCTCTTGTTAAAACCGGTGATCGTCACGCTGCACCTGCTCGGCGGCATGGCAACGCTCGCACTGCTCGTCTGGTTGAGCTTGCGTCAGCTGTCGCTACGATCACCGGGCCTCCCTCGAGCATCGCGCCTCCGGATAATGGCGGCGGCCGCACTTGCAGTCCTGATCACGCAAATTGCGCTGGGTGGCTGGGTCTCGAGCAACTATGCCGCGCTGGCGTGCGTCGATTTCCCGACGTGCCACGGCGAATGGATCCCTCAAATGGATTTCGAGCACGGCTTCCAACTGGTTCGGGAGCTGGGCAGAACCGCTGCGGGAACGCATCTCGCATACCAGGCGCTGACCGCGATTCACTGGACGCATCGTATCGGCGCGGTGTTGACGGTGCTCTTTGTAGGCGCCCTGTGTATTGGTCTTCTGCGCGTGCGCGATACTGCGGGGTACGGAGTGATGCTCGCACTGATACTTGCGATTCAGGTTGCGCTCGGTGTGGCTAACATCGTGGCTGGTTTGCCGCTCGCAGTCGCGGTGGCTCATAACGCGGTGGCCGCGCTTTTGCTGGTCACACTCGTAGTGATAAACTTCGCGCTTTCCCGCGTCTCCTCCGAGTTTTTACCCTGATGTCTTCAACGGTTACGGGCCAGCCTTCGAGCTCCCGTGCTCACCAGTTCTATCAGCTCACGAAGCCTCGCGTCGTGTCGCTCATCGTCTTCACAGCCGTGATCGGGATGTTTCTCGCGGTGCCCGGAGCGGTGCCGCTCGTGCCGCTCCTTGCGGGGACGGTCGGAATCGCGCTCGTGGCGGGTGCCGCGGCAGCTGTCAACTGCCTGGTCGAGCAGAAAATCGATGCCCTGATGGTCCGCACCAGCCGGCGTCCTTTACCCCGCGGCGCGCTGAGCTCGCGCGAAACCCTGCTGTTCGCCCTCGTAACGGGTGGTATCGGACTCGGCGTGCTGCACCAGTGGGTCAACCCGCTCACGATGTGGCTGACGTTCGCGACGTTCGTCGGCTACGCGATCGTGTATACGGTGATCCTCAAGCCGATGACGCCCCAGAACATCGTGATCGGCGGCGCTTCGGGCGCGATGCCTCCTGTTCTGGGTTGGGCCGCCGTGACCGGCGAGGTCACCGCTGATGCACTTACGCTGTTTCTGATCATCTTCGCGTGGACGCCCCCGCATTTCTGGGCGCTCGCACTCTATCGCAAAAACGAGTACGCCAAAGCAGGCGTCCCTATGCTGCCGGTAACACACGGCGACAAGTTCACCCGGCTGCACGTGCTGCTCTACACTGTCATCCTCTGCGCGTGTTCGCTGCTGCCCTTCGTCGTGCGCATGAGCGGGGCGATCTATCTCATTGCAGCCGTAATCCTCGGTGGGATTTTCCTGTCTTACGCCGTGCGCATCTATCGCGACTACAGTGACGCGCTGGCGCGGCAGACGTTTCGCTATTCCATCACATATCTCGCGTCGTTGTTCGCGGCGCTGCTGGTCGATCACTACTTCCGCGTCCTGGTCTAAGGCGGGAAGTCCTCTCATGCGACGTATGCTCGCGGCGCTGCTGGTCGCGGCTTTTTTCAGCGCGTCATGCGGCTCACGCGAAGCGCCCCAGTTTCAGTTAACGGACGTGACGGGCGCCAGTTTTGGCAAAACGCTCGCGCTGACTGATCACAACGGCGTGCCGCGCACGCTCGATGATTTCAAAGGTAAGGCCGTCGTTATTTTTTTCGGCTTCACTCACTGTCCCGATGCCTGCCCCACGACGATGATCGAGCTCGGCACAGTTGCCCGTGAGCTCGGTGCGGACGTTGGACGTCTGCAGGTGCTTTTCGTCACCGTGGATCCGCAGCGCGACACCCCGGACGTGCTGCGGCAATACGTGCCCGCGTTCAACCCCGCCTTCCTCGGGCTCTACGGCACGCCGGAACAGACGGCGCGCACTGCCAAGGAGTTCAAGGTCTACTATCAAAAGCAGCCCCTGCCCGGGGGCGACTACACGATGGACCATTCGGCCGGCACGTTTGTGTTCGACCCCTCCGGGCGCCTCAGGCTGTTCGCACAATATGGCGCTGGCGCCCAGGCGTTGCTCCACGATATTCGCCTGCTGCTGGCGCAGTAGAGACTGTACAAAAAAATCCCGGACCTCTCGGTGCCGGGATCTTGCGGCGACCCTTCTGTTATACGGCTGCCGCCATTGCGCCTTTCATTTTCGTCAGCGCCTTGTTTTCGATCTGGCGGATACGCTCTGCCGATACACCGAATTCGCCAGCAAGCTCGTGCAGGGTTGCGCAGGCATTCTCGTTGAGCCAGCGCGCTTCGATGATGCGGCGGCTGCGCGGATCGAGCGTGCCGAGTGCCTGCTCGAGACCCGCCGTGCGGCGTTGTTCCGTCTGTTCCTGTTCCATCAGCACAGCCGGCTCAGCTTCTTCTGCCGCAAGATAGGCGATGGGGGCGAAGGTACTATCCTCGTCTTCCTCCCCGGCCGGCTCCAGCGACACGTCCTGCCCGGAAAGCCGTGTTTCCATCTCCACGACTTCCTCGGCCTTTACGCCTAATTGCGTTGCGATCTTTTTCGCGTCAGAAGCGCCCATCGCGCCTAGCCCCTGCTTCAGACTGCGCAAGTTGAAGAACAGCTTGCGCTGCGCTTTGGTCGTCGCCACTTTCACGATACGCCAGTTACGCAGGATGAATTCATGCATTTCCGCGCGGATCCAGTGCACTGCAAAAGAGACGAGGCGCACGCCTCGCTCGGGATCGAAACGCTTGACGGCCTTCATGAGGCCGATATTGCCTTCCTGAATCAGATCGGCCTGATTCAGGCCGTAACCCATATAGCCGCGGGCGATCGCAACGACGACGCGCAGATGCGACACGACGAGCTCACGTGCGGCACTAAGGTCGTCATGGTCGCGCAAGCGCCGACCCAATGCAGTTTCCTGTTCCTGGGTCAGGATGGGAAAGCTGTTGACCGTCTGGATGTAGTTTTCCAGGCTGCCCGCAGCAGGAATAGGTAGTGCGTAAGCAGTCATAGTCTGATACTCCCTTCGTATTTCAATAGTCTAGCACTCTGGACTTTTGAGTGCCAAACAGGCCCGAAGTTCCGCGCGGAAGCAGACCTTCGAAGTGGGAGGAGCGGAATGAAATCATAGCCTTAGCGTGTGGATCTGACGGTGATCGCGGGCGTGATTGCCCGCTGGAGAATCCCCATCTGAGCCCGGACCCGGACCCGTGGCCGGGGCGAGTTCAGCCGGAACTAGTTACGACCGATAGAGCGCGAAGCCGTTCAGAAGCCGTCTAAGCATCGTCCCCCAGAAGCGCCGCTACGAAGTCCTGTGCATCGAACGGCCGCAAGTCGTCGAGCCCTTCGCCGACCCCGATGAATCTCAGGGGAATGGGCTGCCCAGGGTTCGTTTTGCCGCGCGTGTGCGCGATCGCTGCGATAACGCCGCCCTTGGCCGTACCATCGAGCTTGGTCAGCACCAACCCGGTTACGCCGAGCGCATCGTCGAAAGCCTTCACCTGAGCGAGCGCGTTCTGACCGGTATTTGCGTCCAGTACGAGGAGGATTTCATGAGGGGCACCGGGCATGGCTTTGTCGATCACGCGCTTCACCTTTCTGATCTCTTCCATCAGATGGAGCTGTGTGGGCAGACGGCCCGCCGTATCCGCAAGCACGATATCGATACCGCGCGCCGCCGCAGCGTTTATCGCATCGAAAATGACGGCGGCCGCGTCGCCTGACTGCGGCGCAATCACGGCTACATTGTTGCGTTCGCCCCATGCGACCAGTTGTTCCCGTGCTGCTGCCCGGTAGGTGTCGCCTGCTGCAAGGAGGACTTTCTTGCCTTGTCGAACGTAGTAATGAGCGAGCTTGCCGATCGACGTGGTCTTGCCTGCGCCATTGACGCCCGCGAGCATGATGATGAATGGACGCTGCGTTGTTACATCGAGCGGTTTTGCAATCGGCTGCAACTCCTCGAGCAACAATTCGGCAAGCGCTTCCTTGAGCTGAGCAGCTTCGGCGTAGCCTTCGCGCCGCGCACGGGAGCGCAGATTGTCGATGAGAAACTCGGTCGCCGTGACGCCTACATCGGAGCTGATGAGTACCGTTTCGAGCTCCTCATAGAACGCCTCGTCCAGCTTGCGTCCGGCGCCGAAAAGTCCGGCGAGGCGGCCGCCCAGCTGTTGTCGCGTTTTGGTGAGGCCTTGCTTGAGACGTGAAAACCAACCGCCGGAGCTGTCGGCGGCATCGGGTGGTGAATCGCCCGCGGTTTTGTCAGGCTCCGGTGCGGGACGCGGCTTCGGCTTGAGGAAACCAAACATGGATATCGATGTCTGAAAGCGGATGCGAACGGTGCCCTGACGGGCATCAACGATGATGCGCAATGATGAATGCGAAATTGAGGCCGTAAGCCCTTTCCATCATTGCTACATTCAGCGTTGGGCATCAGCGCGCGATCTCGGTGCGCCGAGTTCGTTACAATTGTACTCCAACCGCAGTCGACCGGATCCCGCCATGTCAGCGCATCTCCCCGCAGCACGCGTCATCTCAGCTCTCGTACTTGCGCTCCTCGCTGGCATCGTGAGTCCTTCGCACACGTGGGCCGCAGCAAACTCGCAGGTTGCCGAAAGCACATTGCCGAATGGGCTGCGCATCTTCGTGAAAACGGACCGGCGTGCGCCCGTGGTCGTGTGTATGGTTTGGTACAAGGTCGGCAGCATGGACGAAGTGAACGGCACTACGGGTGTTGCCCACGTTCTCGAGCACATGATGTTCAAGGGCACGAAAGCTGTTCCCGCCGGCGAATTTTCACGCTTAGTTGCCGAAGCAGGCGGTCGCGACAATGCATTTACCAGCCGCGATTACACCGGCTACTTCCAGATGCTGCACAAGTCCCAGCTTCCGCTTGCGATGAAACTGGAAGCCGATCGTATGGCCAATCTCTCGCTTTCGGCGGAAGAATTCGGCAAGGAAATCCGGGTTGTAATGGAAGAGCGCCGCTGGCGCGTCGATGACAGGCCACGATCGCTCGTGTACGAGCAACTGAACGCGTCCGCGCTCAAAGCCCATCCGTACCGCTACCCGGTGATCGGCTGGATGAGCGATCTCGAGAACATGCGCGTCGAAGATGCGCGGGCTTTTTACGACCGCTGGTACGCGCCCAACAATGCGACGCTCGTCGTCGTCGGCGATGTGACGCCGCAGGAAGCCTACAAACTCGCGGCGCAGCACTTCGGTCCGCTGCAACGTAAGACGTTGCCTGTCCGAAAAATCACCGAGGAACCGCAGCAGCGCGGTCCTCAGCAATTGACAGTGCGCGCGCCCGCCGAGCTGCCGTACGTGCTCATGGCGTACCGCGCGCCGGTGCTAAGGGACCCCGACAACGAATGGGAACCGTACGCGCTCGACATGTTGGCGAGCGTTCTCGACGGCAACGAAGCTGCGCGGCTCAACCGCAATCTCGTGCGCGCCGAGCGCATCGCTTCTTCTGCTGACGCGAGCTATGACGGCATCGGCCGCGGCCCGGGCACCTTCTATCTGAGTGCGACGCCCACGCCAGGCAAGACTGCACAGGAGGCGGAACAGGCATTGCGGCGCGAGGTTCAAAAGCTGATTGCCGAAGGCGTGACGGCAGAGGAGCTGCAGCGCGTGAAATCTCAGGCCGTGGCCTCGCACGTTTACGAGCGCGACTCGATGTATTACCAGGCTCAGCAGATCGGCAGTCTCGACATGGCCGGCCTGCCGCCGACGGTTGCAGATCTTTTCGTGGAAAAGCTGAAGCTCGTGACCGCTGAGCAGGTTCAGGCGGTCGCGAAGAAGTATCTCGTCGACGATACGCTCACTGTTGCGTACCTCGACCCCCAGCCGCTCGCGGGCAAGAAGCCGAGTGCGCCGCCCCCAGGATTACGCCATGCGCAGTAAACCGCTACAGCTTTTCGCAACAGTTGCGCTGCTGTTTCTCGCGCAGGCTGCGCAGGCGATTCTGCCGATCCAGCATTGGGAAACCAAACGCGGCGCGCGCGTGTATTTCGTGGAAAACCACGACCTGCCGATACTCGATGTGAGCGTCGACTTTCCTGCGGGCGCTGCATTCGACACCGCGGAAAAGTCTGGTGTAGCAAACATGACGGCCAACATGCTGCGCCTGGGTGCGGGTGGTATGGACGAGGACGAGATCGCCCGACAATTCGCGGACATCGGCGCGCAATTCGGCGGGCGGTTCGATCCCGACCGTGCAGGAGCCGGTTTGCGTACGCTGTCGAGTTCGAACGAGCGCGGCCGTTCACTGGAAATTCTCGGCCGTATTCTGGCGCGGCCCGAATTTCCTGCGCCGGTACTCGAGCGCGAAAAAGTGCGGCTCATCGCAATGCTGAAAGAGGCCGATACCAAGCCGGACACGATTGCGGCTCGCACTTTCAGCCGTATGGTCTATCCCGCGCATCCGTACGGTCTGCGCAGCTCGGGCGAGCCGGATACGATCAGCAAATTCACGCGCGAGGATTTGCTGGCTTTTCACCGCAGGCATTACAACGCGGAGCGTGCAATCGTTGCGCTGATGGGCGATGTCACGCGTGAAGAAGCAACGGCGATCGCCGAAGCCTTGACCGCAGCGTTGCCTGCCGTCGCCGGGGCCCCGCCGGTGCTGCCGCCCGTCGCGCAGCTGCCCAAGTCCGAAACGCGGTGGATCACCCATCCCTCGACGCAGAGTCACATCATGCTCGGTGCACCCGGCATACGCCGCGACGATCCGGATTACTTCCCGCTCTTCGTTGGCAATTACGTGCTCGGGGGCGGTGGTTTTCAGTCGCGCATTACGGAGGAAGTGCGTCAGAAGCGGGGACTCGCCTATTCCGCTTACAGCTATTTCGCGCCGATGCTGCGTGAGGGGCCGTTTGTTGTCGGCATGCAGACCAAGGGCGAGCAGGCGCGCGAAGCGCTGGGCGTGGTCAGCAAGACGCTGAACGATTTCATCGCGCAGGGCCCCACCGCCAAGGAGCTTACCGCAGCCAAGAACAACATTGTCGGCGGCTTTCCATTGCGGATCGACAGTAACCGCAAAATCCACGACTATCTTTCGGTGATCGGATTTTACGATCTGCCGCTCACCTATCTGGATGACTTTACCAAGAACGTCGAGCGCGTTACGACGGAGCAGATCAAAAGCGCGTTTCAGCGCCGCATCCATCCTGAGCGTATGGTCACGGTCGTCGTCGGACCAGGCGACGAAAAGTCCGCTCAGGCCGCGCACTGAGCAGGCAAGCCTGAGCGGCGCTCTCGAGGGGGGCGCGCATGAAAGACAACGAGGTGCGGATCGTAGGTGGCCAGTGGCGCAGCCGCCGCATACGCTTCACACCCCGCTCCGAGCTGCGTCCAACACCCGATCGTGTCCGCGAAACGCTGTTCAATTGGCTCGGCCAGGACCTGACGGGGCTTACGTGCCTTGACCTCTTCGCGGGCAGCGGTGCACTGGGATTCGAAGCTGCGTCGCGTGGCGCCGCCCACGTGGTGATGGTGGAACGGGATCGCGGTGCGGTCGCGTCACTGGAAACGAACCTCAAACTGCTCGGCGCCGGCCAGATGGAGCTTGTCCGAGGGGATGCGCTAGAATTCCTGCGGGCCGACAGGAGACAGTACGATGTCATTTTCCTCGACCCGCCATTTTCAGAGGCTTACGGCGCTTCGTTGGCTGGACTGGTGGCGCCGCGAATGGCGCCGAATGGGTGGCTGTATCATGAAGCGGGGTCGCGCACCGAATGGCCGGCGGGCTGGGAGGTGCATAAACAGGGCCGCGCCGGTCAGGTCTTCTTTCAACTCATAAAACGGACTCAGCATGGAGCACACGGCGGTTTACCCGGGGACGTTCGACCCGATAACGCTCGGCCATGAAGACCTTGTGCGCCGTGCCTCCCGACTGTTCGACCGCGTCGTTCTTGCCGTGGCTGACAGCCGCGCCAAGCGCCCTTTTTTTTCGCTCGACGAGCGCGTCGATATGGCACGCCAAGTGTTGCAGGATCTCGGCAACGTCGAGGTGGTCGGGTTTTCCGGCTTGCTCATGAAGTTCGTGCAGGACCGCGGCGCCCGTGTCGTCGTGCGCGGCTTGCGCGCGGTCTCCGATTTCGAATATGAGTTCCAGCTCGCCGGCATGAACCGCGGTATGTATCCCGATGTCGAGACCATTTTTCTGACACCGGGCGAGCAGTTCATGTTCATTTCAGCCACCATAGTGCGGGAAATTTCAGTCCTTGGCGGCGATACCTCCAAGTTCGTGCCCGCCCTTGTGAGCGACCGCATGAAGGACAAAATCAGGCAACTTGGAGGCAAGTAGAATCAGCTTATGGCTTTGATGATTACTGACGCATGCATCAACTGCGACGTATGCGAGCCGGAATGCCCGAACCAGGCGATATCCGCGGGCGAAGAAATCTACGAGATCGATCCGCTCAAATGCACCGAGTGCGTGGGTCATCATGATGAGCCGCAGTGTCAGAAGGTATGCCCGGTCGATTGCATACCCTTGAACCCTGATGTGGTGGAAACGAAAGAAGCGCTGTACGAGAAGTATCTCAGGCTGACGTCACAGAAAGCCGCGTAATATTTCGTAAGCCACTACTGCGCCGTGGCCGCTGCCGGCGTTGTTCTGCGCGTCGGTTACTCCCCTCCGCGGCGTTGGGGATGGGTCGGGGGCGAGGGGCTAATTTCCGGTCGTCTCACCGGCGCTGACACGAAGGACAGTAATACGTCGCCCGCTGTCCCTGTCGCAATTCCCTCACCGCGGTACCGCAGGTTGAGCAGGGTTCCCCGGCGCGATCGTAAACCAGGTGCTGATTCTGGAAGTAGCCCGCCCGGCCATCGCCGCCGACGTAATCGCGTAACGTACTGCCGCCTGCCTGGATCGCGGCCTCGAGCGTTTCGCGGATTTTCTCCGCAAGGATGTCGTAACGCGCGCGCCCGATGCGCTGTGCCGGCATCTTGGGGTTGATGCCGGCGCGAAATAACGCTTCGCTCGCATAAATGTTTCCGACCCCAGCAACCACATGGCTGTCCATCAGCACGAGCTTGATCGCAGCCGCTCGCTTGCGCGTGATCTCGTACAGCCATCGTCCATCGAATCCAGCCGACAGCGGTTCGGGGCCGATGTTTACGAGCAGAGGGTGCTGCAGCGGATCGCCCTTCTGCCATAGGACAAGGCCGAACCGGCGCGGATCGCGCAACCTAACTGCATGACCATTCTCGAGCACCAGATCGAAATGATCGTGCATCTGCACTGCGGCGTCTGCAGCGACCAGCCACAATCGGCCTGACATACCCAGATGCACGATGAGCGTTCCGCTGCCGCAATCGATCAGAAGATACTTACCGCGTCGATCCACGTTGCGTATCGTTGTGCCCGCGACGAGTTGCGGCAAACGTCGCGGCACCGGCACGCGCAGTGCGGCGTTGCGCACGACAGCCGTGCGTATACGCTGGTTTACCAGGTGCGGTGCGAGCCCGCGTCGCGTGGTTTCGACTTCGGGTAGTTCAGGCAATTTGTGTGTAACCCGTGGACGGCGTGGGTGGGCGGGGTCGCAGTGAAAACAGGTTAGCCGGTCAACACCTCACGCACACGTTCTGCGCAGATTTTGCAGACAGCAGAAAGTCCGCGGTGAGCGGCAGCGCTGTTCACCGTATGATATTTACTTGTTTGCTCGTTCACGGTCGCTCGCCCCCGGTGGGGCCAGCAGCTTCTTACCGCTACCGTCAAAGAAATGGTACTCGATCCCTTCGTCGCGGCGTACTAGCACGAGCTCAGGTTCGCGCTGCAAAATGCCAAGCCTGACGACCCGGCCATCCTTCAGCTCCACTTTGATTTCCTGGGGCGCTGCAAGGTCACTGCCGCGTGCAGCCCGGATCGCGCTCGCCTGCCGCCACGCGTCCACCCATGCATTGCGTTCGTCGGCGCTTGCTTCAGCGGTGATGCGGGAAACGGTCCACGTCCCATCGTTAAGAGCGACGCTAAACTCAGGAAGCTCGAAACGCACGGGCGTCTCATCACGGCCGAACAGCCGTAACGCCAGCAGCGCGTCTGCGCTGCGCGGCAAGGCCGTGATGTATGCCAGCGGCACGAGGTAGACCTCATTGCGCGTGAGCACGTACTGCTCACGTGTCATGTTGTTGATGGCGCCAAAAGCGAAAGTCTGATCCTCGAGCGTCAAAGTGGCTTGCGGTTTGTCCAGACCGTAGCGCGCGAGATCGGCGACTGGATAGCGCACTGCTGAGCGTGCATCGAGCACCGTTAGCATGCGCTCGACCGGGATTTTTTCGGCGCGCGCCGCGAACGGCGTCGTCATCAGCCAATCGCCATTCTCTCGCACGAGCGCAAGGACCTGCCCGGGGTTGCCGCGCTCATCGTGTTCAGCTGCCTTGCCTTGCGCAGCATGCTCGAGCCGCAAACGTTTGACGTCGGCGGGCTTGAGTGCTGAGAGCGCATGCGTTTCGGCCACGTTGGCCGCTGGCTTGTAATACACCCAGGCGCCGACCGCGAGCACGACGAGCAGCAGGGCTGCGAGCGAGAACCACGAACGCATAGTGTCTGAGATCTACAGCGCTTTGCGTCTGCGCCACCAGATCACCAGGCCGGTAAGGACGAAGCCCAGTGGCAGCACCAGCAGGAATGTGAAGGCGATCAGATAAAGCATCATCTGGTCGATTTCCAGCCGCGAGTCCGGGGCGGGCCGCGGATCGATCGCGACGAGGTCATCTTCGGCAGCAAGCCAGTTCACCATCGCGATCCCGAGCTGGAGATTTCCCGCGTTCCCGAGATACGTATTCGACAGAAAAGAACCATTGCCGACCACCACGATGCGCTGCTGTTTGTCACCCGCAGTGCGCTCGAACGCTGCGGCGATGTTCACCGGACCCGGCAGGTCGCGCGCGGCGTTGAAGGTCGGTTTGTCGTCGAGTTTGTCGATCTCCACCCAGCCGCGCTGTGCCACTTCGATCAGGGGCGACACGCGCCACTCTTCGCTTTCGGAAAGGCCGATTTGCCGCGCATACGGAAACATCGTGTTGTAGCGGAACGCGGCGGTGATCGGATGCTGGGCGTAGCTCGTGGCCACTGCAAACACCGGCGGACCGCTGCGCGGGCGGAGCGAAGGGTCGACGACGGTGCCCGGCGTGAGCACGAGTCCCAGCATTTCGGCGACAGGCTGCAGACCGTGCAGCGGCTCCGGGTCGATCAGCCATAGCAGGTTGCCACCGGCAGTCACGTAGCGGCGTATCTTTTCGACTTCGGCCGGTTGAAGGTCGGTTTGGGGCGTTGTGACGACGAGGAGTGCTGCGTTCGACGGTACCTCCTGCGCGAGCGCGAGATTGATGCTGTTGATCTTGAGGCCTTTCTGCTGCAGCTGCCGTCCGAACTCGCCGAGGTCGTGATTGGCGATACCGTCGAGCTTGCGCTCGCCATGCCCCTCGAGCCAGAGAACCAGGCTCGCCGAGCCGCGCACGAGGCGCATCAGCACGTTGGCAAAAGCCTGCTCGCTGAACTCCCCCAGCGGCATGTGTTCGCTGCGCCTGCGGTATTCGATCACAAGCTCGTTCGGTGAACGCAGGCCCGCCGCCTCCGCACGCTTGGGATCCTCGCGCGGATCGACGAGCTTCAGCTCGAGGTCGGGCTTGGCCTGGCGATAGGGACGCAGACGGTCTTCAATCATCTTGTGCACGTTGCCGCCGGTGGCGTCCTGCTGCACCGCGTAGCCAGTCACTATCAGCGGTCCATCCAGCTGCCGCAGTACGTCGAGCGTCGACTGCGAGAGCGTGTTGCGCGCGCTGCGTGTGACGTCCCACTCCTTGCGATACTCGCGAGCGAGGAACGCGAGCAGCATCACCAGCGCGAACATGAGGATCAGAAAAAGTCCGCTCTGGAGCGTGAGCCTTACGCGCAGTCTGCGATTCGCTTGCAAGGTCAGCCTCGCAGCCGTCGACCGTCAAGGCGACGCACGGCCAGTACGATGAATACGACCACGAGCATGATCGAGCACGCGATTGCGTAGGTGTCGACCAGACCTTTGCCCAGCGGCTCGAAATTCTTCATCGGCGAAAATACCTGAACGAATGCCGCAGGGAGCTGCCAGCCGCGCGCGCGCAAGCCGTCAGCCGCAGCTTCACCCATGAGGATCATGAGCAGGAGCGCCGCGAAAGCGCCGAATGCTGCAGCCATGGGATAGGTCGTCAAACAGGAAATGTAGAGGCTCACGGCTGAGAACGCGGCGGCGATCAGGATCAGGCCGGCGCACAGGCTCGCTATGAGCCCGTAGTCCAGATGCGTGCTGGTGGCAAGTGTAAGAGGCATAGCTGTGACCAGTAAAACGATCAGCAACACGAACAGCGTGAGTCCCAGGAACTTGCCCAGCACGATCTGGCTGATCGATACCGGCGCAGACGTCAGAAAAACCATGGTCTGGTTGCGCCGCTCTTCTGCGATCGAGCGCATGCCGAGCAGCGGCACCGCGAACAGCAGCACGATCGCCGTGGTTGCGTACAACGGAGTGACCACAAGCTCGGTGACCCCGGGTGGGCTCGCAAGCTGTACGAGCTGGGGCTGGATTTGAAGAAAATCATCGAGGCGCTTGAGGAATGCGTAACCCGAGATGACCTGTACCGCGGTGAGCACCATCCACGCCAGCGGAGACGCGAACAGCCCCTTGAGCTCTTTTGCTGCAATCGTAAATATCATTGGGTTTCTGAGAACCGGCGGCGGGCGCGGGTTCTTGGTGGTGGATATGACGCCGCGGCGGCTCGACCGTTCATCATGTCGTCAGGTTCACGAATACGTCTTCGAGGCTGGTCTGCGCCGGCGCAAGCTGATAAAGCCCCCAGTTGTTCTCGACTGCGCGCTGGACGAGCTGCTCCGTCGGATCGCGATCGGCAGCGAACTGCAGGCGATACAACTTGTCGCTGGCGCGCTCGACCGCGGTTACACCGGGCACGGCGGCAAGCTCGGCGTCGGCCGGCGGTCGTCGCAACCCGAGCAGTACCGTGCGGCCGCTGTGGAATGCTTGGAGTGCTGCGATGGTGTCGCTGTAAACGAGATCGCCGTGATGCATGATCTGCACGCGGTCGCAGATCGCCTCGACCTCGGCCAGGATGTGTGTCGACAGGATGACGCTGTGCGCGCCCCCCAGCTCGCGTATCAGCGACCTGATGTCCCGAATCTGGTTGGGGTCGAGGCCCACGGTCGGCTCATCCAGGATTACGACATCCGGCTCGTGCGCGATCGCCTGTGCGATGCCGACCCGTTGCTGATAGCCTTTGGAGAGCGTCCCGATGAGTTTTCGCCCCACATTCGTCAGCCCGCAGCGCTCTTTGGCTGCCGTGAGAGCGTCACGCCGTCGCACTTTCGGCACGCGGTGCAGCTTGAGCGCGAGCTTCAGGTATTCGTCTACGGTGAGATCGCGATAAAGCGGCGGATTCTCGGGCAGATAGCCGATTTTGCTTTTGGCTAAGGTCGGGCGCGCAAGGAGATCGACGCCGCAGATGGTGATCTCACCTTCCGTGGGCGCCAGATTTCCTGTCAACATCTGCATCGTAGTGGTCTTGCCGGCGCCATTCGGGCCCAGAAAGCCCAGAACTTCACCGCGTCTGAGCTCGAGATCGACGTTGCGCACCGCCGCGTGTGCACCGAACCGGCGCGTCAGTGCACGGGCGTAAATCGTTGTCGCATCGGATGGAATCGACATCAGGTGGCGCGCCTCGCGGCAAAAGGCGTCTTGTGGAGTCGGCGAAATATACCTAATATGTTCCGGTTTATGAAGCAGCGCGCCGTCTGTTGCGGCGACTCACTCAGTTGCCGCCGCGGCGGCCCCCCCTCATGACACGTTTTCGCACTGCACTCGTGGCAGCGGTCTTGGCGTTCACAGCCTGCGCGCAACACGGCGCGCTCGATGATTCCACGCGCCTGCCGCCCACCGCGCAGGCAGCACAGCCCGGATCGAAATCTGCGCCGGCTGCGCGCCTGCCGCTTCCCAAGCTCGAGTTGACCGAACAGCTGATGTTTAAGCTCATGCTGGCCGAAGTCGCGCTTCAGCGCGGCCAGCCGCAGCTCGCGGTCCCGGCCTACCTCGATCTCGCTCGCGAAACTCGCGATCCGCGCATCGCGCAGCGCGCGACCGAGGCGGCGTGGAACGCGCGGTTGACCGAACCGGCACTCGAGGCCGCGGGCATCTGGTTGCAGGCCGACCCCGGCAACGCACGTGCACGGCAGGTGCTCGCCGCGCTTCTCGTCAATCAAAAACAACTCGACGCTGCGCGCACGCATTTCGAGCAGTGGCTTGCCGCCGATCGCGAGAACGTGGGGCAGAGCTTTCTCCAATTGTCAGCGTTGCTCGGCCGCAACACCGATCGCAAGGCCGTTCTCGATCTGATGCGCACGCTCGCGAAACCCTATCAGAAAGTGCCGGAGGCGCGTCTTGCGGTTGCGCAGGCGGCGTGGAACGCCGGCGATGAGGCGCTCGCGCTCGAGGAATCGACGGCAGCGCTGAAACTGCAGCCGGACTGGGAGACGGCTGCGCTCTTCCATACGCAGGCTCTGCAACGGCGCTCGAGCGACGATGCGCTCGCGTTTCTGGGCGCGTTCCTGAAAAGCCATCCGCAAGCGAAGGATGCCAGACTGAATTACGCGCGGCTGCTCGTGGCAGCCAAGCGTTATCCGGAAGCACGCAAGCAGTTCGAAGCCCTGGTCGAGCAGTTTCCAGAAAACGGTGATGTGACGATGGCGGTTGCGCTGCTGGCGATCCAGGCCAACGATTTCGAGGGTGCTGAAACGCAATTGAAGCGTGCGCTTGAGTCAGGCTATGGCGAGCCCGATCTGGCGCGTCTCTACCTCGGACAAATCACCGAAGAAGGCAAGCGCTACGACGAAGCTCTGAAGTGGTATGCCAGTGTTGAGCCGGGCGAACAGTACATCAACGCACAGGCACGCTACGCGGGCGTCCTGGCGAAGCAGGGGCGTCTTGCCGAAGCGCGCGAGCATTTGCAGAAGGTGCAAACCGAGACTGCGCAGCAGCGCGTGCAACTCACGCAGGCGGAAGCGCAGTTGTTGCGAGACGCTAATGCATACCAGGAGGCGTTCGAGCTTCTGGGCGAAGCGTTGAAGAAAATGCCCGATACGCCGGACCTGCTCTACGACCGCGCGATGGCAGCCGAAAAGGTGAACCGCGTCGACGTGCTCGAAGAAAGCCTTAAAAAGCTGATCGCGTTGAAGCCGGACTACGCGCACGCCTACAACGCGCTCGGCTACACGCTTGCCGACCGCAACGAGCGGCTCCCTGAAGCGCACGACCTGATCGAAAAAGCGCTCAAGCTCTCGCCCGACGACGCCTTCATCATGGACAGCATGGGCTGGGTCCTTTATCGGATGGGCCGCAACCACGAAGCGCTCGATTATCTGCAGCGTGCGTACGGATTGCGCCCGGATGGCGAGATCGCCGCACATCTGGGCGAGGTCCTGTGGGCCGACGGACAGCAGGAACAGGCGCGCAAGTTGTGGACGGATGCGCTCAAGCAAAACGCGCAGAATGAAGCCCTGCAAAACGTGATCAAGCGGTACGCTCCGGTCATCCTGCCCACTGCGAGATGAAAGCGTTTGCGGCTGCGGCCGTGCTCGCGGCGCTGCTCGCCGCCTGCGCAACCGTGACCCTCGCGCCGCGCGATCCGCAGCCATTCGATCTTCTCGGTCGCATCCTTGTCACCTACAGCGGCGGTGCGCTCACCGGCAATCTGCGCTGGGAACACACTTCGGATGAAGACCACATCTGGCTGATGACGCCCACGGGACAGACGCTGGCGTATATCGTCGACTCGGCGCAAGGCGCAACCCTCACGCGAGCGGACCAGAAGCAGTACCGCGCGAGCAGCGTAGAAGCACTCACGCGACAGGCGCTCGGCTGGTCGCTTCCCTTGAGTCTGCTGCAGTACTGGGTGAGAGGCGAGGCTGCTCCTGGACCGGCCGAACTCGAGCGTGGCGCCGATGGGCGAGTTGTTGCGCTAACTCAAAATGGCTGGCGGGTAGCCTTCAACTATTATTCGGAAGGCGAAACGAGCGGACTCGTGCGCCGGATCGATCTGAGCGATGGCTCCAATGAGATTCGACTGGTCATCGACACTTGGCGCAATGTGACATGAGCGCTGAGGCGCACCGCTTTCCTGCGCCGGCTAAGCTGAACCTCATGCTGCGTGTCGTAGGTCGCCGCGCTGACGGTTACCACCTCCTGCAGACGGTATTCCGCTTCATCGACTACGGTGACGAGCTGCGCATCGGTGTGCGGCAGGACGGTGTGATCCGGGGTGTGCACGAGCTGCCGGGCGTTCCCGCGGCGGACGACCTCACCCTGCGCGCGGCGCACCTGCTGAAACAAGCGACAGGTACGCCGCTGGGCGCAGACATAGAGCTCCTGAAGCGTCTTCCGTTAGGCGCGGGCTTGGGTGGGGGAAGCTCGGACGCGGCCACCGTGTTAGTTGCCTTGAACAAGCTTTGGAACACCGGCCTTAGTCGCGAGCGTGTGCAGGCGCTCGGACTGAAGCTCGGTGCGGACGTGCCCGTTTTCGTGTTTGGAGAAAGCGCGTTTGCAGAAGGCATCGGTGAGATCCTGACACCTATCCCGCTGGCGCCGGCCTGGTATGTCGTCCTGACCCCCGCCCTGAGCGTTGCGACGGGCCCCGTATTCGCTCATCCGGATTTGAAACGAAACTCAAAAACAATTAAAATACAGGCCTTTTCAGTTGGCGGTTTAGCCAAACACGCGGTGAACGATCTGCAACCTCTCGTTTGCCGTCTATACCCGGACGTCGCGCGTCACCTCGACTGGTTGAAGCAGCATGAAACCGCTCTCATGACGGGTTCGGGCGCCGCTGTGTTTGCGAGCTTCGACACCGAAGCCGTCGCGCGCAGGGTGCTGGCGCAGTTGCCGGAGACGATGAGCGGCTTCGTGGCGCGGGGTCTGGATCGGCATCCGCTGCGCGAGTTGGGGTATTGAGAAAAAGGCTTACCGGACAGTGTTCAGCACAATTGTCCGGCGGCTAAAACTTGTTGGGGAGTCGCCAAGCTGGTTAAGGCACCGGATTTTGATTCCGGCATGCGAAGGTTCGAATCCTTCCTCCCCAGCCCACCAATCCATCCGCCCGCTGACAGGGTGGCTGACACGGGGCCCGGATGACGGCGCCTTGAAACCGGTCGCTAGAACACCTGCGACCTTGTAACCTGCGGCCTCTTCTGGGGGCCCAGTGCTCTGTATGGGGATGTCGTGGCGCTCGACAGACTGACGGTCTTTACCGGGAACGCGAATCCCAAGCTGGCGGCGGATATCGTCGGCCATCTGCGACTGCCTCTGGGCCGCGCCAAGGTAGGGCGTTTCAGCGACGGCGAAGTCATGGTGGAGATTCTCGAGAACGTCCGCGGCAAGGACGTCTTCGTGTTGCAGTCGCTGTGCGCGCCCACCAACGACAACCTGATGGAGCTCCTCGTGATGGTCGATGCGCTGAAGCGCGCTTCAGCAACACGCGTGACGGCTGCGATTCCGTATATGGGTTACGCGCGGCAGGACAGGCGCCCCGGCTCGGCCCGCGTGCCGATTACGGCCAAAGTCGTTGCCAACATGATGGCGAGCGCAGGGGTTGACCGCGTGCTCACGATGGATTTGCACTCGGAACAGATTCAGGGCTTTTTCGATATCCCCGTCGACAATATTTACTCGGGTCCGATCATGCTGGGCGATGTCTGGAAGCACGGTTACCAGGACCTCGTCGCGGTCTCGCCGGACGTCGGCGGTGTGCTGCGGGCGCGAGCGCTTGCGAAGCGCCTGGAAGCCGATCTCGCGATCATCGACAAGCGGCGCCCGCGGCCCAACGTTGCAACCGTGATGAACATCATCGGTGAAGTCGAAGGCCGCACCTGCGTGATCATCGACGATCTGGTCGACACCGCGAACACGCTGTGCGCCGCGGCGGCCGCGCTCAAAGAGCAGCATGCTGAACGGGTGGTCGCCTACTGCACACACCCGGTGCTGTCGGGACCGGCGGTGGAACGCATCAACAACTCCGTCCTCGACGAGCTTGTCGTGACCGACACGATTCCGTTACGCGAGGACGCGCGCAACTGCAAGAAGATCCGCGTACTGACAGTCGGCAGCCTGATGGCCGAGACGATGCGCAGGATCAGTGAGGAAGCGTCTGTCAGCTCGCTCTTCGTGGAGTAGAGAGCGAGCTGAAATGATGAATTCGGAATGATGAATGCGGAATGGTAAGAGCAAGCATGCGTGTAATTCATCATTCCGAATTTTTTATAGGGGCCGTCTGGTCGCGGACACCCCTTTTACCTGGAGAGTGAAATGAAAATCGAAGTCACTGCATATCCCCGCACGCAGCAGGGCACGGGTGCGAGCCGCCGCCTGCGCGGAAGCGGCCGGGTCCCTGGCGTCATTTACGGGGCGAACAAACCGGCGGCGCCCGTCGAGCTCGATCACAATGCCCTGATGCGTCATCTGAAGCTCGAAGCGTTTCACGCTTCGATCCTCGACATGGCCGTGGAAGGCGGTCGCGAGCGCGTGTTGCTGCGCGACTTTCAGATGCATCCGTGGCGCCCGCTCGTCTTGCACGTGGATTTTCAGCGTGTCGACCCCAGCAAGAAAATCCACATGCGTGTGCCGCTGCACTACATCAATGCCGAAATTTCAGAGGGCGTGAAGACCGGAGGCGGTGTAGTGACGCACATCATGAACGAGATCGAGATTCAATGTCTGCCGGATCAGCTTCCGGAGTACATCGAAGTCGATCTGAAGGACGTGAAGCTGAACGACATCCTGCACGTGAACGACTTGCAGCTGCCTGCGGGCGTGGAGCCCATTTCGAAGCTCAAATCCGATAACCCGCCAGTGGCTTCGGTGCAGGTGCCGAAAGTGGTTGCCGTCGAAGAGGAAGTCGCAGCGCCTGTTACGGAGATCACTGCTCAGACGCCTGCCGAAGCCGCAGCTGCCGCCGAGGCAGAGAAATCCGACAAGGGTGAGAAGGGCGACAAGGGCGATAAGAAAGACAGCGCGAAGTAACGGCCCTCGCTTGTGCAAAGCCCGCCCTGTCGTCATGACGCGGCGGGCTTTTCGTTTAGGAACTTACTCTCAATCACGTGAAGTTGATCGTCGGGCTCGGCAATCCGGGCAGAAAGTACGAAGCGACGCGCCACAACGCCGGATTCTGGTGGGTGGATGCCGTTGCTCGTACCGTGGGCGCGACGTTTCGCCGTGAGGCGGGCTTTTACGGCGATGTCGCACGTGTGCCGCGGTCTGACCTGTGGCTGCTCAAGCCCGAGACCTTCATGAACAATTCCGGGCGCGCGGTAGGCGCGTTCGCGACGTTCTATCGCATCGCGCCCGAAGACATACTCGTAGCGCACGACGAGCTCGATCTGCCGCCGGGCGAGGTCAAGCTTAAGTTCGGCGGGGGGCTTTCCGGTAACGGTATGAAGGACGTCGCCGCTGTGCTCGGGACCAGAGACTTCTGGCGTCTGCGTATCGGCATCGGTCACCCTCGGGATCTCGCGGCAAGCGAGCAGGAAGTCGTCGATTACGTGCTGCACGGGCCACGGGCCGACGAACGCAAGGCCATCGATGAAGCCATTGAGAAGGCCTTGGAAAGCTGGCCGCTCATCGCGGCGCACGACATGCAGGGCGCGATGTTGCGTCTACACACTAAGGATCAAAAGCGTGATCCGTGACTCGTGATCCGGTGATCCGTGATTCGTCACGATGAAGGGCGGTCGTCGACCCGCCACATCAATAACCAGGTTTGTAACCGTTTTTTCGAATCACGAATCACGAATCACGAGTCACGGCTCACGGCTCACGCCGTCTAACCAGGTAACACTTTCATGTCACTCAAATGCGGTATCGTCGGCCTGCCGAACGTCGGCAAATCGACGCTGTTCAATGCGCTGACCAAGGCCGGCATTGCTGCCGAGAACTACCCGTTCTGTACGATCGAGCCGAACACCGGCATCGTGGAAGTGCCCGATCCGCGCCTGGACGCACTGGCGGCGCTGGTGAAGCCGGAGAAGGTGGTGCCCGCCGTGGTGGAGTTCGTCGATATCGCGGGTCTCGTTGCGGGCGCGTCGAAAGGCGAAGGTCTGGGCAACCAGTTCCTCGCCAACATTCGCGAAACCGATGCGATCACGCACGTGGTGCGCTGCTTCGACGATCCCAACGTCGTTCACGTTTCCGGCAAGGTCGATCCTCTAGCGGACATCGAGACGATCACGACCGAGCTTGCGCTTGCCGATCTCGCCACGGTCGAGAAGCAGCTGGTGCGCTACGCCAAAGCCGCGCGTGCCGCCGGTGACAAGGAGGCGCAGCGCCTGGTCGCCGTGCTCGAGAAATGCCAGGCTGTCCTCAACGAAGCGCGGCCGATCAGCACGCTGGAACTGGATGACGAACAAAGAGCGGTGCTCAGGAACCTGTCGCTGCTCACCGCGAAGCCGACGCTCTACGTCGCGAATGTGAAGGAGGACGGTTTCGAAAACAATCCGCATCTCGCCGCGGTGCAGCGGCATGCGGCGAGCGAAGGGGCTCCGGTGGTTGCCGTTTGCGCGGCGATCGAGGCGGAGATTGGCGACATGAGCGGCGAAGACAAGGCGATATTCTTGGCCGATATGGGCATGTCCGAGCCCGGACTCAATCGCGTCATCAGCGCGGGCTACAGTCTGCTGGGCCTGCAAACATTTTTCACTGCGGGTCCGAAAGAAGCGCGCGCGTGGACTGTCCGCCGCGGCGCGACTGCGCCCCAGGCGGCCGCCGTCATCCACACCGATTTCGAGCGCGGCTTTATCCGCGCCGAGGTCATTGCGTACGATGACTACATCAGACATAAAGGCGAGCAGGGCGCCAAGGAAGCGGGGCGCATGCGCCTCGAAGGCAAGGAGTACGTCGTCAAGGATGGCGACGTCATCTTTTTCCGATTCAACGTGTGAGTCGCCCTGCGCCGCCTCGGCAAACGTCGTTATACTGATAGTCGGGTTGCATCGCCGTTCTCGCGGCAGCGGCTCACTCGGTCGAAGCGCCATTCTGGGGGAAACATGGGCGGACACGCTGCTCGCTTAATCGCATACGTACTCACTGCAGTCATTGCGCTGGCACTGACCGGCTGCGCAGGTGTCGGCATGACGCCAGGATCGGGCGTCGATGACGATCGATTCGTCGCTGCTATCGATACCGACGACGTGCGCTTCGTGCGCAGCGCGGTGGAATCCGGCGCAATTAACGTCAATCAGCGTATCGCGGCGCCGGGATATCCTGACGGTGCCCCAATAGTCGCCATTGCAGCCCGTTCGGCGTCTCTCGAAATCCTGCGTTTCCTGATATCAGCCCGCGCCGACCTCAATGCGCGTACGCCGGTCAACGAGACGCCCCTGATGCTCGCGGCGTACTTCTTCGATGGAAATCAGAACGGCACCGAGCGGACTTCGGGTCGCTACGAGCGTGCCGTGCGTATGTTGGTCGAAGCGGGCGCAAGTCTCGAAAACGTTCCGTATCAATACACGCCGCTTGCTTACGCGGCGTATCAGGGCAACGAGCGCATCGTGCGCTATCTGATCGAACGCGGCGCGCGCGTCAACGCCGACGCCGACGCGCAGCGCGGTGGCACGTATATCAACACCCCGTTGATGATGGCGGCGATGCAGGGACACGAGCGGATCGTGCGCTCACTGTTGCGTGCCGGAGCTGATGCGGACGTGCGGGTTTACGGCGGCAATACCGCGGCCGAATTCGCTGCAAAGTACAATCATCGGGCGCTGGCGCAGCTTCTTCATTGCGCCCAGCGGCGCGGCGCATCGCCCGTATCAGGGCAATGCCGTCAAATCCTCGGTAATGATATTCCTGCGGAAGGTCGACGGCTGCGCTCGGCAGACGGCGAACCCAGCGGGCGAACCTAGATCCCCTCACCCCATCCGGCTGTGGTGCCTTTAAGCTCGATGGAGTGGAGCGATCGACAGATCGCCGAAGGATGGGAGGTTACGGAGGGAAACCTCGGGTTTCCCTCTGTTGCTACGCCGGCCCGCCTCGCGAGCGAGGTTACGGAGGGAAACCTTGGTTTCCCTCTGTTCCTTTACGGGCGAAGCAACGCTCTTAGAAAGCGCTTCGGCGTTCCTCTTCCCAGATCACGTCGGTACCCGCCTTCGCAGCCCGTTCGAGTAACTCTATGAGCGGAAAAGCGCGCTGACGCAAATTCACCGGCGGCTCGGCATCCTCATCCTTGTTTCGGTTAGCCGTTTTCTCGATCTGTCCCGATACCGCCTGTTGCAGCCGTTCGACAGCAGCGGGGATATCCGGAGCGAGGATTGCGCCGGGCACCGCACCGCTCTGGCCCATGAGGCGCAAAAGCGTGTTCGCGACATCGCCGAACATCGTGATCGTCCCCGCCTTGGAATCAAACCGGACCAGCATGCCTCGCTCCTCGGTAATTCTATTCGCCCGAGGCAAATTGTATGCCCTGCGCTAGAGGCAAATCCGTACCCCAATTGATCGTGTTCGTCTGTCGCCGCATGTAAGCCTGCCACGCGTCGGACCCGGCTTCGCGGCCGCCGCCGGTTTCCTTTTCACCGCCGAAAGCGCCGCCGATTTCCGCGCCCGATGTTCCGAGGTTCACATTCGCAATTCCGCAGTCGCTGCCCGCGGCCGAGAGAAAGCGCTCGGCATGCCGAAGATCGCGCGTAAAGAGCGAGGACGACAGGCCCTGCGGCACGTCGTTGTTGAGGGCGATCGCTTCCTCGATGGTGCTATAGCGCATCGCATAGAGGATCGGCGCGAACGTCTCGCGCTTTACCGCGCCCCAACCGGGGTCAGCGTGGACCAATGTCGGTTCCACGAAGTAACCACTGCGTCCCAGCACGCGGCCGCCGAACGCAATTTCGCCACCGGCCTGCGTGACCTCCGCGATCGTTTGTCGAAAACGGTCAACGGCAGAAGTGTCGATGAGCGGGCCCATGAGCGTTTGCGGATCGAGCGGGTCACCAATTCGAACGCCGCGATAGGCCCGTTCGAGCCGCGTCATGAGCGCCTCATAGATGGTTGCGTGAGCGATCAGGCGGCGCGTCGTGGTGCAGCGCTGTCCGGCCGTGCCCACCGCGCCGAAGAGTATGGCGCGCACGGCAAGATCGAGATCCGCGGTTTCGTCGACAATCACAGCATTGTTACCCGAGCACTCGAGCAGGTATTTTCCCATCCGCTGTGCGACGCAGGCCGCAACGCTGCGGCCTACTGCGCTCGATCCCGTAAATGACACGAGCGCAACGCGGTGATCGGCGACGAACGCTTGCGACAACGCGTCCGTGTCACTCACGAATAGCGAAAACACATCGTCGTGGCCCATCTCATGTGCGACACGATTCACCACCTGCTGCACGGCGATTGCTGTCAGCGCTGCCTTGGGCGAGGGTTTCCACACGACAGTGTTGCCCGCTATCGCGGCAATGAATGCGTTCCACGCCCACACCGCTGCCGGAAAATTGAAAGCGGTTATCACGCCGACCACACCGAGGGGATGCCATTGCTCGTAGAGTCGATGGTGAGGACGCTCCGAGTGCATCGTTTTGCCGTAGAGCATGCGCGACTGCCCCACCGCGAAATCAGCGATGTCGATCATCTCCTGCACTTCGCCGTCGCCTTCAGCCTTGATCTTTCCGGTTTCGGTGGAGATGAGGCCGCCGAGCGCGTCTTTGCAGCGACGAAGCTCCACGCCTATACGCCGGACAAGCTCTCCGCGCTGCGGTGCCGGCACCTTGCGCCAAGCCTGTGCGGCTCCTGTCGCGGCAGCTATGACGCGCTCGTAGTCGTTTGCTGAACACGCCCCAGCTTGTGCGATCGCTTCGCCGGATGCAGGGTTGATCGACGGGAAAGAGCGCTCGGCTGGTAACCAAGAACCGTTACCGTATGCGGCCGGATTTGCGGCCGAGACGCCGAGCTCTTTCAGAAGGTCTCGACTGCGGCCCGGCCCCTCTTTATGCGGCATGACGCTCGGCGGCGGCTTCCGCGAAGGCATGGCGTATCGCCTCGAGCGCCTCGTCCAGCTCCTCACGCGTGATCACGAGCGGAGGCGCAAAACGAACCACGGTCTGGTGCGTGTCCTTGCTGAGTATCCCGTGCTCGAGGAGCCGCAGGCATACCGCATGCGCACTCGCCACTGCCGGGTCGATGTCGACGCCGATCAACAGACCGCGGCCGCGCACTTCGCGTATGAGTGGCGAACGTATCTCCCGCAGTTGGGCCAGCAAGTAGTCGCCGAGCTCGGCCGCACGTTCGGACAAGCGTTCGTCGATCAGCACGCTGATCGCTTCGAGCCCAACGGCTGCGGCAAGCGCACTGCCACCGAAAGTGCTGCCGTGATCGCCCGGATTGAGGACACCGAGCACGTCAGTCCTTGCGCAGAATGCGGATACGGGCAGAAGACCGCCGCCGAGCGCTTTGCCCAATATGATGCCGTCAGGGTGGACACCATCGTGGTCGGACGCGAAAAGCCGTCCTGTTCGGCCAAGGCCGGTCTGCACCTCGTCGCAGATGAGCAGCACGTTCTTGCTACGGCAGATCTCGGCGCACTGCGCCAGATATCCCACAGCAGGAACGATGATGCCGGCTTCGCCCTGGATCGGCTCCACTAGAAACGCCGCGGTGTTCGGTGTGATTGCCGCATCCAATGCGGCAGCGTCCCCGTACGGAATGCGTTTCAATCCAGGTGGAAACGGTCCGAAGCCGTTCCGGTACTGGGCCTCCGATGACATGCCGACGATGGCGATCGAACGGCCATGAAAGTTGCCGTCACACGCAATGATTTCCGCCTGGTCGTCAGGGATACCTTTGACTTTGTAGCCCCACTTGCGCGCGGTCTTGAGCGCGCTTTCCACGGCTTCGAGCCCGGTATTTGCCGGCAGCGCAAGGTCCTGTCCCGTGATCTCGCACAGGCGCTTCAGAAACAGCGGAAGACACGCGTTGTAATACGCACGCGACGTCACGGCCAGGGTCTCCGCCTGGGCTTGCAACGCGCTGAGCAGGCGCGGATGTGCGTGACCCAAGCTGACCGCCGAATACGCGCTCATCATGTCGGTATAGCGCCGCCCGCGGTCGTCCCACAGGTGTACACCACGGCCTTTGACGAGCACTACCGGAAGAGGATCGTAATTGTGCGCGCCGTAGCGCTGCTCGATCACAATCGGCGAAGGCGGCACGGACAACGCTGCCTGTCCGAGCAGGATTGCATCGAGTGCATCGCCAACCAGTCCCGCAGTCGTCGCTTGCCGATCACGGTAAGGGTTGTATTCCACCACCTCGATACCGACCAGCGCGGGATGCCCGCCGTGCTCGGCGAGCGCCGCCATGAGCTCGGAGGCTCGCATGCCCCCTTCGGCAGGGCTCCCCACGCCGGGTGCATCGCCGGGGTCGATCGCATCCAGGTCCAGGGTGATTCCGAAGCCGCCGCTCGCGCATGTCACGATGCTCATGGCTTCACGCAGGGTTGCAGCCACACCGCGTCTGGCGATCTCGTCCATGAAAAAAACGCGCACGCCGAGGCGCTCCAGGAGCTCTGCTTCTCCGCGCTCGAAGCTTCTTACACCAAAGAGAACCACACATTTGGG
>JAQGNH010000184.1 GCA_028291945.1 Betaproteobacteria bacterium
CCACGCCTTTTGAGTGACTCTATGGCTTGTCGCTTTTCCTCCGGAGTGGACCACGTAATACCGTCCACACCCGGCGTGCGTCTGCCTTGATTCTCCGTCACTCGTCGCACGGCGAGTGCTTTGCCGCAAAACGAGCGGACCAGAAACCGTTGCAGAGCTTTCACCCTGCGCCAATCGCCAGCCTGAGTTGCCTTCACGATACGCGCCTGCAGCCGTCTTACCGTTCCATGTATCTTGGTCCAGTCGAGCTGGTGCCATTCAACAGGTGCGGCAGAGACCGCAGACGTCAGCTTCGACGTACTCACTTGCTTGTCTCCTTTTAAAGAAGAACCCAAGAAGACAAGCGTTGCCCCGAAGGGGCAACGAGTCCCCTCGGGGCGTATTGGTTCTACAGACTCTCTCGTGAAGAGAGACCAAGCGGAAGTGGGCACCCTTTCGGCCGGGATGACGTTTAAATCCCTATCCACCCCATTACAGGGCGGCATTTGCTTTTTCCGCACTCCTTTACCCGCATGCCCATCAGTCTTCCTTGCGGTTGACCTGCCCATAACGGGCGGACCTACGGGCTTACCCTGTTTCCTCCGGGTAACACGAATGGGTTAGACCTTGCCTATGCATCGGTGGTGCAAGTGTCAGCGTATTCCGAACGGATACCGGAATATCCGGCCACATACCTTTTGGTTCAGGCCTGACAGCAGCTTCGGCCTGTCTATAATTTCGGTGCTTAGCGGCAATTCACATGTGTTGGTCATACCACTCAGCCTCGCGCCTCATCCGCCGTGCTGCTGGCAGAATCATGCCAAATCCCTTGCGGGCTTTGCCATACGCCTAGAGGCGTGGCTACTTGATCGGAATCGCTTCGCACCTTTCCGTTGCCGGAAACGCACGGACTCCTAGGCTACTACTGGCTGAACAATAGGTCCCAAGCCGGTGAACATCTCCGGTAGGACAATTACTCGGAGGACTTCGTCTTTGACATCGCATCATGCGCGAATGCGTCTGATGCTTTCTCTAGGGCTTCGTTTTGCCAAGTTAAGGTGCTTGGCTAGGGCGTAGCTCACCTAGCGACTTTCAGGTCGCACAGCCGTATTTATAACGCGCCCGCAAGCTGACTCAATCAAATCGGCGCAGCAAGCAAACTACTCTGGCTGCTGCAGGGTGTCAAGACGGTCTGATGACCCCGTACGCTCGAACATCGGCCGTCTAAGGTTTTCAGTCAGTTCAGGAGGTAAACGAACCGCGAGAACGCAAGGTTCCCCCGGTTACCTCTTTTCTAGTGTGGCCTGCGCGATCGGTGATCGCCGAAGGAGGGGGAGGTTACGGAGGGGAACCTCGGTTCCCCTCTGTTCGTAATCGCGCCTATCGCGAAGCGGGAACCTCGGTTCCCCTCTGTTCCTTATACGACTCCATGGAGTGAAGGAGCGATGCTCCTTCATTCCACCACTTCGAGATCGAGATCGAGCTGATTTTCGGCCGCTACTGCAGCTTCCTTCTCGTCCTGACGCGATGCCTCGACACCGTCGAGGTACTCTTTCGTGATGTCCCCGGTGACATAAATCCCGCTGAAGCATGATGCTTCGAAGTTGGTCACCTCAGGGTTGACGCTGCGCACGTCCTCGATGAGCGCATCGAGGTCCTGGTAGATGAGCTCGTCACAACCGATTTCGCGCGCGATCTCGGCATCAGTGCGTCCCGTCGCGATCAGCTCATAACGGCTCGGCATATCGATCCCGTAAACATTGGGATAGCGCACTGGCGGGGCCGCTGAGGCGAAGAAGACCCTGCGGGCGCCGGATTCGCGCGCCATCTGCACGATCTCGCGGCTGGTGGTACCGCGCACGACCGAGTCGTCGACGAGCAGCACGTTCTTCCCTTTGAACTCCATCCCTATCGCGTTCAGCTTCTGCCGCACTGACTTCCGACGGATGGCCTGCCCCGGCATGATGAATGTTCGGCCGATGTAGCGATTCTTGATGAAGCCTTCCCGATACGGCAGATTGAGCTGTTTCGAAAGCTGCATGGCCGCCGGCCGGCTCGAGTCCGGAATGGGAATCACGACGTCGATGTCCAGATGCGCATACTCGCGGCGAATCTTGTCGCCGAGACTCTCGCCCATCCTCAGCCTGGTTTCGTAGACGGAGATGCCGTCGATTACGGAGTCAGGACGCGCCAGATAAACAAACTCGAATATGCACGGATTCAGTGACGAATTCGGTGCGCACTGCTGGCTATAGAAATTGCCGTCGAGGTCGATGAATATCGCCTCACCGGGACCCACATCGCGAACGAGCTCGAAACCCAGCGTATCGAGCGCCACGCTTTCCGACGCGACGAGATACTCATTCCCGCGCCCGGACTCGCAACGCCCGAACACCAGCGGCCGAATGCCGAAAGGGTCGCGAAAAGCGAGCAGACCGTAGCCGGCGATCATGGCAACCACGGCATACGCGCCGCGACAGCGGCGGTGCACGCCGGAAACTGCAGCGAATATCGTCGCGGGATCCAGCTTGTAGTTGGTCGCAGCCTCTTGCAGCTCGTGAGCGAGAACGTTCAGAAGAACTTCCGAATCGGAATTCGTGTTGACGTGGCGCAGGTCCGTGCGGAACAGGTCGTTCTTGAGTTGCTCCGTGTTCGTCAAATTGCCGTTGTGGCCCAGCACGATTCCAAAAGGCGAGTTGACATAGAACGGCTGCGATTCGGCGGCAGACCATGCCGACCCGGCAGTCGGATAGCGCGTGTGTGCGATTCCGGCATGTCCGCTCAACGCGCGCATATTGCGCGTGCGAAAAACGTCGCGCACCATGCCACCGCCTTTGTGCATGTGGAACATGGGGCCTTCGGCTGTCACGATTCCCGCCGCATCTTGGCCACGATGTTGCAGAACCAGCAACCCGTCGTAGAGGAGCTGGTTCACCGGGTTGCTGGCCACTACTCCGAGTATCCCGCACATGGCTGCCTCAGTCGTAAGAAATGTAGCGCGACACAGCCTGCGTGAGCCACGGCTTGATTGCGCCGGCCAATGCCTCGAGAGGCGGGCTCAACATCGCGTCGCTCCATGCCGGCTGGCGCGGCAATGCGGTGAGGCCTGCGAGCAGCACGATCAACATTACGATGAGCACACCGCGAGCTAAGCCAAAAAAGCCACCCAGCAGCCGGTCCTCCAGACCCAGACCAGCTCCCTTGAGCAACCGCGAGACGCCCATCGCCAGCAGGCTTGCCGCGATGAGTGTCAGTATGAATACCGCGACGAAAGCCGTGAGCACGCGTAAAGAGGCGTCCGATATGATCGGAGCGAACCATGCGGCCACGGTTGCGCTCAGCGCGTTAGCTGCAACGAACGCGATCACCCACCCTGCAAGCGCCAGAACTTCCCGCGCGAAACCCCGCATCAAGCTGACGATCACCGATGCGGCGATGATTGTGAGTACCACGTAATCGAACAGTGTCATTCGATCTATTTCGGCACGACCTTGCCGTCCAGACCCACCTTCTTGAGGCGCGTGCGGGCTTTCTCTGCCGCTTCACGGGTCGAGTATGGACCCGCCCTGACTCGCGTGATCGAACCGCTCTTGGTGGAGACGACTTCGGTATATGTTTTCACGCCCGCACCGGCGATCTGCTTTTGCAGCTTTTTTGCCCGAGCGGCATCCGCGAGCGCCGCAACCTGAACAATATAGGCGTTAGCCGGTATAGATGCGTCTTTCGCTGATACTTTGGATTGGGCAATCGCTGGCGTTGTGCGTTCCTTGCCGTTGTCAGAAAGACTCTGTTTCGCTTCCGCGAGCTCAGGCTTCACCGCCTCTCGCGCGGGCTGGATCGTTGCCGGCACAGACTCGTCAGCTGCGATGGAGCTCGCGCCTGCAGCCGGCTTAGAGCCGATCGCGCCGTCTTTGACCGCCGACGCACCGGCCTTTGACGCAGACGTCTCTGCTTCCGGAGTAGCAGCCGCCTTCTCCGGCGGTGGAGCCTCAGCCGGTGTTTGTGTCACCGGCGCGCTGCCGTCGATCACGTTAGGCGGCGTGGCTGTTTTGGGCTTGAACTCCGCCGAATCGCTGGGCGGAATTTGGATGTCGACGTTCTTGTTGACGGACCTCGGTTCGGAATCGAGGACCATCGGCAGGATCACTGCAACGGCACTTACCAGAACAATCGCGCCGACCAGACGTCGGCGTGCGCGTTTCTTGAGCTGCAGTTCTTCGTCGCTAATCGGTCTCGCCATGCCGTGCCCGCGCCGGAGCGCAATGAAGTCTAATCACGGATCCATCCGGCGCTCACCTCGCCCGGCGCATGAGCTCTCGCGCCGCCATGACCGCAGCTACCGTGTAGAACGATCCAAAGACGACGATTCTATCATTTTCCGCTGCTCTATCACAGGCTTGCGCGTACGCTGCCGCAATGGTTTCGTGCGTTGAAAGAGGCTCGAGTACGCCGGCGCGCGTGAGTTCCTCAGACAACGCCGATGCATCGCTGCCGCGTGGACCTGCGAGTCCGCTGACGAACCATTCGTCGATCTGAGACCTGACGGCGCTGATCACGCCCGGAATGTCTTTGTCGTTCAGCATCGAGAACACAGCATAGGTGCGTCCCTCGCTGCGCATGCCCGCGAGATTGCTGGCGAGCGCGCGAGCAGCGGCCGGATTGTGCGCGACGTCGAGTATCACCATGGGGCGGCCGGGCAGCACTTGGAAACGGCCGGGATTTTCAGCGGTTAGCAATCCAGTACGAATGTCGTTCGCGCTGACCGGCACCTTGTCGCGCAGGGCATCGAGTGCTGCGAGGCAAGCGGCAGCGTTGCCAATTTGATAGGCGCCGCGTAACACCGGGTGGGGCAGACCATGGCGTTCACCATGGCGGCCCCAATAACGCCATTGCTGAAGCTGCGCCTGAGATCCGAAGTCGCGGCCAACCCGCAGAAGGTCAGCCCCGACCTCGGCCGCATGCTTAAGCACGCTCTGCGGCGGATCCATATCAGCACATACCGCCGGGCGACTTGGCCTGAAGATCCCGGCTTTCTCGAAGCCGATGGCCTCGCGCGTATTTCCAAGATAGTCCATGTGATCGAGCTCCACGCTCATCAGCATCGCGCAGTCGGCATCGAACGCGTTGACTGCATCGAGGCGGCCGCCGAGTCCCACTTCGAGAATTGCAACGTCGACCGCCTGCTGCATGAAGAACCATACAGCCGCGAGCGTGCTGAATTCGAAATAGGTCAGAGCTGTCTCGCCGCGCGCATTTTCGACCGCGCTCAATGCGCTGGCGAGCGCGTCGTCCGTTGCTTCCTGCCGGCCAACTCTCACACGTTCGTTGTAGCGCAGCAGGTGCGGCGAGGTATAGCAACCGACTTTATATCCGGCTTGATGCAGTATCGCTTCGAGCATGGCGCACGCTGAACCTTTGCCATTGGTGCCGCCCACAGTGACGATCGGAAAACGCGGCGCCAGATCGAGCGCGTCCTTCACGACACGCACCCGCTCGAGCCCCATTTCGATCGTGCGCGGGTGCACGCGCTCGATATGCGTGAGCCAGTCCGAGAGTGTCGCGATGTTGGAAGACACGAGCTGAGTTAGCGGGCCACCGATCAGCGTAAGCCCATCGAGTCCAGAAGTGCGCTCAGGGGCTCGGCGGCAACCGTAGGAGCAGCGTGATCAGGTGAACGAGCTTATCGCGCATGTGACGACGGTCGACGATCATGTCGACGGCGCCATGCTCGAGCAGGAACTCGGATCGCTGAAAGCCCTCGGGAAGCGTTTCCCGTACCGTCTGCTCAATGACGCGTGGACCGGCAAAGCCGATGAGTGCCCCGGGTTCTGCGATAACGACATCCCCGATCATGGCAAAGCTGGCCGAAACGCCGCCCATCGTCGGGTCAGTGAGTATCGAAATGAAAGGGAGCCGCTCGCTGGCGAGCTGCGTGAGCGAAGCGCAGGTTTTGGCCATTTGCAACAGCGACAGCACGCCCTCCTGCATGCGGGCACCACCGGTGGCCGTGATGCAGATGAACGGCAGCCGCTGCTCGAGACAGACCTGCACGCCTCGCACGAAACGCTCGCCCACGACTGAGCCCATCGAGCCGCCGAGAAAACCGAATTCGAACGCGGCCGCCACGACGGGCAGTGCCTTGATACTGCCTTGCATGACAACGAGCGCGTCTTCTTCAGAGGTGTCATTGCGCGCTTCCTGCAGTCTTTCCGTGTAGCGACGGCTGTCCTTGAATTTGAGCGTATCGACGGGAAGAACTTCAGCGCCGATTTCATAACGTCCTTCGACATCCAGCAGATGATCGAGCCGCTCGCGGGCAGAGATGCGGTTGTGGTGACTGCATTTGGGACAGACGAAGAAGTTCTTTTCGAGGTCCGAGCGATACAGCACGGCCTCGCACGACTCGCACTTGCTCCATAGGCCTTCCGGCATTGCCTTGCGCGGGCTCGCCGAATCTCGCTTGATCTTGGGTGGCAGAAGCTTCTGTAGCCAGCTCATGCGGTTTGCGCCTCCTTGTTCTCGTCCATCGCGGTACGTACGCTGGTCAAGAATGCTGTTACGCGTGCGTTGAGCTCTTCCGGCTTCGAGCTTTCGATTTCCTGAACCAGCCGGCTGCCGATTACGACGGCATCTGCTACGGTCGCTACCCGACGAGCGGTTTGCGGATCGCGTATCCCAAAGCCCACACCTACCGGCAGGTCCGTGTGCTTGCGGATTTGCGCGAGCCGCCTCGCGACGTCCTCGAGGTCGATGTGTGCAGCACCCGTTACGCCCTTCAGCGATACGTAATAAAGATAGCCGCGTCCAAGCGCAGCAATCTGCTTGAGACGCGCGCCGGTCGTGGTAGGAGAAAGAAGAAATATCGTGTCCAGCTCCCGCGCGTCCAGCAGGCTCACGATCGTTTCCGCCTCCTCTGGCGGATAGTCGACGACGAGCACGCCGTCCGCTCCCGCGCGTTTGGCTGAGTCGGCGAATCGCTCGACACCCATGGACTCGATCGGATTGGCATAGCCGAACAATATGACCGGCGTCATCGTATTCGTCTTGCGGAACTCAGCGATATACGCGATCACGTCGCTCAGCGCGACGCCGTGTTTCAACGCGCGCTCGCTCGAACGCTGGATCACGGGACCGTCCGCCATTGGATCGGAAAAAGGCACGCCGAGCTCGATGATGTCCGCGCCGCCGGCGACGAGTGCGTGCATCAACGGCACCGCAGCACTCGGTTGCGGGTCGCCCGCCGTTACGAACGGGATCAGCGCTTTGCGCTGCTCGCGCCGCAACCTGTCGAATGTGGCTGCTATTCGAGACATGGGCGCACTGAATGATGAATGAGGAATGATGAATGATGAATGAACAAACCAAGCCCGACAGCCGCACTCGTCATTCCGAATTCCACTTTCATCAGAGTTTGATACCCGATTTTTCAGCGACCGTGTGCATATCCTTGTCGCCCCGCCCCGAGAGATTCACGAGCAGGATCTGATCTTTCGGCAGTCGCGGCGCGATCTTCGACGCATAAGCGAGCGCGTGACTCGATTCCAGCGCGGGGATAATGCCTTCGAGCCGGCACAGGTCGTGAAAGGCCTGCAGCGCTTCGTCATCTGTCACCGACACGTATTCCGCACGACCGTCATCCTTGAGCCAGGCGTGCTCGGGACCCACACCGGGATAATCGAGGCCAGCCGAAATCGAGTGCGTTTCGATGATCTGGCCGTGGTCATCCTGCAAGAGATACGTGCGATTTCCGTGCAGCACGCCGGGACGGCCGGCCGTGAGCGTTGCCGCATGTTTTCCGCTTTCGAGCCCGTGGCCCGCAGCTTCTACGCCTATCAGACGCACCGATTTCTCTTCGATGTACGGATAGAAAATGCCCATGGCATTGGAGCCACCGCCGACACAAGCGACGATCGCATCAGGCTGACGGCCCGCGAGCTCTTGCATCTGCACCTTAGCTTCGTTCCCGATGACCGATTGAAAATCGCGCACCATCATCGGATAGGGATGCGGTCCGGCGACAGTGCCGATGATGTAGAACGTATTCTCGACGTTCGTCACCCAGTCACGCATTGCTTCGTTGAGCGCGTCCTTGAGGGTTTTCGAGCCCGACTCGACAGGAACGACGCTGGCACCCAGCAGTTTCATCCGATAGACATTCTGCGCCTGGCGCTTGATGTCCTCGGAGCCCATGTACACGACGCATTCCATACCGTAGCGCGCCGCGATGGTTGCCGCGGCGACGCCGTGCTGCCCAGCGCCGGTCTCAGCGATCACCCGCGGCTTGCGCATGCGACGAGCCAGCAGGGCTTGTCCGATCACATTGTTGATCTTGTGGGCGCCGGTATGATTGAGGTCTTCACGTTTGAGATAAACCTGCGCGCCGCCAAAGTGCTCGGACCAGCGCCGCGCGTGATATATCGGGCTGGGGCGGCCCACGTAATGCTTGAGCTCGTACTCGAACTCGGCGCGAAACTCGGGATCCTGCTGGTAGCGCGCATAAGCTTCCTTGAGCTTATCCAGGGCGTGGATGAGCGTCTCCGCGACAAAGACCCCGCCGTACGGGCCGAAATGACCTTTGGCGTCGGGAAGCTCATACATCCGCATTGCGCACTCCTGAAATGAACGCAGCGATCTTCGCTGCGTCCTTGATGCCCTTGCTCGCTTCCACGCCGCTCGAAACATCCACGGCAGCAGGCTTCACCCGACGGATCGCTGCACCGACATTCTGTGGACTGAGCCCACCCGAAAGGACGACTGGCAGCGGCAAGGCCGGCGGGATCAGGGCCCAGTCGAACGTCGCCCCTGTTCCCCCGTGCAGAGCTTCCTGAAAGGCGTCCAGCAGCAGACCGTTGGCGCCATGAAAATCGCGGGCGTATTGTAGCAAATCGACTCCGGGCCTGACCCGAACCGCCTTCAGGAAGGGTAAACCGAACTGCGCGCAGAACTCCGGAGTCTCGGAACCATGGAACTGGAGCAACTGCACCCCTGTGTCAGCGGCAACGCTGCGCACTTCACGCGCCTCGGCGTCCACGAACAGGCCTACGGGCATCACGAATGGCGGCAGCGCCCGCACGATCTCGGCCGCAGCCCGCGGCGCCACATAGCGCGGGCTGCGACGATAGAAAACGAGGCCGATTGCATGCGCACCGCATCTTGCGGCAACGAGCGCATCTTCTACACGAGTCACGCCGCAGATTTTGACCGCGGTGCTCATGGCCGAACCAAATCGAGCAGCGGCGCATCGAGGGAGCGGGAAAACGCGGGCAGTGACCAGTCGGAGTCATAATCGACGTGCGCGAGATACAGTCCGGCAGCCTCGAACGTGGGGGCGGCAAACGATCGTTCCCGGCGTACGAGCACCTCGCCTGCCCACTGGGGGGCGTGCTTTCCCTTTCCGACGTAAATCAACGTCCCCACAAGGTTGCGCACCATGTGATGCAGAAAACCGTTGGCACAGAAATCGAAGACCACATAAACCCCGCGGCGTTCGATGTCGATCCGATGGAGCATTCGTACAGGCGAGCTTGCCTGGCACTCGCTGGAACGAAAGGCGCTGAAATCATGCTCGCCGAGCAGGAGGCGCGCCGCCTGCTCCATGACACTCAAGTCTAGCGGCAGGTGGAACCATCCGACACGGCCGTGCGCGGCCGCAGGTCTTACCCCATCGTTCAGAAGCACGTAGCGGTAACACCTGCTGCGCGCCGAAAAACGCGCGTGGAATGCTTCGTCGACCTCCCGCGCCCACACGACCGCCACGCTCGAAGGCAGCGCCGCATTGACGCCTCGGACCCAGGCCGACTCCGGCCGCTTCGCAGGGGTGTCAAAATGAACGACTTGGCCGAGTGCGTGAACGCCAGCATCGGTGCGCCCTGCGCATATCGTGTCGACCGGCTCACCGGCAATGCACGAAAGGGCGCGTTCCAAGTGATCCTGAACGCCGCAACCGGAGAGTTGAGTCTGCCAGCCGCAAAAAGCCGCGCCGTCGTACTCGATCCCCAAAGCTACTCTCACGCGTGTCACCGTGCAGGTCCACAAAAGAAAAACCGCGGCAGCTAGGCTGCCGCGGTCGGATCATCCGATGTCGAGCCTGTCAGCTCAACGAGCCCAGCAGCTTACTCGCCTGTCCCTGTTGTTCGGAGTCCCCTTCTCTTACCACTTCCTGAAGGATTTCGCGCGCGCCATCTTTGTCACCCATTTCCTCGTACGCTTTCGCCAGGTCGAACTTCTGTTGCACGTCGTACCAATGATCGTCCTTGACCTGGCCTCCTGCAGCCGGTGCAGCGCCGAAATTGAGGTCGAGTTCGTCGAGTTTGAATTCCTCAAGCGACGTGTCAGATTCTGAAGCTGTGCGCTCTCCCGCCACTGCATGGCCGGCGGTATCTAGCGCCGGAAGACCGCCCAGATTGAAATCCATCGTGTGACTCGACGCTGATGGTGCGGCGATCGCCGGTTCTGGCTGCATCGTCGGCGCATCCACTCCGTAATGGCTCAGGTTTACTTCGGGTACATTCTCGTCGGCGTGGTGCTCAGAACCAAAGGTCGACACTGACCCAGTCGGTTGCTCAGTCGGCAGATCGAACCCGAAATCGGTACCGATGGTTTCGAAAGGTTTCTCCTCCGGGTGTGCGCCGGGCTGCATCGTCGCATCAGCGTCGTAGTCAGCCGTGTTTTCATGCTCGTGTGACTCTCGCGCAACACCCGGCTCGGGATCGGCGGTGGCGTGCACATCGGACTCGGTGTCCTCGTCGTGATGCGCCATATCGTCGGACACCTGTTCCGCGAAAAGCGCGTCCCGGCCCCGAGAGTCTCTCTGGGCATCCAAGCCGGCATTATCGTCTTCGGACGAAGAATCGCGGGCTGTCATTCGATTGGCAGATGCCGGTTCCGGTGCATCGGCATTTTCATCGCGAAACGAGGAGCGCGGTACAGTACGCTCGCTTGCAAGTGCCGAAGCGGCGCGCGCGCCCGCGGCTGCAGCAGCCGTGGCTGGCGTCAGCTTCGGACCGATTTTTCGATCGCTCTTATCTTCTCTGGTGTCATCATCGGACTTGCGCCGACGACGAGCCATCATGACGCCGAGCCCACCGAGCAACACCGCGGCGCCTCCCGCTGCGAGATACAGCGGTTCGTTCATTACCGTTTCCAGTAAATCCTCGGACGGCGCACCCGGGCCCGGAGCGTCGGTTTTTGCCTTCGGAGTCGGTGTGACAGCGATAGCGTTCGCCTCAGGCGCAGCGGCCGGTGCTGCATCAGCATCAGCTGTTTTTGGTGCGTCAGAAGCTGCACTCTTCGCTGCATCGGATGGCGCACTCTTCTTAGCCGTGGGCGCGTTCTTGGCCGACTCAGGCGCGGCCGCTCGTGTAGCCTCCGCGGCCGGCGTTGATGCGATGACAGCGGCCGTCGGTATTCCGCCCTTCGAAATCGAAGCCGGTTGCTGCGCCGAAGCCGCTTTACCAGTGCTCTGCTGCTGAGTGGCGGCGGCGCCCGAGCTCTTCAGCTCGGTCAACCGCTGCATGTCCTTGATGGTTTTCTCGAGCTGCGTGATGCGTTCGTTCGCCTCGGAAAGCGCTTTCTCGCGAGCCACAGCCTCTTCCTCGAGCGCGCGCACGCGGTCGGCCGTGTTGCCACCGCGCGCAGGCTTGCCCGTGGGTGGCTCTCCCTTCGACAACCTGACGGTGTCGCGGGCAGCGCTTGCACCGGCGTCGTCGATGCGGGCACCGATACGCCCGCTCGTTACGCTGCCCTCTTCGCGCGCCGCGCCAGCGCCATCGGCAAGCTTTGCACGCATGGCGTTGAAATCAGCGATCTGAAGATGCAGTTCGTGCGCGGCTTCACGTTGAGGCAGCGCCGCCAGCTCGCTCGCCTCCGGAACGCGCAGGATCTTCCCCGACTTCACGAGGTTCATATTTTTTTTTATGAACGCGTCGGGATTGCTGCGGTAGAGGCCAAGGAGCGTCTGCTCGAGCGTCGCACCTTCTGGTTTCACGCGGCTCGCTATACGAAAAAGGTTCTCGCCTGGTTTGATGGGTCCATATTGATTTGCGGCCGATGATGTCGAAGCGTCGTCCGCCGGCGTGCGCGGGGGCTGTCGCACTGCTGCAGCCGGAGCGCCTTGAATGGGAGTCGAGCGCACAGCGGGCGCCGGGGCAGCCTCAGCAGTGACTTCAGTCTCTGCAGCAGGTTCGGAGGGCACAGGCGCGGCCACTGTTTCCTCAGGCGCTACAACCGCTGGCCGTGGCGTCACTGCAGCGACAGGCGGTGGCGGCACTTCCGCAGTTCCGCGTCCGTAACCTGGCGGATCGAGCAATAGCGTGTATTGGCGCGTTACACGACCGTGCTCCGAGTTGAGTTCAACAACGAGCTCGACAAAAGGCTCGGTGATTGCGCGCGGCGTGGTTGCCTTCAGATAAAGCTGCCCGTTGGGCCGCTTTTCCACAGTTACGCGCGTGCCGACCAGCGACGGGTTGTACTGCAGGTTTGCCTGCTGATACGTTTCGACGGACGCGAGCTTGGCAGCGACGCTTTCGCCTTTCTGCACTGAGAGCAGCTCGATTTCCGCATTGAGCGGCTGGCCCAACGCAGACATAACTGCCAATCTCCCCAACCCCGCCGCGTCGGTGACGCAAGGCGTAAGCAGCGCGGCTATGGACGCTGCCAGGAGCCACGGTTTTATTGTCTTATCGCGCACTACGGCACCCGTCCGCTATTTTTGAGATTAGTAAGCTAACATCACAGAGTTAGCGTTGCAAGCTGACACCGCACATTATGTGCGCGCTCAAACCATCTAGTTTTGTTGGGTTTTGCCGGAATGACTCCAAATCGTACGCTCTCGCTGAGTTTGTGTGTAGGCGATCAGCCAACGGAAGCCGCGACGCGCGAGTTCTCGGAGCGCTGGCCCTCTAGGACGATCCGAAGCATACGGCGCAGCGGTTCTGCGGCCCCCCATAAGAGCTGATCACCCACTGTAAAAGCGGCGAGATAGTCCCCGCCCATGGGCAGCTTGCGTAGACGACCTACTGGTACAGATAGCGAGCCCGTGACCGCCGCTGGAGTGAGCTCCCGCAGCGTGGCCTCGCGCTCGTTGGGCACGACTTTGACCCAGGGATTCCCTTCAGCAAGGGTCGCCTCAATCTCCGCCATTGGCATGTCGCGCGTCAGCTTAACAGTGAAAGCCTGACTGTGGCATCGCATCGCCCCAATGCGCACGCAGATGCCGTCCACGGGAATCGGCTTTGCGCTTTTACCCAGGATTTTGTTGGTCTCGGCCATGCCCTTCCACTCCTCGCGGCTCTGGCCATTGCCCAGGTCTTTGTCAATCCATGGCAATAAGCTGCCTGCGAGCGGCTGGCCTATGTTCGTCACCGGAAAATCGCCGCGACGCAAAGTATCGGCAACTGTGCGGTCGATGTCGATGATGGGCGACGCGGCGTCGCTCAGCATCGGTCGCACGGCGTCATGGGCTACGCCCATTTGCTGAACAAGCTCGCGCATTTGCGCCGCGCCGGCACCGGAGGCGGCCTGATAAGTCATCGCGGTCATCCATTCAACGAGGCCCGCTTTGAACAACCCTCCCATCGCCATGAGCATCAGGCTGACCGTGCAATTGCCACCGATGAAGTTTTTAACACCGGCAGCAAGCGCGTTCGTGATCACGTCCATGTTGACCGGATCCAGGATGATGACGGCATCGTCCCGCATACGCAGTGCGGAGGCCGCGTCGATCCAGTATCCGGCCCAGCCCGCAGCACGAAGTTTCGGATAGATCTCGTTCGTATAGTCGCCGCCCTGGCAGGAGATCAGTACATCCATGCGCGCAAGCTCATCCACGCTGCGCGCGTCTTTCACGGATTGCCGGTTTCGACCCGGCATGGGCGAGCTCGCGCCTACCTGGGAAGTGGAAAAGAACTCGGCATCGATCAGGTCGAAATCGCGCTCAGCCCGCATGCGCTGCATCAGCACCGAGCCCACCATACCGCGCCAGCCGATCAGACCTACTTTCATACGCATCGCCAAGTCGTCGAGTCTCATATTTTATCAGGTAAGGAACCCGACCCGTCACAGCGCGGCGAGCACTGCATCACCCATTGCCACCGTGTCGAGGCGCCGCGTCCCGGTCTCGTAAATGTCCGCAGTTCGACATCCGTCCGCCAGCACCTTTTTCACGGCTGCCTCGATGCGATACGCCCATTCATCCTTGTTGAACGTGTAGCGCAGCATCATGGCCGACGACAGAATCGTGGCGAGCGGATTCGCTATGTTCTGCCCTGCTATATCCGGCGCCGAACCATGGATCGGCTCGTAGAGACCTTTCCCCCGCTCGTCAAGCGAGGCTGACGGCAACATTCCGATCGAGCCGGTGAGCATCGACGCCTCGTCGGACAGAATGTCCCCGAACATGTTGCCGGTTACCACGACGTCGAACTGCTTTGGATCCCGTACGAGCTGCATCGCGGCGTTGTCGACGTACATATGCGACAGTGCGACCTCGGGGTACTTGCGCGCGACATCGTTCACGATCTCGCGCCAGAAGCGGCTCGTCTCAAGCACGTTTTCTTTATCGACCGAGCACAGTTTTTTGTTGCGCTTGCGGGCTGCCCCAAAACCGATCTCTGCGATGCGCCGGATCTCAGGCTCGGAGTAAAGCATCGTGTCGTAGCCTTCACGTTCCCCACGTGCATTGTCCCGGCGGCCGCGCGGTTCGCCGAAATAGATGTCCCCGGTAAGCTCGCGAACAATCATGATGTCGAGGCCCGAAACGACTTCGGGCTTCAGACTCGACGCGCCCACGAGCTCGGGGTACAGGACCGCGGGCCGCAGATTCGCAAACAAGCCCAGCTCTTTGCGTATCCGCAGAATGCCCTGCTCGGGACGCTGCAGGCGAGGCAACCCGTCGTACTTCGGCCCGCCAACCGCGCCGCAAAGCACCGCATCGGCGGCTTTGGCAAGCTTCAAGGTCGATTCGGGCAGCGGATCGCCGTACCTATCGAACCCTGCTCCGCCGAAAGGCGCTTCCTCGAGCTCGATCTTGAGTCCGTCGGACGCGAGCGCGCGTAAGACTTTGACGGCCTGCGCGACGATCTCGGGACCGATACCGTCACCGGCAAGAACAGCGATCTTCATTTAAGCCCGATCAGGGAAACGGATGCACGCGCACTTGCGGAGTTCGGCTCGTGTGCCGACTTGCGCAAACGCTCAAGCAAACAACCACGGCTGCTGCTCGCGGTGCTTCGCTTCGAAAGTCTTGATTTCTTCGGCATGTGCAAGCGTAAGTCCAATATCGTCGAACCCGTTCAGCATGCAGTCCTTGCGAAAAGGATCGATCTCGAACGCGAAGCTTTCGCCGTTCGGCGTCGTCACCGTTTGCTGCTCCAGATCGACCGCCAGGCGATAACCCTCGGTTGCCTGCGTTTCCCGCAACAGCTGGTCCACGATCTTCGGATCGAACTTGATCAGGAGCAATCCGTTCTTGAGGCTGTTGTTGTAGAAAATATCAGCGAACGTCGGCGCAATGACTGCCTGGAAACCATACTGCTGCAGCGCCCAGGGCGCATGTTCACGCGATGATCCGCAGCCGAAGTTCTCCCGTGAAACCAGCACCGTAGCGCCCCGATAGCGACCCTGGTTCAGCACAAAATCCGGATTGAGCGGACGTTTCGAGTTGTCCATGTCGGGCTCGCCACGATCGAGATAACGCCACTCATCGAACAAGTTCGGACCGAAGCCTGTGCGCTTGATCGACTTCAAAAACTGTTTCGGGATGATTGCATCGGTGTCGACGTTGGCACGGTCGAGCGGTGCGACCAGACCTTCCTTGCGTGTGAATTTTTCCATCAGGTTATCTCGAGCTCTTTTCGTGTCATTGCGTCGCCCAGCGCTTCGATGTCTTTTCCAAGACCGCGCGTCATTTTGCAGCCGACCCACGTCACCAGCAACACGGCGACTGACATCGTGAGCGCGTGCAGGCTCATTTGAAGCTGCGAATGTCGACGAAATGGCCTGCGATCGCTGCCGCGGCCGCCATCGCAGGGCTTACGAGGTGCGTTCTGCCCCCCGCGCCCTGGCGGCCTTCGAAATTACGGTTCGAAGTCGACGCACACCGCTCGCCCGGTGAAAGTTGATCGTCATTCATGCCGAGACACATCGAGCATCCCGGCTGACGCCATTCAAAACCCGCAGCGGTGAACACCTTGTCCAGCCCTTCGCTTTCAGCCTGTTCTTTCACGAGGCCGGACCCCGGCACGACCATCGCAAGCTTGATGTTCGACGCGACACGCTTGCCTTCGACCACCTGCGCGGCTGCGCGCAAATCCTCGATGCGCGCGTTCGTGCACGAGCCAATGAAGATTTTATCGAGCTGTATGGCGGTGATCGGTGTGTTCGGTGCGAGCGCCATGTACTTCAGTGCGCGCTCCATCCACTCGCGCTGGATCGGATCGCGCTCCTGAGCGGGATCCGGCACCTTGCTGTCGACCGGCGCAACCATTTGCGGGTTGGTGCCCCACGTGACCTGGGGCGTGATGTCTTCGGCTCGCAGGGTCACGACTTTGTCGAACTTCGCCCCTTCGTCGGTCTTGAGCGTGCGCCAGTACGCGACAGCCTGCTCCCAGTGCTTGCCTTTCGGCGCAAACATGCGGCCTTCGAGATACGCAATCGTTTTATCGTCGACCGCGACGAGCCCGGTGCGTGCGCCGGCCTCAATTGCCATATTGCAAAGTGTCATGCGCCCTTCCATCGAGAGCCCGCGTATCGCCTCGCCCGCGTACTCGATCGCATAACCTGTACCACCGCCGCTCCCGATCCTGCCGATTACTGCGAGCGTCACGTCTTTGGCAGTTACACCCGTGGGCAGTTTCCCGTCGACGACGACGTGCATGGTTTTCGATTTTTTCATCACCATGCATTGCGTCGCGAGGACGTGCTCGACTTCACTCGTGCCGATGCCAAAAGCGAGCGCGCCGAATGCACCGTGCGTGCTCGTATGAGAATCGCCGCAGACGACGGTCATTCCGGGCAACGTTGCACCGTTCTCCGGACCGATGACGTGCACGATCCCCTGGCGCTTGTCGAGGAAGGGGAAGTAAACCTTCGCGCCGAACTTCTTCATGTTGTCGTCGAGCGTCTCAACCTGCAGCCGCGACACCGGATCCTGTATGCCTTTGTCCCAATCTTTCGTAGGTGTGTTGTGGTCAGCGGTTGCGACGACGGAATCGACGCGCCAGGGCTTGCGTCCAGCGAGGGCCAGTCCCTCGTAGGCTTGGGGGCTCGTCACTTCATGCACGAGATGACGGTCGATATAAATCAGCGCGGTGCCGCCCGGCTCCTCGCGCACGACGTGCCCGTCCCACAATTTGTCGTAGAGTGTGCGTGCCATGTTCGAACGGTGTGAAAAACCACTAATTATACAGAATCAGGGGTTTACCCGACCAGCAGCAAGAGTTTCGGGCGCCGACCAGCGCGCGAAAATGATGCCCCCCGCCAGCGCGCACACCGCACCCAGTGTAAACGTGAGTCCCGCGCCTGCGCTTGCCCAAAGCGCCCCGCTCGCCAAGCCGCCGAACGCGCCGCCGACTCCAAACGCGAGACTGCCGTAAATCGCCTGACCGCGCGACTGCAAGCGCCCGCGGAAGTACCTGTGGACATAGCCGATGGAGGCCGCGTGAAAAGCGCCGAAAGTCGCTGCATGTAAGACCTGGGCAACCACGAGAACCGTCAGACTCTCTGCAAGCCAGCCGATCGCAAGAAAGCGGATCACGGCAAGCGCAAAACTCGTAATCAGAATCTGTCGCAACGTAAAAGCGCGATAGAGGCGTGGCATCCACATGAAGATGCCGATTTCACATGCGACTCCGAGCGCCCATAACCAGCCCGTCGCCGCTTTGCTGTAACCGAGCGCGACCAGATGGATCGAAAAAAACGTGTAGTACGGCCCGTGAGCAGCGGACATGAAAGCGCCGGCCGCTATCAAGGCAATGATGTGCGGTTGAAACAACACACCGCCGACAGTTTCGCCCTCGTTGCGACGTGCAGTCGGCGCTTCCGGCACAACCCACGAGCAGAGCAGCATGCCCATCATCATCGCGAGCACCAGCGCGGGCACAGCATCGAGGCTTACATGATCGAGCACGTGCCCGACGCCGATTACGGCCGCGATAAACCCGATCGAACCCCATACCCGTACTCGGCCGTAGCGCGCCGTCTCGTCGCCGAGATGGGTCAGTGTGGTCGCTTCCATCAGCGGTAACGCCGCACTCCAGAAGAACGTCATCGCAGATATGGTGACGAACAGGAGGGCAAAGTGGCTTCCTCCGAACACACCAAGAAACGCGATGGTGCCCACAAGTCCGGTCAAGCGGACGACGCGCAGCGGCGAGGAACTGCGGTCCGCAAGCCAGCTCCACAAATGCGGCGCAACGATGCGGGTCAGCTGGGGCGACGTCATGACGACACCGATGTCGAGCGGCGTCAGGCCGACGCTTTCCAGATACAAACTGAAAAACGGCGAGAAAGTACCGAGATACGCGAAATAAAAGAAGTAGAACCCGGCGAGGCGCCGGTACGGCAGGCGATGCGTCACTCGAGGGCGAGCAGTCAGGCTTCGTCGGGCTCGGGATCCTCGACTGCGGCTGCAGCCCGGAGACGCGCAATGACGTCAGGGGGCGCCTGAGCAGCCACTCGCGGCGTCGAGCACGTGACGTCCGCGTTTTGCGCTCGATGCCTCAGCGCATGGTCCATCAGCGTTATGGCCATCATCGCTTCGCAGATGGGCGTGGCGCGGATGCCGACACACGGATCGTGACGGCCGTGCGTCTCGATGATCGTCGGTTTACCGCTGACATCGATCGTGTGGCGCGGCAGACGTATGCTGGAGGTGGGCTTCACCGCGACGTGAATCACGATATCCTGGCCCGTAGAGATTCCGCCGAGTATGCCGCCCGCGTTATTCGTGAGAAATCCCTGCGGGGTCATTTCGTCGGAATGCTCGGTGCCTTTTTGCGTCACTGCCGCAAAACCAGCGCCGATTTCGACGCCTTTGACGGCATTGATGTTCATCATGTTGTATGCGAGGTCGGCATCGAGCTTGTCGTAAACAGGCTCGCCCCACCCCACCGGAACGCCTGATGCCACCGTTGTGATTTTCGCACCGACCGAATCGCCTGATTTCCGAAGCCGGTCCATGAACTGCTCAAGCTGTGCGACGTAGGCGGGATCCGCAACGAAGAAGGGATTTTCGTACACGCCTTCCCATGACTTGAAAGGAATCTCGGTCGGTCCAAGCTGCGACATATAGCCGCGAATGACGACCGCATATTTTTCATTCAGCCACTTTTTGGCGATTGCGCCGGCTGCTACGCGCACGGCGGTCTCGCGCGCCGATTGACGACCGCCACCGCGATAATCCCGGATGCCGTATTTCTGCCAATACGTGTAGTCTGCGTGGCCCGGGCGGAACTGATCCTTGATCTTCGAATAATCCTTGCTGCGCGCGTCGACGTTACGTATGAGAAGACCGATCGGTGTACCGGTCGTCCTGCCTTCGAAAACACCGGAGAGAATTTCGACGCGATCTTCTTCGTGGCGCTGCGTGACGTGACGGGACGTGCCGGGCTTGCGGCGATCGAGCTCGGGCTGGATGTCCGCTTCACTGAGCGCCATGCCGGGTGGGCAGCCATCGACCACGCAGCCGATGGCGGGGCCGTGGCTTTCGCCAAAAGACGTGACTGTAAAAAGCTTGCCGAGCGTGCTGCCGGACATCGGGCCTATCCGAGGAAAAGTGAAAGCGAGTTTAACGAATTAGCCTGCTCCAAGCGACTGCAGCAGCGTGTAACCCCACGCGACGCCGAAGCCCGTGACGTCGGTTCCGACGGCGCCCAGACCGCCTTTCGCGCTCGATCCGGAAAGGTCCATGTGTATCCACGGACGGTCTTCGGTGAAGCGCTTGAGGAGGCGCGCGGCGAGGATATGGTCTGCTCCGCCATCAAGCGTGCATTGCTTGACGTCTGCGACCGGGC
>JAQGNH010000214.1 GCA_028291945.1 Betaproteobacteria bacterium
TTGCTCTATTTGTATCAGCACAAGCCATCGCTAGTGCGATCGCCAGAGCTCGCTCAACAACCTAGCGCTTGCGCGTGCTGCAGTGGCGGTGACTTCCCGCTTGCATTCGACTGTCCTTAGCGGGCTCTCGGCAAGCCGCCCGCGATCGAGCTGACTCGAAGACGCGTAGATAAGCCGGGGACCTCAGTGCCCGGATCCTGCTAGTGTCCGATCCAGTGTCGATTGCCGGCATGTCCCGCTCGTGTCCCGTCGAGCGTGCTTCGTCTCAGCTGACACGCGCCGCGGTGAATGCTCGCCACAAGCGGAGTAGAGTAAAGGCATCGGAGGTGGTTCATGACTTCTCTTGTTCGTAGATTCCGAGCGGTCGCGGCGTGCGTAGCCGAACGATACCAATACGGTCCTGCGTGATCGGGCTCCTGCAAAGAGTTACTCGCGCTAACGTCACGATTGACAGCGAGTGCGTGGGCGCAGTGGAACGAGGGCTGCTTTTGCTGATCGGTGTAGAACAAAGCGACGCAGAGCGTGAGGCCGATCGCCTGCTCGAGCGGCTTCTCGGTTACCGCGTATTCGCCGACACGAACGGCAAGATGAACCTGTCGGTGCAAGACGTGGCAGGAGGTGTCCTGCTGATTCCTCAGTTCACGCTTGCGGCAGACACAAACAAAGGCACACGGCCGAGCTTCTCATCTGCGGCAAGTCCTGACGAAGGCCGCCGTCTGTTCGAGTATCTCGTGCAGCAGGCGCGGATCAGGCACTCGCCCGTTGCAACTGGGCGATTCGGCACCGTCATGAAAGTAAGCCTCATCAACGATGGCCCCGTCACGTTCTGGTTGCGCGTGCCGCCCTCTGGCGGAGCCCGCACGACGAGCTGAGACAGAGACTTGCGTTGGGCCATTCGGCGGCCACCGCTACAATCGTAAAATCACTGCGCATAAAAATTTTCATTTCGAAAGGCGTGAGCTCATGACGAAACGATGGAATAAACGGCCCGAAGGGTCGAACTGGGGTGAATTCGGGGAAGACGACCAGCACGGCCGCATGAATTTGCTGACCCCGGCGCGCCGCTTGCGTGCGCTCCAGGAAGTAAAGACCGGAGAAGTGTTCTGCCTTTCGCACCCGCTCGACCGTCCCGGCGGCAATGTGCTGAATCCGAACCGCTATCCGCCGGTATTCCATCCCGTGATGCGCGGCACTGATGTGTACTTCAACCTCGCCATGGAAAAAAGCGACCCGCGCTTTACTGACGTCGGTTCTGACGAAGCGATCATGTTGTATTCGCAATACTCGACCCACTGGGACGGATTCGCCCACAAAGGAACAGTGTTCGACGCGAACGGCGATGGTGTCGCAGAGAAGGTCTCTTACAACGGCTATCAGCTCGTCGACAGCGCGGGGCGTGGAAGACAGGGCGAGCTGGGTGCGCTTGCGCTTTCCGTTGCTGAGATGGCCGAGACGGGCGTTCAAGGCCGCGCAGTCATGATCGACCTGCGTCACCACTTCGGAGACGAGCGCGTCGCTGTCACGTGGGAGATGCTCGAGCGCGTGATGAAAGACGACGACGTGAAAGTGGAGCAGGGCGACATCGTCTGTATTCATACTGGTCTGGGGCAACTGATACGCGAGGCCGACGGTAAGCTCGACGCTTCGATCAGAACCGCATGCACCGTGCTGGATGGTTACGATAAACGGCTGCTCGAATGGATCGCGGACAGCGGTATCGCGGCGATCGCTGCCGACAATCTGGCCGTGGAGCGCTCCTCTACGCTCGGCACCGATCCGCGGCTCGGCCATCGCGGCCCGCAACTGCCGCTACATGAACACTGTCTCGTAAAGCTCGGCATTCACCTGGGTGAGCTGTGGTATCTCACGGAGCTCGCCGCATGGATGCGCAAGAACCGCCGCAGTCGTTTCCTTCTGACGGCGCCGCCGTTGCGGATGCCTGGCGCGGCAGGCTCGCCGGTGACACCGGTGGCGACGGTGTGAACGGCATGCTTTACTTATTTGCACCAGCTCTGGCCGTCCGACCGTCATGACGGGCACGGTATTTATTTCGACCACGCGGCGTCCCGGCCAGCCTTCGACAACTTCCCGGCGGTTGTTGTTTAGGCGTCGTATCACTACACTGAAATGCCGTGTGCTGCATCAGGCAAGCTTCTAATGAGAGCGCAACAGCGCCGCGATGACGTTCCTTAGCTCAGCGAATACTCCGACGGGAGATCGATATGAACGCAGCGAGCTCGAAGGGCAGTGTCTACCGGATCACGGAACTGGTTGGAACAAGCACCAACTCCTGGGAGGAAGCGACGACGAATGCCGTCGAGACCGCTTCGTCCACGTTGAGGGATATTCGCATCGCTGAAGTCACCAAACTCGACGTGGTCGTCGAAGACGGCAAGGTCAGCGCTTTCCGCGCGCGCGTTAACGTCTCATTCAAGTACGAAAAATAGCCAGCGGAGGCGCACCTCAGTGATGCGCTCGCTTCAGTTATAGAGGCGAGGGCACGCCGGCATATTGCTTTGCCTTCTAGGCGTGTGTGCCAGGTAGCACTCGGACCGCGCATGTCGATCGCGAACGGTCCGGCTTTCTTGCGCGCTTCGATTGAGCCGATGTCCGATCGGGGATGCCTCAGCGCCCGAAAATGCCTTTGAGGCCGCCCTTGAGGGCATCTTCGATTTTATTGCCGCCTTTCGCAGAGGTCGCGGTGTTCGCAGGCAGGGCGCGCTTCAGCAACTCGTCCTGAAGCTGCCGTTTGGCGAAATCAGTTGCCATTCCGCCGAAATCGATGGCGTATTGGGGTGAGTCGAGCGCACCCGTGAGCCTGACGGGAACGGTGAGCCCGTTCAATTCTGCGAGATCTTTGCCGCCCTGGCCCGTGGTGTTCGTGACGACGGTGGCTTTCAGCAGATAGCTCATGCGGTCGGCACCGATGTCGAGATCGCCGGCACCGGTGACCCGTAGCAGCGGTGACTTCATCGTGAGATCGTCGTTATGGGCGACGCCGTTCTTTACGTGGAACGTCGCCTTCATTTCCGAGAAATCGGTCTTGAGCGTCTTGTTGGTCTGTTGCACCTGCTCACCCCGCAGCATCTGCAGCTTCGTGCGCGCGCCGCGAATCGTTCCGGCAATGTCCACGCCCTTGATCGCACCGTCTGTGACGTTGACCGCTGCAGTACCGTTCAATGCCTTCTTCAGCGCATCCATCGTTGCACCGCGTGTGCTGAGATCCACTTCGATTGTGCCTTTTCCCTCCAGAGTGTCGATCTGCGCCGCATCGTGCAAGAGCGGGCCGAGCGCGACTGCGGAGAGGGACTGTTTGACAGCAAAGAGCGGGTTCTGGGCTGCTTGCGCCGAGAGCGAGCCATTGAGAGTGCCGTCATACAGGCGAGCGGAGAGCGGAGCGACACTGAGACGTCCATTCGCCACTTTCACATCGGCCCGTACCTGTGAGCTTTTGAGGTTGAGGAGCGTGAGCTTGCCGATTTTCAGTGTTCCTGCGACATTGAGACCCTCGAGCGCAGAGAGGTCGATCTTGTCTGATGTCGGGCTCTTCGACATCATGCGGTCGGCATCGAACTGATCCGCGTTCACATCGAACGTCAACGCCAGTGGCGAGAATTTCGTGGCCGCGGCTTTACCGTTCACTTTCGAGTCATCGAGCCGGCCCGAGAAATCGATCGCGGCGGTTTCCCGGGTGAAGTCAGTTGCCACCGAGCCGCTCAAAGCTGCATCGAATGAGCCTTTCGGGAGCTTCGGGTCTGTGATCTTTGCATCGAGTGTCAGATTCGGCAGCTCGAAGCGCTTCGCCTCCAGATTCCCCATGAGACTGCCCGTGAGATGCGCTTTCATGGCGCGCTCACCCTGCGTCTCGATAGTTGCGTCAAGAGGGCCGGCTTTCAGCGATTTGAACGCGCCTTGCACGCCCGCTATCGTGAGTTTCACGAGGAGCTTGTTTTTGCCGTTATCGCGAGTGACCTCCAGCGCGAGCTTGTCGCCTGCAACTTTGTCAGTCGTCAGCGTGAGTGCCGGCGTGTCGAGCTTCACCGTCACATTGCCTTCGGGCTCTTTCGCAGTCAGAGTTGCAGCGAGGCCCTTGGTGATGAACTCGCCTGTGGCGAGACGCGCTTCGACGTCGCCTTTGGCGGTCGCGTTGATCCCTGACAGCGTGCCAAGGTTGCCTTTAGTCGAGAAGTCGAGCCCTTCCAATTTGTACAGGCGACGCTCGAGATCGAACGTGAGCTTTGTCTTGAGCTTGGTGTCGAGCTGGGCCTTGTCCTTCGCAGACGCGATGAGCACGCCAAGGTCGATCGGTGTGGTTACACCGTTTGCGAGGCGGCCGGTTTTCACGTTCAGGTTCGAGAACCGGTACTGGGCGCCTGCACTTTGGTCCACGTACGTCACGTCGCCGTCAGCTACTGCAACGTGACCGATATCGATTTTGAGAGGGGTCGCAGTGCTTGCCTGCGGCTTTTTCTGCTCGGCTGCTGCGAGGTCTTCGAAGTTGTACCGGCCCGATTTGTCGCGCACAATCGTCGCGCGCAGTCCCGTGACCTCGATTGCGTCGACGATGACTTCTTTCGACATCAGCGGTATCAGCTTGACTGCGACGGTCGCCGTGGCCACATGGGCGAACTCACGGTCGCTCCTGCGTTCCGATAGTGACGTCTCCCCAAGCTTCATTCCGAGCGTTGGATAGAACGTAAGACCGATGTCGCCTTTGAGCTGAAGCGTGCGGCCGGTTTTCTCCTGGACCATACGGATGATGTCCGACTTGTAGTCGTTGGGATTGAAGGTTGCCGCAATATAAGCAACGATCAATCCGAGGACTGTCACGCCTGATGCGACCGACATCAGGACCCACTTGACTGGGCGGCGCATGCGCTCTCCTTGGATAGGTCTACTTTTAGTGACACGTTCAAGCAGCGCCAGTTGCATACTGCGGGAGCGCACTCCAAGAATACACTGGGAACCGTGAACGTAGCGAAGCGTGACTGTGCCGATACGTATGCAGGCGCCGCAAGGGCGGACTGCTCAGTAAGCCTGGGGTGGAACGCCGTTTGCTCTGTTAGATGCTTCCAATCCTGGAAAAGAAGGAGCAGCGAATGGGAATCTTCAGCAACATCCTGGACAGGCTACGCCATCATGGGGCCGCGTCCGCCTCTCAAGCACCCGGCGGACAACAAACATCGGGCTCTGCGCAGCAACAGGCACAGCCCTCCACTCAGCAACAGGCGCAGCCCTCCGCGCAAACCGGACAGCAGGGATCGTCTCAGATGTCGATACAGAACATTGACATCGAAGCGGTGCTCACACAGCTCGCCTCGAACAAAGGCGGCGGGGGCAACTATCGCGAGTCGATCGTGGACCTGCTCAAGCTTCTCGATCTCGATTCGAGTCTCACTGCGCGCAAGGAGCTGGCACAGGAGTTGAACGTAAATGTTGGCGTTGCCGGCAGCGCGGAGCAGAACATCGCCCTGCACAAAGCCGTCATGCGCAAGGTCTCGGAAAACGGCGGCAAGGTGCCCGAGAGCATGAAGCACTGACGTGGCTCATTCGCGAAGCCACCAAGGGAGCGCTGCGGCGCTCCCTTTTGTTCGCGTGCTATGGTTTCATTGGGCCGCGGCCGGCACCAGCTTGGGAATGTGCTGCGAGCAATTCCAGTCCCAAGCGCGAACGGTGAAGACGATAGCCTGCTCGATTCGCGCCCCATAGCCAGGAGTGGCGACGCGGGCGAACAGATCGGGATCGTCCGGCACGACGCGCGCGCAGCCCCAGAGTTTCAGGCGGCGTGCCGCCGCGTAATCCATGAGAAACAGAAACGCGCGCTCGTTTTCGGCGAGATTGCCGATACTGATGTACTGCCTGCTTCCGGCAAAATCGGCGAAAGCGATCGTGCGCTCATCGAGCACTCGAAGAAACCCGGGCGGGCCCCCGCGGTGCTGAACGTAGGGCTGGCCATCCGCGCTCGCAGTTGCCAGATACGCAGAGTCGCGTTCAGCGATGAACGCGATCACGTCGGGAATAAGCTCGCGCGCAAAACCCCCCACCTCGGCGCGCCGCGCGTTCGACTCACGCGAGCCGCGCTGCGCCTGCTCGGCGCGCACGGCTGCGGAGAACATCACCTCGTCGGGTGTCACCGGATTGCGGGCATTGCCGGCCGCGGCCGAGC